>CABVBU010000017.1 GCA_902496665.1 uncultured Clostridium sp. | reverse complement strand
ATTATCGCTTGCTGAACTGCGGAGCGCGACGAGCTGCTTTGAGGCCGTACTTCTTTCTTTCTTTCATACGCGGATCTCTTGTTAAGAAACCAGCTTTCTTTAATACCGGACGGTACTCGATGTCTGCGTGAAGCAGAGCTCTGGAGATACCATGACGGATAGCGCCTGCCTGTCCGGAAACTCCGCCGCCGCGAACGTTAACGATAACGTCGAACTTATCAGCTGTCTCTGTTGCTGCTAACGGCTGACGAACGATGAGCTTTAATGTCTCAAGACCAAGGTACTCATCGATATCTCTCTTGTTGATTGTGATCTTACCTGTTCCCGGTACAAGATATACTCTTGCGATAGATTTTTTTCTTCTGCCTGTTCCGTAATATTTTGTGCTAGCCATTATGAATTTCCTCCTTTCAGACCTCTAATTAAAATTTGATTTCTAAAACTTCCGGCTTCTGTGCTGCCTGCTCGTGATCCGGGCCAGCGTAAACGTGAAGTTTTGTGATCATGCTTCTTCCTAAAGGTCCCTTCGGGAGCATTCCCTTAACTGCTAACTCGATAACCTTCTCCGGCTTCTTCTCGAGCATTTCTCTTAAAGTTGTCTCTTTCATTCCGCCTACATAGTCGGAGTGGCTGTAGTAGATCTTCTGGTCTAACTTCTTACCTGTAACTTTGATCTTGGAAGCGTTTGTTACGATTACGTAATCGCCGCAGTCGATGTGCGGAGTGTAGATCGGTTTATTCTTTCCTCTTAAGATCTTTGCTACTTCTGATGTCAGACGACCTAATGTATATCCTGTAGCGTCAACTACGTACCATTTTCTCTCAATTGTTGCTGGACTAGCCATAAAGCTCTTCATGGGTTGACCTCCTGTTTGTACTAAATCAATCAATGTTCCTTTATCGTAAAATACTGTTTCCGGGGCTTTGGCTACAGCATTTTCAACCGATGTCACAGTTATACATTATATTATACATGTCCGGGTGTGTCAACCGTTTTTCTTCAAAATTTCGATTAAATTTTGCCGAAAAACCTATATTTTATCGTGGTTTTGGCATGGTCCTCTTTATCGTTCCCCGGTACACGATCTCAGCCACGATCGCTGCCACAAACTCCGTGATCCAGAACGCGTTCCAGACTGCTCCGCCGCCAAACAAATGACATAAAATGAAAGCGGACGGCAGAATGACCACGATGTATCGGAGCAACGAGATCACCAGGGACTGTACGCCCATACCGATCCCCTCCAGGGCACCGGATGCCGTTACGGAGACCGTTGAGACGATGAAGCCAGCGCTGATGATCCTGAGAGCCGCACCGCCTGCCGCGATGGTCTCTGCATTGTCGGTGAAGGCACCGATCAGTGTATTGGAGATCGTAAGGCAAAGCACCGTTCCTGCTGCCATGATCGCACCGGTCATGGCTAACGTCGTCTTGTAGATCTTTCCGACTCTCTCACGCTCTCCGGCGCCGAAATTGTAGCCGATCACCGGGCGCATGCCCTGGATGATGCCGCTGGCCGGGAAGTAGAGGAAGGTCTGCAGTTTATAGTAGATTCCGAGAATGACCACATAGCTTCTGGAATACTGCGCCAGCAGGCCGTTTAACACAAAGATCATGACGGAGGGCAGCGCCAGATTGAGGATTGCCGGGATTCCGATCCCGTAGAGCTTCTTCATCGTATTTCCACCGGGAATCTTATACCTTGCTTCCAGCTTTACCGGAACCGGTCCTCTGAAATAGAAAGCAAGGTAGACCATGAGCGAAATAAGCTGCCCCACACCTGTTGCAATCGCTGCGCCGGAGATTCCCATTTTCGGAAAGAACGCCAGTCCAAAGATTAAAATCGGATCCAGGATAATGTTTGTGATGCATCCGCCAAGCAGGGCAATCATGGACACCTTCATCCGCCCCACTGCCTGAAAGATCTTTTCGAAGGCCAGTCCTGCCATGATGACCGGTGAAAACAGGAATGCGACGGATGCGTAGCGCACACCGTACCGGATGACCTCCTGATCGCCTGTGAATCTCCCAAGGAATCCGGGCATGATGACGATGCAGATCACAGAGAGGAGGATCCCGTGGATCACAGACAGGACAACACCCTGAGTCGCTGCCCGGCGCGCTTCATTTTCTTTTCCGGCACCTCTCGCCGTGGCGATCAGCGCGTTGATTCCCACGCCGAAACCGATGGCCATGGCGTTGATAAAGTTCTGGATTGGGAACACCAGGGACAGCGCCTCCATGGCGTTCTCGCTGATCTGGGCAACAAAATAGCTGTCTACAATATTATAGAGGGAATTCACCAGCATGGACAAGACCATGGGCATTCCCATTCCGAGGAGAAGCGGAAAGACCGGCTTCTCCTTCATGAAAGTTTCGTTCATGATTATAACCTCCCATATAATTTTTAAAGTAACAGTTCCATATGTAAAACTTCGTTGATATAAGCAATTAAAAGAATGTGCCTCGACACATTCTCGCGCCGAGCGCAGTCACTTGCGACAATCTGAATCTTCGCGCGAGTACACATCATTGGCTCGTAGTTCCTTTTTGTTTAGTAGGAAGTTCTATCGGAATTTTCTGTTAAACAAAAAAACGCCACACAACCACCCATAAAATTTTGGGTGATTGTGTGGCGAAAAAAGTTCTTCTTTAAAAATCCACACAAGTTTTAACGTCTGGTAGAATAGCACAGATTTCGGATTCTGTCAACTCTCCAGGATCCGAAGGCCCGGTGACCCGAACCTCTCACTCTCGAGGGCACGATCCTTTCATTTCCGCATCTGTCCGGCAAAATCTGGCATGTCCGATGCTGACAGCTGATCACGCATCTGCGACGCTTCTATTCCTTCTGTTTCACAGCGACTTCGTACCTTGTTTCTTTTTCTCCAGATAATCATTCAGTTCCGTGTTCTTCACGTTCGTGATGAACATATGTCCTGGGGCGTGGGTGATAACGATCGGCGGCTTCGCCCGCTCGACGGCTGCCTGTGGGGTCACGCCGCAGGCCCAGAATACCGGGATCTCGCCCTCGCGGATCTCCACTGGATCGCCATAGTCCGGATGGTCGATATCCTTGATGCCGATCTCAGCCGGATCGCCCATGTGGACAGGACCGCCGTGAACGTTCGGGAACTTTTCCGTGATCTCGGCTGCCTTCTTCGCGTCCTCCGGCGTCATCGGGCGCATGCTGCATACCAACGGACCCTCGAAGACTCCTGCTTTTTCGCACTCGATATTCGTCTTGTACATCGGGACATTTCTGCCCATGGAGATGTGGCGCACGTCGATTCCGGCCTGTAAGAGCGCCTCCTCGAAGGAGAAGCTGCAGCCGATGAGGAATCCAACGAAATCATCCTGCCAGTATTCAGATGCGTCTGTCACCTCGTCGACCTTCACGCCGTTCTTATAGATAAAGTACCGCGGAATATCTGTGACGATGTTCGCGCCCTCGCCCATATCATGGACAAGAGGAGAACCATCCATGATCTCGAGGATCGGACACGGTTTCGGGTTGCGCTCCGCGAACTTTTTAAAGTCTTCCGCATATTTTTTCGGCAGGATCACAAGGTTCGCCTGTGCATATCCTCCGCACATTCCGGCTGTCGGGCCTGTGATCTCTCCGTCGCGGATCTTTTTCCAGATCTCTTCCGGTTTTGTCATTCTGTAATCTCCCATTTTTCATTACCCCTTTCTCCTATGCCGTTCTTTTCGTTCCCGGCATCTCAAGGTCTCTATTCCCCCACGACCCATTCTGCTGAAATGCTTCACCGATCCGGTCATTTTCCGGCCTGCATCTCCATGTTTCTTTTTATCGGAATCTCACAATCTCTTTTTCAAGCTCCACAAGAAACTCTTTTCCATTTACCGAGATCTTATATGTTCCCGCCTTTACCCATGCGGTCTTGTTCGCCTCGGATGCCGCTGCGATCGCCACAGCCTGCTCATCGTCCGCCGGTTCCACCGGGGTATTCAGTTTCTTCGCAAGCGCGCTGAACTCTTCTTTTTCCTTACAATAAAGATCCTGCGCCTCATCCACCGTAACTTTCTCAAAATGGATCTTCATTCCCGGCATGCACTGGGCAAGCACCGGAAGGTCCACAGAGATCACGTTGGCGATCTTTGTGTAGCCGCCTGTGGTCTGATGGTCCGCCATCATGACGATAGGATTTCCGTGGGACGGAACCTGGACAGCACCGAAGCTGATGCCGTCGGTGATGATGTCGCCGCCGTTTTTATGCTCGATCACATCACCTTCCATGCGGCAGCCCATGCGGTCGTACTCGTTGGAGATCGTGTAGGTGCTGTTTAAGAAGGTGTTGATTCCCTTATCTGTAAAGCAGTCGTCCTGCGGGCCCATAACGACTCTGAGTGTCCATTCCTTTGCACCGTAGGACGGGAGTCCGTATACACGCTCCGCCATATGTGGGAGCCAGGATGCGGGAGCACGGAAACTGATCTCATCGCCGGTTCCCAATTTTCTTCCCTCGTATCCGCCGACTTTTGATTTCAGGTTCGTGGATCTGCTTCCCATAACGACCGGGATATCAAGTCCGCCCGCAAAGGCGATATACGCACGGCTTCCGCCGTACATGCCCATGAAGCTCAACGTCTGTCCCGCTTTTACCAGGACCGCGCGGTATCTCTCTACCGGCTTTCCGTCGATCTTTGCCCCGAGGTCGCCGCCTGTCACCGCGATAATCTCATCTTCTGTAAATTTCATGGTCGGGCCCATCATCGTGATCTCGATGACCGCCTCGTTCGTATCATTTCCAACAAGGATATTGGCGAGTGACGCTGCCCTGGTATCCATGACACCAGATACGGACATTCCAGTCTCCTGATATCCGTAACGTCCCATATCCTGAATCGTTGTCAGGAATCCGCCGTTTATGATCTGAATGCCCATCACTCCGCCTCCTTATCATATACTACATACTGATATGTATTGTTCTCCACCTGTTTTTCGATGGCTTTGTACTCTTCTTCCGTCACCGGGCGGAATTTAATGTACTGTCCTGACTCCAGGAGTACCGGTTTTTCCCGCTCGGAATCATACAGCTTTAACGGAGTTCTTCCGATAAGCTGCCAGCCGCCCGGGGATGCCACCGGATAGATTCCAGTCTGCTCTCCGGCGATTCCCACGGAGCCGCCCTCGATCTTTACACGTGGGCTCTTCAAACGCGGGGTCGCGATGCGCTTGTCCATGCCGCCGAGGTACGGGAATCCCGCGATGAAGCCCAGCATGTAGATCAGGTACTCTTCGGAGGAGTGGATCTTTACGACTTCCTCTTCCGTAAGTCCGTTATGCTCTGCCACATTCGCAAGGTCCGGTCCCATCTCTCCGCCATAGAGCACCGGAATTTCGATCACCGTTGGCGGCGGGATCTGGATGCTGCCCATGGAGGACAGAACCTGCTCAAATTTTTCTGTCAGCGCTGAGAAACGGATCACTTCCGGCTTGTATACAACAAGAAGGGAGCGGTATGTCGGCACAGTTTCTACGATTCCTTCGATCTGTTCTTTCTCTAACGCGATCTTGAACGCACGGATCTTCCGGTTGATCTCCGGGCTGATCTCATTTCCAAATTCCACGGTGACTGCACAGTCGCCGGAAACCAGATATCTTACATTTCCCACAGCGAGTCTCCTCTCTATACATTTGCGGCTGTTTGACATTCACGAGATGTCAAACAGCTGCACTATTTTTTCCTATAAACTTAAATTCCTGATCTCCACACCTTCCGCGATCAGTGTCTCACGGATATTCTTTACGAACTCCAGGGCTTTCGGGTTGTCACCGTGAACGCAGATGGAGTCTGCCTTGATCGCGATATCGTTTCCGTTGATGGACTCAACTTTTCCTTCTTTTACCATACGGATCACACGCTTGATCGCAAGGTCTTTGTCCTTGATCACTGCGCCCGGAAGCTTCCTTGATACGAGAGTTCCGTCATCGTTGTAGGCACGGTCCGCGAATACCTCGCTTGCGGCGCGGAGACCGACTTTTTCTGCTGCCGTGATCATCTTGGAACCTGCAAGACCCATGAAAATGATGTCCTTATCTACCTCATAAACTGCCTCACACATCGCGATGGCTAACTTCTCGTCAACGGCTGCCATGTTGTAAAGAGCGCCGTGCGGTTTTACATGCTGGATCTTTACACCGTGAGCGGTACAGAACGCCATGAGAGCGCCCAGCTGGTAACGGACATAAGCTTTCGCCTCATCCGGTGTCACTGCCATATTGCGGCGTCCGAAGCCCACAAGGTCCGGGAATCCCGGGTGCGCGCCGACGGCTGTTCCGAACTCTTTCGCCAGAGCAACGGTCTTTTCCATCACCATCGCGTCACCTGCGTGCCAGCCGCATGCCACGTTTGCGGAGGAGACGTATTTTAAGATCTCCTCGTCCATTCCGATCGTATAATTTCCAAAGCTTTCTCCAAGGTCACTGTTTAAATCTACACGGTACATAATGTTTCCTCCTTGCTTTCGCTGTCGGTATTTTCTAAATTTCCTATCTACTATTTTAAACGACTTGCATCACAATCTCAATACATAATTAGCCTTAGCCGAACATCTTTAAGATTCCCGGAAGAGCTTTGATTCCGGAAAATCCTGTGAGCAGTACCACGCATACTCCCAAAACGATGAGGATCGTCGGATGCTTGTAATCCTCGCCGACGATCTTCTTGTTTCTGCTTGCGAGAAGGATCGTTAAGAGTGTCAGCGGAAGGATCAGTCCGTTTAAAGCGCCTGCAAGTACAAGGAGCGCTGCCGGCTTTCCGAGGATCGCCATGATCAGTGTGGATGCTGTGATAAATCCGATCACGAACCACTTTTCGTTCTTCATGATAAACGGATGAAGAGTCTTTAAGAAAGAAACGGATGTATAAGCAGCGCCGATGACGGATGTTGTAGCGGCGAAGAAAAGGACAAGACCAAAGATCTTATATCCGATCACGCCCGCTCCGAGACGGAACGCGTCTGCTGCCGGGTTTGAAGCGTCGAGTGTCACGTTCGGGTTTGCTGTCACGACACCGAGGACTGCAAGGAAAAGCAGGATCCTCATGATTCCGGAAACGCTGACACCCATCAAAACGGACTGGCGTACATGCGGAAGATCCTTCTTTCCGGAATATCCGGCGTCAAGAAGACGGTGCGCACCGGAGAATGTGATATATCCGCCGCAGCTTCCTCCGAGAAGCGTGATGAGCGGAAGAACAAGAGCGCCCACATCGCCCGGGTGGAAAATGCTGCTCACAGCTTCCCCTACCGGAGGTTTTGATTTGATCGCCACATAGAGAACAACGATGATCATGATGCTTCCAAGGTATTTTGTCAGCTTATCCATGCTGGCCTTCGCATCCTTTGAGAGGAAGATCAGGATTCCGATGATTCCCGCGATAAAGGTTCCCACCGTCGTCGGAATTCCGAACAATACGTTGAGTCCCAGAGCGCCGCCTCCGACGTTTCCGATATTGAAGGCCAGACCGCCGAGGGCAACCATGAACGCGATAAAGTATCCGAGTCCCGGAAGAACCTTATTCGCAATATCCTGTCCACGCATGCCGGACACTCCGATCACCGACCAGATATTTAACTGTGTCGTCACATCCAGCAGGATCGTACAGACGATCACAAGCGCGAAAACGCTTTTATACTGAGCCGTAAATGTGGAAGTCTGTGTCAGGAAGCCCGGTCCGATCGCGGATGTCGCCATCAGGAACGCAGCTCCCATCAAGGTCGTCATGTTGCTGTGTTTTTTCTTTTCCCCCATAAATGAGTACCCCTTTCGTATCTTTTCTACAACTGATGCCTTGATTTTATCTGACTTTTTAGTGATATTCAACTATATTTTTCAGTTTTTGAAAATCTTTTTGAAATTTTCAAAAAATCGTGCGAATCCGCTCAGTTTCAGCGAGCGATTTCGCACGATGTGAATTTTTGCACGTTTTCAATTGTTCCACAGGTCTGCGCCCTTGCCGGGAGGACTGTAAGATCTCAGTCTTCCTTATCAAGTCTTCTCTTCATGGAGAATCTCGTGATCCCCAAAAGGGCCGCCGCTTTTGTCACGTTGTTTCCGCAGAGCTTCAGGGCCTGGTCCATGTAGATCTGTTCCAGCATGGAAACCTCCTGATCGAGACTGATCGGTCCTTTCCGAAGATCCTTTAGCGCAAACGGTTCTCCTGTCCGGGTATCATCTTTCCAGTCCACCCGTTTTAATTCCACATGTTTTTCAAGCACGTCCCCCTGACAGAATAAGAAGCAGCGCTCAAAAATATTTTTCAGTTCCCGAACGTTCCCTTTCCAGTCATACAAAAGCAGCTCCCGCATAAAATCAGGATCCACATGGGTGATATTCTTTCCAAACATGCCGTTATAATATTTCAGGTAATAATCGCAGAGCGCCGGAATATCCTCTCTCCGGTCCCGTAACGGCGGGATCACAAGTTCCATGACATTGATCCGGTAGAAAAGGTCTTCCCGGAATTCCCCCTGCTTTACGGCGTGTTCCAGATTCCGGTTTGTCGCCGCGATCACCCGGGCATCCACCTCGATGTCCTCCAGGCCACCCACACGCTTGAACTTCTTATGGTCCAGGAACGTGAGGATCTTTGTCTGCATGGACAGCGGAAGCTCCCCGATCTCATCTAAGAACACGGTTCCGCCTGCTGCCAGCTCGATCAGGCCTTTCTTCGTCTTCATCGCGCCCGCAAAGGCCCCCCGCTCATAGCCAAAGAGCTCGCTCTCCATCAGATGTTCCGGAATTGCACTGCAGTTGATGCGGACCATCAGGTGGTCCCGCCGGTCACTGCAAGCATGGATCAGGGACGCCGCAACCTCTTTTCCCGTTCCGGTCTCGCCCCGGATCAGAACATTCACCGAGGAATTCTTCCCGAGAAGTTCGATGTGGCGCCGGATCCGCATCGCGGCGTCGCTGACTCCGATAAATTCCTGCGTTTTTCCCTTTAAAAACTCCAGGGATTCCCGATCCTGCATCTGGCCAATGCAGCGGCTGGCGATCCGGTCAATCTCATCAATATCAAAGGGCTTTAAAATATAGTCGTAAGCACCGCGCTTCGTCGCCTCCACCGCCTGGGCGACAGAGCCGTACGCCGTCATCAGGATCACCTGGACCTCCTCATCGGCGGAACGGAACGTGGAGATCTCGTCGATCCCGAGGCTGTCCTGCAGGCGGTTATCCAGTAGGATCACCTGCGGGTGGAACGTTTTCATCTTCTCAAGAGCGTCCTTCACCGTTTCCGCCGACTGAGTCTCATATCCCCGATCCTTCAGTCCTTCCTCCAGCGTAAACCGGATCAGAAATTCATCATCAACGATCAGTACCTTTTTCATGTTCATCCCTGCTTTCAAAAATCAGGCGCACCGTGGTTCCGCTGCCCGGGGCGCTTTCCATTTCCATTTTGCCGTGGTTCTGCTCGATCAGCCGGTTTACGATCGCCAGACCGAGCCCGACACCGTTAATGCTCTTCGTGTAGAACGGTTCTCTTGCGCGTTTCAGTTCCTCTTCATTCATTCCTTTTCCATTGTCGGCGACGCAAAATATAGTCATACCTCCGCCGGAAGACACTGAGAGACGGATCTTCCCCGTGCCGTCCCGGCTGACCGCCCGCATGCTGTTCGTCAGAAGGTTGTACAGCATCTGGCGCATTTCATTTTCATCGGCAAACACCTCACATGCCGCACAGTCTGTCTTGAACGTGACGTTCTGCTGTTCGCACTCCTTCGCGTAGATGGATGCCACCTCCCGCAGCAGCACATCCGCCGCAAAGACATGTCTGTGGTTTTCCTTCTTCACCGACAGCGTAAACAGGTCATTGATCAGCCCAGTCACCCGGTCGATCTCATGGAGCATGCTGTCGCAGAGGAGTTTTTCATTCTCCTTCACCGCCCGTCCGCCAAGGACCTGGATTCCGGACCGGATCCCGGCCAGCGGGTTCTTGATCTCATGGGCCAGCGCCGACGACATCCGGCTCGTATACTCCATTTTCGTGTAGTTATCAAGGTTTTTCAGAAGCTTCTCAAAGGTTCTCGCCAGCTGGCCGATCTCGTCCTTCCTCGCTGTCTCCGGGAAGCTGTACTCCCGGAACCCGTCCTTGTTCTCATCGAGCTTTTTACACGCCGCGCTCATGCTCCGGATCGGTTTTGTGAGGCTCCAGGCGAGGAACACGCTGACCTGGACGATGATCAGGAGACTGGCCACAGCGCCCACAATGACATAATTCTGTTCTTCCAGGATCGCACTCTCGAATGACTTTTTATCCATCCAGTATTCCAGACGCCACCCCAGGGAATTTCCACTGTCCGCGTACAGGAGTTCCATGTTCCCGCCCGGGATCTCCTCGTCCCCCGTGATGACCGTACCATCGGCAGCCATGATCCGCACCGCCGGATCATGATAGAAATTATACTTCTGCCGGATCTCCTCCTCACTCAGTTTTCCCTGCAGATAGTAGATATCCGCCTCCATGCCGCGGATCGTGGTCCTCGCGTACTCTTTTCTGTCCTTAAGCTTTTCCGTATATCCATTATACACCGAAATAGCACAGAATGCACATACCACCAGAATTCCCACCGTGACGAACGGCAGCATGATCTCATGCTCGATCCTGCAGAACCATGATCGAAACAGTCGTTTTTTCTTTCCGCTCATTCTTCTGCCCCTCTCTTCTTCTCAAACATCGGGATCACAACATAGACCGCCGCCGCGCACAGTGTTGCCGGAAATGCCCAGTATATCTGGAGATCCATTTTCCAGAACAGGACAGAGCAGATCAGTCCCGTAAAGAACGCTCCCACCGCCCCGGCTTTCGTTCTCCGCTTCCAGTACAGTCCACCGTAGATCAGAGGGGCAAGCGCCGCCGAGAATAATCCCCAGATGTCCGCTCCGAAGGACAGCATGTCCTCCGGCGGATTTACGGATAAGATCAGTGCAGCCGTGCCACCTATGAAGATAAATACCCGCGCTAGGATGAGGATCTGCTCCTCCGACATCTTCTTTTTTGTGATCTGGGCAGCCACATCGTAGGACAGCATACAGCCGATCAGGTGAAGCTGGGAGTTCGCCGTTGAGACACAGGCGCCGATCACGCTGATCAGGAAGAAACCGCTGAACGGGGTGTTCATGAGATTGACCACCGCATAGATAAATACGTCATCCGCGGAGCAGTAATTTTTCAGCTGCGGAAAGAGGATCCGCAGTCCGAGACCGATCTGGGTCAGTGCAAAGTACAGCACGCACAGGAATATCAGTGCATGCAGGATCATATGTTTTGCGGTCTTTTTATCCCTCGCCGCCAGGATCCTGACCATATACTGGGGATTCGATGCCAGTCCCATTCCCCAGCCGAAGAACATGGAGATATATACGAAGATTCCAATCTCTTCAGTCTGATTTTCGAAGACGCCCTTGCTCTTTATGAGTTCATGCACGGTCTGATCCGTCAAAAACCAGTGTCCCGGAACATTTTTTACGATAACCAGATACAGAACCCCTATACTCACAGAGAGCATGATCAGATTCAGGCAGTCCGACTTCGTGACGGAGTTAAAGCCGCCGAAGCTCGAATAGAGGATAAAAAGATAGACAAGAAAGACAGCCACCTTGTAATTGATATTCAGCAGGCTGGATACCGCGATGCCAAATCCCTTGATCTGGATCATCAGATAGAAAATATAGCCGCAGATCATAAAAATGGCCGATGCTGTCTGCAGAAATTTTGAATGGTGCTTTTTTCCGATCAGCTGTGGGATCGACAGGACATCATTCTCGTAAAGCCGGTCCGTCATCAGATACAGGAGACCCGCGCCGATAAACCACGGGATGACCGACGACGCGATGACTGAGAGTCCGCTGTGATATACGTTTCCAGTAAATCCCAGGATTGTCGCCGCGGAGACCCAGGTTCCGACGAATGTAAAAAACAGGCGTTTTTCGTCATTTTTTCTCTCACCGACAAAAAACTTGGAGAGAGAATCGCTTTCCGAAAAGGAGAGCTTTCCGATGACGAGGAACACAACGGAATAGATCACAAAATAGATCAGCTGGATCAGTACCTGGTTCATAGTGTTCTCCCCGTATATTCCGTTCCGTAGCTGCCATCATCCAGCCTGCGGAGCCGGTAATATCCATAGCTCTCCGTCTCCGACACCTCATACCCATCCGGGACCGTGACAAAAACTTCCTTCGCCCCATTCCGGTACGCCTGGTGCACCATGCGGCGGATCAGACGGGGGAGTTCTTCGGGTTCGGAGAAGTTGACCCGCACGCGGGAAACTCCGTCGGATCCCAGGCTGGTCTGGTCCAGGACCGCGTCCCAGTGTTCATTCTTTCCGATGATCTCCTTCGGAATCTCTTTCTCGTACTCGATCCCCACAAGCGTCAGGCCTCTCGCCGGGGCGGTCTGGCCCGCCTCTTTGCGGTTTCTTGCTTCCAGAACCTCTTTCACATGTTCCGGTTCCCACTCGCCGGTTCCGACTTTTAACAGGGTTCCCGCGATGATCCGCACCATATTGTAGAGGAATCCGCTGCCGCGGAGCCGGATTGTCACGATGTCCTCAGAATTTTTGCTGACATCTGCCTCGTAGATCGTCCGGACCGTCTCCTCTGCCTGGTGGTTCGCGGCGCAGAAGCTGATGAAATCATGTTCCCCGATGAGATATTTTGCGGCCTCGTTCATTTTTTCCACGTTTAACGGGTAATAGCAGAAATGAGCGTAAAGGCGTCTTGTCGGTATCTCGATCTTACAGTTTAAGATCTGATATTCGTAAGTCTTTACACAATTCTGCTTTCTTGGATGCCAGTCCAGTGGAACCTCCTTGGATTCCACCACACGGATGTCCTCCGGGAGTCCGCGGTTGATGGCGTAACAGAATTTATCACCCGGAATCTGGCTCTCCGTGTCAAAGACCGCCACATTTCCGCGCGCATGGACGCCGGAGTCCGTCCGGCTTGCCCCAATGACGCAGACAGGCTCTTTCAGAAGATCCGAAAGAGCCTTATTTAACATCTCCTCTATGGTAACGCCATTGGGCTGGAGCTGCCAGCCCTTGTATGCGGTGCCGTCGTAGGCCACCGTCAGTTTGATTCGTCTCATAGCTTTATTGTTTTCCTTCTGCTGCCCGGGGATTCCCGGGCAAATTTACTTTTATACAGATCCAGCAGCTATTTTGCAGCTTCACAGCTGCAAATTATCTTCTGCCATTTCCAGCCGAATCCAGTTCTGCCCGGTTTTCCGGATAGAATCAGATATCAAATTACTTTTTCCCGGCTGAAATCGTTCATTTCTTTACAAAACGACCTTAAGCAAAATTTCCACCACAAAATACACCAGATACGCCCCATAAACCATATGGTCTCTCTTCGCGTACTTAAGCGTTTTCATCTTCGTTCTTCCCTCGCCTCCGCGGTAGCATCTCGCCTCCATAGCCATCGCAAGGTCAGTAGCGCGGCGGAACGCGGATACAAACAGCGGTACCAGGAGCGGAACCATCGATTTCGCCTTCTGGATCAGATTTCCGCTCTCGAAGTCGGCACCTCTCGCCATCTGCGCTTTCATGATCTTATCTGTCTCCTCGATCAGGATCGGGATAAAGCGGAGCGCGATGGACATCATCATGGACACCTCGTGGACCGGAACACCGACCTTCTTTAAGAAGCCCAGGCTCTTTTCCAGACCGTCTGTCAGCTGATTCGGTGTCGTTGTGAGTGTCAGGATCGTGGATCCCATCACAAGGTATACCAGGCGGATCGCCATAAATGACGCAAACTTAAGACCTTCCCACGTCATCTGAAGGAAACCGATCTTAAAGATCGGGGTACCGGGCGTCAGGAACAGGTTGAAGCTGACGCTGATGAGGAGCAGGAACACGATGGATTTTAAGCCCCGCACCATGAATTTTACCGGGACGTTTGAGAGCTTGATCGCCGCGATCAAAAAGATCGTCGCCGCAATGTATGCCCAGAGGTTGTCCGCAATAAATAAAGTTACGATGTATACAAGAGTTCCAAATAATTTTGTTCTCGGATCCAACCTGTGAAGCAGGGAATCTACCGGGTAGTACTGTCCAAGTGTGATATCTCTTAACATGTCTTTTCCTCCCCGGCTGTCTTTTCTGTGCGGTCCGCATTCCCAGAAGCTGTTCCGGCGGCGTTCCCATGATCCGCACTCCCGGAATCCGCTCCTGCTGCACTTACCTGCACTGCATCTCCGGAGCTTTTTCCGTTTTTCCCGCGCCAGATCTTAAGAATCGCATTCTTCGCCTCTTCCACCGTCGTGATATCCGGATCCAGCGGAATTCCCTTGTCAATCAGCTTGTGTACCACATAGGTGATCTGCGGTGCCGCGAGGCCGATGGCTTCCAGCTCTTTATAGTGGCGGAATACTTCCTTCGGGGTTCCGTCGAAGACCTTCTCGCCGTGGTTCATGACTACAAGGCGAGACACATACCGCGCCACGTCCTCCATGCTGTGGGAGACAAGGATGATCGTCAGCCCCTGCTCATTATGGAGCTTTTGTACGAGTCCTAAAATGTCATCGCGTCCTTTCGGGTCGAGACCGGCTGTCGGCTCATCCAGGATCAAGACCTCCGGCTTCATTGCCAGAACGCCCGCGATGGCCACTCGACGTTTCTGACCGCCGGAGAGGTCGAAGGGGGACTGCTTATAAAAACTCTCATCGAGTCCCACCATGTCAAGTGCCTCTTTCGCGCGCTTCTCGATCTCCTCCTTCGGGAGTCCCAGATTCTTCGGTCCAAAGCAGACATCTGAGAATACATCCACCTCAAACAGCTGGTGCTCCGGATACTGGAAAACAAGCCCCACATGGCTGCGGAGCTCTTTCATGGAATATCCCTCTTTATAAATACTCTCTCCGTTATAAAGGATATCTCCGCTCGTTGCCTTTAAAAGTCCGTTTAAATGCTGGGTCAAGGTTGATTTTCCGGATCCGGTATGTCCGATGAGGCCGATAAACTCGCCGTCCTGGATCGTGAGATTTACGTCCTTTAAGGCATACTGCTCGAAGATCGTTCCCTGCCCGTATATATGATTCAAGTGTTTAATTTCGATTGCCATATTTCCACCATTTCTCCACTATTTTAAGAGCGGAACAAGTTCATCCACAAGCTCATCGATGGAAAGGATTCCGTACGGAAGATCCATTCCTGCTTCCTTTAATTCATCCGCAAGTTCCGTTACCTGCGGCACATCGAGGCTGTATTTTTTCAGTTCCTTAACTCTGGAAAAGACCTCCTTCGGGGTTCCGTCCATCACGACATGTCCGCCGTCGATAACGACCACGCGGTCCGCGTCGATGACCTCTTCCATATAGTGGGTGATCAGAAGTACCGTGATCCCCTCCTGGCGGTTCAGTTCATGAACCGTTTTGATAACCTCACGGCGTCCGTTCGGGTCTAACATCGCTGTCGGCTCGTCGAGAACGATACACCGGGGCTTCATCGCCATAACGCCTGCGATGGCCACGCGTTGTTTCTGTCCGCCGGAAAGCTTATTCGGAGACTGGAGTCTGTAGGCCGTCATGCCAACCGCCTCGAGACTCTTGTCGACCCGTGCCCAGATCTCATCCGTCGGAACTCCCATGTTCTCCGGTCCGAATCCAACATCCTCTTCCACCACATTTCCGATGATCTGGTTGTCCGGGTTCTGGAACACCATTCCCGCCGTCTTTCTGACATCCCAGAGATGTTCCTCGTCGTCCGTCCTCATTTTGGAAATATATACGGTTCCATCCGTTGGAAGCAGGATTCCGTTCATCAGCTTCGCGAATGTGGATTTTCCGGATCCGTTATGGCCCAGGATCGCTACAAAATCGCCTTCCTTGATGTCCAGAGAGACACCCTTTAACGCATGGCTGACCTCATCCTTGTCTTCCTCTTCATCGTGCCTGATATAGTCGAAAATCAGATTCACTGCTTTAATGATTCCCATAGAAATCCTTTCTCGTTTTTCATAAACTTCAAGTGACTGCGGCGCCGCATACACCTTCAGGCTGCCGCGACAAATGTTTACACGTTCCTAAATTTTAGTTGATATCTTATGGTAAGTCAAGCTTTTTTGCATCCAAGACAAAGGCGCTGCCCTGAATCCTGAAAAAGGATTCAGAGCAGCGCCTAAACTCTAACTCACCCAAAGCCCCGACGCATCCACCGTATATCCGTCGATCACTGTGGAGACAGCCATCGTTCCGTTGGCGTTCAGGTAATACCACTGCCCCGGTGCAGTTTGGCGCCAGCCGGTGGCCATCGCGCCGTCGGCATCCATGTAGTACCAGACACCGCCAACCTGCTTCCAGCCGATCACCATCTTTCCGTCGCTTCCGAGGTAATACCACTTATTGTTGACCATTCTCCATCCCGTCGCCATGTATCCGTTCTCGTCGAAATAATACCAGGTTCCGAGGATCCGGTACCACTGGGACGTCAGGATCTGTCCGCTCTCGCTCACATACTTCTTTCCATCCGCGTAATTCTTCCAGCTGCCCTCCGTGTCACCCAGGTCATCCAGGTAACGGTCGGAGGAGACGATATACTCGCTGCTCTTGCGGTACTTCGCATCATTCGTTGTCTTTCCCACCGCGCGGATCTCGTAATAGTAGTTTCCCTCACTTCCCATATACTCGGAGAGGTCCTTGCTGGTTCCCGTCGCGTCGATGGTTCGGAGATAATAGTCATCCCGGTACAGGCGGATCTGATATCCCGTCGCGTAATCGACTTTCTTCCAGACCGCTTTCATATGGTTTGAAGTGCTCCATCCGGCTTCATCCGGGGACTCCAGCCATACCACCGGGTAGTAAGTGACTGTGACCTTCAGGTCATCGTCCACTTTCACTGCCTTACTCAACGTTGCACCGGAAATCTGGCATAACTTTGAGCCGTAGCTGGAGGAGAACTCTCTTCCGCTGGAGGAAAGAGTCAGCGTTGCAGTCACTTTCGTTCCAGGGTTCCATTTTTCTATGTCCTTACTCCACTCCACGGATGTGATCTCGATCCCGTAGGTACTGCAGCTGATCTCCGGCTCCTCGATCACGCCGGGATCTTCATACTTGTCTTTAAAGGTGATTCTTATGGAATTCACCGTCGGCGCTGCCAGTGCAGGAAGAACCATCCATATCGTCATCACGATCAGAATTCCTGCTGCCGCAAGCCATTTTCCAAAGGTTTTCCGTTTCATAAGGTACTCCTCTCCTGTATTTTCAGTCTGCCGGAAAATATTCCGACGATTTTCACCGCATAACCGCATGCCCCGCAGGTTCAGATCTTTACTGCGGTTTTCTCCAGATACCGTCCTGATCTACATAGAAGGTATCGATCACTTCATTGACCGCCTTATGTCCATCCGGATACAGGTAGTAGATCTGTCCGTCGATATTCTGCCATCCTGTGAGCATTCTGCCGTCGCCGCCGAGGTAGTAAGTCTTATCACCCAGCGCGATCCAGCCGGTCACCATAGCGCCGCTCTCAGAGAGATAATACCAGGTATTGTTGTAGAGAAGCCAGCCCGTCTGCATCTTTCCGTCACCGTTCATGTAGTAATAAACGCCGTTCTTCATCTGCCAGCCGGTGAGCATCATTCCGTTTGCGTCAAATAAGTACCAGATATTTCCGATAAATCCCCATCCGTTCTTTAAATAAGTTCCGTCCGGGTAACGGTAATACCAGCGGTTTCCGTCAAGGATCCAGCCGACCGCATTCACATTTGATGGTGCCTGCTGGGAGTTTCCGGAGTCATTTGTGCTGCTGTTATTGCCGCTTGACGGCTTTTTCTTTGCCGCTCTCGCCGCGTCAGCCTCATCAATATAAACCTCATCGGATGTAGTCCAGTCGCTCTTTGACGCGTACTTGGATACCTCATCGTTTGACGGGAGAGCGCGCACCTTAAAGGTGTAGGTTCCCTTGGAGCTCATATACGGAAAGAGGTCACAGCTGCTGGTGTGGATCTCACCGCTCTTGTAGACGTTCTTGCTGCCGCGGTAGAGGTACACCTCGTAGGACGCGTCCTCAACGGTCTCCCACTTCGCGAGTCCGAGATCGGAGCTTCCGGATTTTGTGGTCTGCCAGTATGCCTCGCCCGGCGCGTCAAGATCGCCCTTTGCCGGTTTTGTCTTTACGGTAACCACCAGACGATCGGAAGATGTTCTCGAAGCGCTGACAAAAGTTCCGTTCTTTACCTTTACCTTCGAGGAAGTATAGGAGCTGCTGCTGAACCTATAGTTATTTAAAGTCTTTAAAGTAACTTTCATGGTATAGGTTCCGCCGATCTTCACGTCGTTCTTTGTGGAAGACCACTTTGCGGATACGATATCATATTTATCGTTGTTCGGGATCGATACCTCGCAGTTACCAGAATTGTATCCCACATCGAGATCCGGCAGGGATTCCCCCACCGTCGGTGTCACATCCAGCGTGATGCTGACACTGTTCACATAACTGGTCGCCGCAAATGCTGTCTGCGCCCCGGATACCGCGAACACGACCGCCATGACCCATGCGGTCATCCATGCACTTATTTTTTTCCATTTTCTTTCTGCCATAGGATTCCCTCCCCCAGATTTTTTCAGCAATTTGCATGATCGATGTTGCTTTTATTGTAACTGTTCAATAGACCGGCGCACTTGCTGCGCTGACCGTAAGAAAACATAGATCGGAAGGCAAAAATCCCATCAGCGAAGCTGATCTGGAATGGATTTTTGCGTGTAACTATGAAGGTACTGAATAGTTACCTTTTGTTTAACTATATTATAAGGGTGGACGATCTCTCACGTCAACTTAAGATATTCTGTCTATTAGCGGCAAATCCGTGGCAAAGCAAATATGTGGCAACGCAGGAAAAACGAAGACCCGGAACAGATACCAGCTCTGGTACCCACTCCGGGTCTTCTCCCTGTTCTCACACCCCCGGCAGCCGCCCGATCACATCGATCCCGGCGAACACCAGAAGTCCGTTTTTTATGATAAAATTTAAGATCACGATCCCCGCCGCTGCGTAAGCGATCCGGTCATCCAACTCTGGTCGGAATCTCCTGTTTCCCGTGGCAAAATACAGGATCCAGGAAGCCGCAGCCCACACAGCTACCGATGCCATATACGGCACCACCGGATGGTACAGAAAGCTTAGTACCGGATGCCCTGAAAGGAGTGCCCGGACGGCTCTCGTTCCCCCGCATCCCGGACAGTAAAGCCCGGTCATCATCTGAAACAGGCATGGCATCTGGAACCATGTCCGGATCATAATCTGGCTGCGATCTTCTGGCGCAGTCCGCCAACATTCGCTGCTGCTGCGTCGAACTCTTTCCCTGTCATCTCACCGGTCAGAACCGCAAACTCATCTGTTCCTTCCAGTGTCACAAATTTCACGTCACCGAAAGCTGCTGCAACGGCCTCTTTCTTTGCGCCCTCAGAACCCTCAAACCGTGCAAAGTACTTTCTGGAAAGTTCAGCCGCCGGATGTATCTCAAGTTTCTCGCTGCTCCAGCCGATCTTTTCCGGCTCATCGCCGAAGCGGACTGCGGAGATCATATCCCCGACAACGGCGCTGGCTGTCGGCAGTTTTCCTGCTCCGCTTCCGTAGAACATGGACGCGCCCAGCATGTTTCCCACAACGAGGATTCCGTTGAACACATCTGTCACCGCATACAGCGGGTCTTTCGCGTCCACGAGGACCGGCGCGACCTCCAGATAAATCTTTCCGTCTTTATTCACGCTGGTTCCAAAGAGCTTGATCGCCGCACCCATATGTGCCGCGTAGCTGGAATCCATGGAAGTGATCTTTGTGATTCCCTGGGTCGGGATCTCCTCGTAGTTTACTTCTTTTCCTGTTGCGACCGCAGTCAGGATCGCGATCTTTCTGCAGGTGTCATATCCTTCAATATCTGCCTCCGGGTTGCGCTCCGCGTAGCCCAATTCCTGGGCGCGCTTTAACGCCTCCTCGAAGCTCCATCCCTCTTCATTCATCTTTGTGAGGATGTAGTTTGTCGTTCCGTTTAAGATACCGGAGATTTCTAAGATCTCCTCACCGCCGAGACTCTCCACGAGCGGGCGGATGATCGGAATACCGCCGCCGACACTCGCCTCAAACAAGAAGCTGATGTTCTTTTCCTCGGCGATCCGGATCAGCTCTGTCCCATGGGCTGCAACCAGTGCCTTATTGGAAGTCACCACATGCTTTCCCGCGAGCAGGCAGCGCTTTACAAACTCATAAGCCGGTTTTGTCCCGCCCATGGTCTCCACAACGATCCCGATCTCCGGGTCATTTACGATCTGTTCCACATCGTGGATCACAAGCTTCTCCACCGGACTTCCCGGGAACTCCCTGAGATCCAGGATATATTTTACTTTGATCGGCTCTCCAGCCTTTTTCCCTACGCTTTTGCAGTTCTTGTCAAGAACCTCATACACGCCGGAACCGATGGTTCCATATCCCATAATTGCCGCTTTCATCCGACTATTTCTCCACTCCTAAAATTTTTACGTTCTGTACGCCCTTTAAGTGCTCGATCTCCTCAACCATACCGGCAACATTTCCCGTATCTGAGAGAACTTCCACGCTGAGCGTTACCGTCGCGGATCCGTTTACCGGGATCGTCTGGTGGATCGTAAGGATATTCGCACGGTAATCCGCAACGATGTGGAGCAGGTCAGACAGAAGCCCCGGCTCGTCCATCATCTGGGTCACAAGTGTCACTGTCTTTCCTCTCGTGTTATCAGAAAACGGAAGAATATCATCCTTATATTTATAGAAGGAGCTGCGGCTTAATCCGACCTGTTCCGCCGCCTCCTGCACCGTCATGTTTTTGTCCGCCTCGAGGAGACGTTTCACCTCAACGACTTTCTGAAGGACTTCCGGCAGCGCTTTGTCACGAACCACATAATACTTGTTTTTCTTCTCCATATATCAGACCTCGCAAGCTAAAAATTTCTTTTTTATTACCGAAATCATACTTTTCGTCCATTGCTCTGGCACGTTACCATATGTACGTCCCAGAAAAACATGTGTACGCAAGAATCTTAGCATATTTTGGATACTTATGCAAGCAGATGTTCGCTGTCTGACAAAATCCACAGTTATTGCTCGTTACTGTTCACGGGTAGGAATTTTCTGAACTGAAAATTCCGTACAATACAGTGGTGGGAGTGGATTTTGCCGATTCGGAATGCGAAGCATCGGCAAAATCAGTTACTGTTTGCGCAAGGCGTGAACAGTAACTATTGCTCTTAAACCAAGAAGGGAGAACCTGCAGATCAGGTTCTCCACTTTTTTACTCAACTTTCGGATCATTTTTAGCAATTTTTGAGTTTTCATTCCAGTTTCGGAATTTTTCTCTTTTTACAGGTGCTCTTCCAGCTCACTGTTCCTATGTACCCCAGTGATCGCATACTCCGCCCACTCCGCGATATTTGTGGCGTGGTCGCCGATGCGCTCATAGTATTTGGCGATCATGAGGATGTCCAGGATCTGTTCCTGGGTTGCCTCGCCGTTTAAGATGCCGTCTGCCAGTTCTTTCTTTACCTGGGAGAACATATCGTCGATCACGTCATCGTAGGCGATGACGTCCTTTGTCTTCTTGAGGTCCTCGTTTGCGAAGCTCTCGATGCTCTCGCGGACCATGGACGCAACAGCTTTTGCCATCTCGCCGAGTCTTGTCGCCTTTACCGGCTCTAAGAGGTCTGTGGTCTTGATGATCTCCGCGATATCGCCCGCCTGGTCGCCAATGCGCTCCAGGTCTGTGATCATCTTTAATGCGGAAGAGATCTTTCTTAAGTCACTCGCCACCGGCTGCTGCTCTAAGAGAAGCTTCAGGCACTTGCTCTCGATATCTCTCTCCTTTAAGTCCACGTTCGCATCGTCTTGCAGGATCTTCGCCGCCTGCTCTCGGTCCATGTTCATCAGTGCCTCGTAAGTCCCGTCGATCATTTCCTCGCAGAGCAGTCCCATCTCCGCCAGCATCTTATGCAGCTCTTCCAACTGCTTTAAAAACGCGTCTCTCATAATCAGCCAAACCTCCCTGTGATGTAGCTTTCTGTCCGTTCGTCCCTCGGGTTCGCAAACAGATCACTTGTATTATTGTACTCAACGACCTCACCTAACAGGAAGAACGCTGTCTTGTCGGAGATACGCGCCGCCTGCTGCATGTTGTGGGTGACGATCACGATGGTATATTTGTCCTTTAATTCCATCGCCAGGTCCTCGATCTTTGATGTGGAGATCGGGTCCAGGGCGGAGGTCGGCTCATCCATTAAGATCACTTCCGGCTCCACCGCCAGGGTTCTCGCGATGCAGAGTCTCTGCTGCTGTCCGCCGGAAAGTCCCAGGGCACTCTTATTTAAGCGGTCCTTAAGCTCATCCCAGATCGCTGCCTGACGCAGGCTTCTCTCAACGATCTCGTCGAGATCTGCCTTTTTCGTGATTCCGAAGATCCTCGGGCCGTAAGCAATGTTGTCGTAGATGCTCTTCGGGAACGGGTTCGGCTGCTGGAATACCATGCCGACCTTGTGGCGCAGCGTGATCGCGTCCATATCCTTAAAGATGTTCTGTCCATCAAGCTCCACTTTTCCGTCGATCTTTACATTCTCCACAAGATCGTTCATTCTGTTCAGTGTCTTTAAAAATGTCGATTTTCCGCAGCCGGACGGTCCGATGAACGCGGTGATCTCATGGGCGCTGATCTGCATGTTGATGTCCTTAAGCGCATGGAACGCGCCGTAATGCAGATTCAGCTTTTCGATATCAAATTTCGGTTTTATATCAGTCATATATGTTTTCCTCTCTAAAACTCTCATATGCCATCCTCAGGGTTTCATTACTTCTCCCTTAAGGATCTGCCATTGAGGTCTTCTTCCGAATGTTTCTTACGCTGCCTCGCCGGAGCTCTTCTTCTTCAGATGATGGCTCCACACATTCGCGCCAATGCTGAATGCGAGAACCAGGATCATGAGTACCGCGGAGGCAGTGTTCGCCAGTGCCTTATCCTGACCGTTTACCTGAAGGTTCCAGATCTGGATCGACAATGTCTCTGCCGGGCGGAACGGGTTGAACGGGCAGGTCGGGGCTGCCAGGTTCCAGTTGCCCCAGCGCAGGTCGCTTCCGGATCCTGTGGTGTAGAGGAGCGCCGCCGCCTCACCGAATCCACGTCCCGCCGCCAGGATGACGCCTGTCATGATGCGCGGGAGACATGCCGGGAGAAGTACATGGAAGATGGACTGCCATTTCGTCGCTCCAAGACCTAAACTCGCCTGAAAATATCCCGCCGGGAGTCCCTTGATGGCATCCTCGGTGGTCGTCGTGATAAGCGGAAGTGTCAGGATCGATACGGAGAGGGCACCCGCCATCAGGCTCTTTCCCATTCCGAAGAATACGAGGAATACCAGGTATCCGAACAGGCCCACAACGATGGACGGAAGGGAAGAAAGCGTCTCGATACACATTCTCAAAAACTTTGTCATTTTTCCCTGTTTCGCGTACATGGCCAGATAAATTCCGGCGCAGACACCGAGGGGGATGGATACCAGCAGGGAGATAAATACGAGATAGATCGTGTTGAACAGCTGGTTTCCGATGCTTCCTTTTCTCGCGAAGCGGAACATCTCCGGCTTTGCCCCCATGAGACCGCCGATGATGACCTTGCCCGCAAAGCCGATCAGAAGAGCGAAGAAGAAGATTGCAACCAGGTAGAAAATGACTGTCATAACACGGTCCACATCGCGTGAACGTCTGATCTTACTTTCCATGGTCTAATTTTCCCCCTTTGCTGCGAACTGCTTTATCGGTACTGCCGCCGTGCTGGTTTTCACGGAAGTGCTGGTTTTTTCTTCTTTCTCCGGCTTCACCGCTGTCACATGATGGATCAGGAAGATAAAGAACAGCGAAATCGCGAATAACAGCAGTGCCATGGTCCAGAGTGCGGATTTCATCTCGCCGCCCTCCATGGCGTTACCCATCTGGGCCGCGATCTCGGTGGTCAGAGTCTTTGTCGTTGAAAAAATGCTTGTTGGAAGCGCTGTTGTCTGGCCGATGACCATGGCAACCGCCAGGGCCTCGCCAAAGGCTCTCGCGAGACCTAAGATTACGCCGGAGATGATTCCAGGCGCTGCCGCCGGAACTACGATCCGGTAGATGGTCTGCCAGCGGGTGGAGCCGAGTCCGTACGCCGCCATTCTACATTCCTTCGGGACGGAGTGAAGAGCGTCCGCCGCAACACTTGTGATCGTCGGGAAGATCATAACCGCTAAGACCAGACCTGCTGCCAGGATGGAATGTCCCACCTGACGGTCAAACACGGTCTTGATCGCCGGTACAAGCACCGTAAGTCCCACCCAGCCATAGACAACAGACGGGATTCCGGCGAAGATCTCGACTACCGGGCGGTAGAATTTCTCGCCAAACTTCGGGGAGATTTCCGTGATGAAGATCGCTGATCCCAGGGAAAACGGAGTCGCGATGAGAAGGGCCAGTCCACAGGTGCAGAGCGATCCAGCGATGAAGATCAGCGCACCAATGCTGCCGCCGCCTGCCATATTGTCCTCCGGTGCCCAGTCCGCAGATCCTAAGAATTCCAGGAAGGAATGTCTGTAAACCAGGAATGTGGATGATCCCTTGTATACAAGGAACGCGCCGATCACGATCGTCAGAAGAATTACGAACAGTCCACAGACGGTCATCAGATCCCGCCACAGATATTCTCTGACGAACATGCTTTTTTCTTTACCATTCTTCATAAGTCCTCCTGCTTCCATTATTCGAAGCAATTTCTATCATAAATCATATCGGGGCGGGCCAGATTCGTCTGCCCCGCCCCTGTTTCGCAGCTCTCTTGTCCATGTCCTCTTTTTTCTTTCATCCGGTCGGATCATGGCTCACTGCCCGGTCTTAAGTTTTGTCTCAATTAATGCTCAGTATTTGTCATCTTGGAAGATACGCCGTATCCTAAGGATTCCATCTTTGCGCCGTACTCATCGGACATGATGTAGTCAAGGAATGCACTTACAACTTCGTCCGGCTCACCCTTTGTATACATATGCTCAAATGTCCATACCGGATATTTTCCAGCGTATGTATTTTCAAGTGTCGGCTCTGCGCCATCGATCGCTACTGTTGCAACTCCCGCATCACCTGTCAGATAGGAAAGTGCTACATATCCGATCGCACCCTTTGTATCTTTTACATTCTGAAGAAGAACACCGGAATCATCTGTTTCCATGGAAGTATTGGATGCTTCCTCGTTTCCGTCGAGAGCGTATTTCTGGAAGGTTGCTCTTGTACCGGAAGATGTCGGTCTTGTTACAAGGACAATGCTCTCATCCGGTCCGCCAACCTCTTTCCAGTTTGTTGTCTTTCCTGTGAAGATGTCGATGAGCTGCTGTTTTGTAAGATCCTCAACGCCGCCTTCTTTTACATCATTGTTTACGATCGGAGCCATTGTGACTACGCATACCTGATGATCAACAAGCTCTTTTGCCTGTGCCTCGTCAAGCTTTGCGGAGGCCTCAACATCGGAGTTACCGATATTTACTGTTCCCTCGGAAACCTGCTTTAAGCCCTCTCCAGATCCTCCTGCGTCGATCGTGATGGAAACGTCCGGGTATTTCTCGATAAACATGTCTGCTGCATCGTCAACCAGCGGTTTTAATGCGGAAGAACCTGCCGCTGTGATCGATCCTGTAAGATCTGCTGTTTTCTCTGCTGCTGTTGTCGCTACTTCTTTTGTTGTCTCTGCTGCTGCCGCAGTTGTTGTCGCTGCTGCTGTCGTGGATGCTGTGCTGTTGCTGCTTCCGCATCCTGTCATCATGCTGACTGCTAATACTCCTGCACCTGCAAGTGCCATTACTTTTCTTGTTTTCATAATTCTTTTCTCCTCCTCAAAGGTCTTTGTTTTTGTTTTTTCTTTCTCTGTACAGTATTATTTTTATCACGAATTCCAAAAAGCAAAAACCATGGTTCGGTAACTACTTTGTATAATCTATGTAAAATGTAAATTCTAATTTTCGTTTAAAAATATAGCCGGGTAAAACCTTTCCACTATGCCGGACTATCTCAACTCCTCAAAAATCAGGCATTTTTCGAGAATCTTCACAGTAGTACCGTTATCACACAAGTATAGATTATGGCCCGCTGCACGCAAAAAAAGACGCACCATCTGGTAGTCTGGAATACTTCTTCCAACTCAATCAGACGATGCGTCTTGATCCTTAAGATCCTATATTTCCTTTATAACCTTTTTGCCTGTCCTTTGTTCCTAAACTCCAGCAGCCGGACCTTCCGGTGCAACTGTTCCGCCTGGAACAGTCACGGAACTCGGTCCTTCTGTCTGGCCTGCCGGGCCGGCGCTTGTGGTCGCCTCCGGAACAGCGGTGGACTTTTCATATCCCGGCCCCACCGGATTCTCCGCTGTGGTCTCCTGCGGATTTGACGGACGGAACTCCTCCGTGGAAGTCTCCGCCTCATCTGTCGGGCTCACTGCATGGCTCTCTGTCGGCTTCACATAGATATTTCCATGCGCATCCGTCTCATAAGCGGCGCTGGTCTCATGGCTTCCGGAAGAAGTCTCGATCGGCTTGCCGTCCGGGCCTGTCTCAGTCTCTTTCGCACTCTCGGATTCCTTCTTGGATTCTTCGAGCATGGACTCCATCTGGGATTCTTCCTGGCTCTCCTTCTTGCTCTCCTCCTCAGCGGAAAGTGTCGTGGCCTCCGTCTCTCCCTTCGGGATATATCCCTGATCTGTCGCTACATGGTTGATCTCCTTACCAGCCTTATTCAATCCTGTAAGTTCAGCGATCTTCTTGCTGATCGTCTGGACAGTGCTGGATGGTGTGTAGTTCTCCTCGCCGTAGAGGAAGTTGTGGAGACTTGTAACGTTGCTCACGAGTGTCTGCGGGATAACGCAGGATAAGTTGTTCTTACCGATCTTGATCTTCTGCTCTCCGCGGGCTGCCGGGAATCCGGTCGTCTCACCGAGATGGTATTTCGTGACATTCTTCGCCATCGGAAGGATATCATTCATATTGATATTTGTCGCACACATCGCGGACATATTTCCGATCAGGCTGTTCAATGTCGCAAAGTCTGCCTTCTTCGCCTTCTCGAATGCCTTCTGGATTACAAGTCTCTGGCGCTCTGTACGCGCATAGTCACTGTCCATCAGACGAAGACGTCCATAGGCAACAGCCTGTACGCCATCCAGATGATTCATACCTGCGCTCTTTAACTGTACAGAACCAATTCCGGTACCCTTTACTGTCTCTGTGATGAACGCGTTGATGTAGTAGAACTCGGACTTACTGATATCGATGTCGACACCGCCGAGGATGTTGATCGCTGTCGCGACTGCTTTCCAGTTGAATGCCACATAGTGGGTGATATTGAGATCCAGGTTCTTGTTCAGGGCTTTTACAGCCTGCTCCGGACCGCCCAGAGCGTATGCCGCGTTGATCTTATTGTATGTGTTCTTGTCGCTCACATTCAGGTAAGTGTCACGGAATACGGATACCAGCTTGATCTCTCCGGTCTCACGGTTTAAGTTCACGATCATGATAACATCGGACTGGTTTCCCTTTCCTGTGGAGCTGTCACGGGAGTCAAGACCGAAGACCGCGATGGTCCAATAGCCTTTTTCCATCTTGTCTCTCATTTCCAGGGAGATGTTCTCATTCTGAACATCCTGAACATCAAACTCGTTCTGTCCGTTCATCCTTCCAAAGTTGTGCCGGATGTAGCCGTAAACCGCTGCGGCAAACCCCAGAACCAGAACGATCAGGGCGATCAGAACACCGATGATGATCTTTTTCTTCTTGTTTCCGTTTTTCCGTCTTCTGTGGTTATGGGAAGCTGCCCCATGGCCTTTTGCTGCGGCACGGCCTGCACGGCTTCCCGGGTCAGCACTCATGGAATACAGATCTTCCGTCCTGTGAGTGTGGCGTTTTGCGGACGTCTCACTCTCGCTCTCACGCCGTCTGCTCTTTCTGGCGCGGGAACGGTCTAATTCGTCTTCATAATTCATGTCATTTGTCCTCGTCTTAGTAAGCGTTTTTATTGATGAATCCCTTAAAAACCGTTAAGAACATGATCTTGAAGTCAAGACCAAGTGTCCAGTTCTCGATATAATAGAGATCGTGCTCGATCCGCTTAATGATCGAAGTGTCTCCACGGTAACCATTCACCTGCGCCCAGCCGGTAAGGCCCGGACGGACCTGATGCTTGATCATA
The DNA here is from genome assembly GCA_902496665.1 of uncultured Clostridium sp. Taxonomy (GTDB): domain Bacteria; phylum Bacillota; class Clostridia; order Lachnospirales; family Lachnospiraceae; genus Pilosibacter. The sequence continues at coordinate 31,561 of CABVBU010000017.1, read as the reverse complement.
TATCGCGGGATTTCTTCCTTAAATTTTTCAACGAAAAACGGCCGTTCCGGTCTCGGTCCCACAAGACTCATATCACCAATCAGGATATTAAAGAACTGCGGCACCTCGTCGATGCTTGTACGGCGGATAATTTTTCCGATGAGAGTTACACGTGCATCTCCCTTTGTTGTCCAGCGGCTCTTCTCCTTGCCCGGATCCTGAACCGTCATGGAACGGAATTTATACATTTTAAACGGCCGGTTGTGAAGTCCGACACGTTCCTGACAAAAAATAATCGGTCCCGGAGATGTCAGCTTGATGAGCACTGCCACGATCAGCATGATCGGGGAGAAGAGAACGATCCCCACGATCGCTCCCACGATATCCACGGCTCTCTTTACCATCGCGTTCATCGGATCATTCAACGGAACGCGGCGGATATGGATCACCGGAAGTCCCTGAAGATCTTCCATATATGGGATCGTCGGGATAATGTTTCCGTAATCCGGGATAAACTTCGTGTGCACGCCGGATTTTTCACAGAGAGCAACGATATGGCGGAGTTTTTCATACTCGCCAAGGCTCAGTGTAACTGCGATCTCATCGAGACTGTTCTGCTCTAAAATATAGTCAAGATCCTCGATGCAGCCGATGACCTTTACTCCCTTATACTCACTTCCGCGTTCCTTCGTATCATCAATGATACCGCGGATCGTGTATCCCCATTCCGGATTCTTGCTTACCCGGTCGATAAAACCTTCCGCTGCGGAGGAATAGCCGACTAAAAGGATATGTTTCTGATTATATCCCTTCGAGCGCATGGACCGGAGCACGATCCGGATTCCATTCCGCTCAATGGTCATAAATACTACGTTCAGCACATAGAAATATACGACCAGTCTCTGTGAGAAGTTGTAGAGATGCGGCTCTTTTCTTCCAAAGTACAGGACCAGACCGAAAATAAGGAGTCCGATCGTGTTTGCCTTGAATATCTTTCCGAATTCATTTCTGCGTCCGAGTACACGCTTCGGGGTGTACAGTCCAAAAAAGGAGTACAAAAGCAGATACACCGGAATAATGACAAGAAGCGCGCCAAAATAAAAACCGACCTCAAGTGTCCGTTTTCCGAGCAGGTTCGCCCATCCGCTTCCGATTACGATAAACCACGCAAGCAGATAAGAGAATACGGTCACGAAGGCATCAAGCACAACGTGAAAACGGTTGAGGCTCTTCTGATTATCTTTGATCATATAATTTTCACCCTGTTTTCCAAGGAACATGCCGGTCAGAATTCTTTCCGTGGTCAGCACATGCACAGCCGCGCCAGCCAATTCCTCCCGACAGGTATTTTCAACTATACCCTGCCCCGGCAGACTGCCTTTCTCAGGTCACTCCCCCGGACATAGTACCGCCATCGTAAAAAATATGCATACATAGTATACATAAAATTTACCCATTTGCATATAAACGATTTCTTAAGAAAATCTGAGATTTCCGTAAATTATTCGTTTATCTTGCACAAAGGCAGCCGTTCAGCCTATCCACACTGAAGCAGCCGCACAGCGTCCGGCGGAAAATCTCAGGCTTTCGCTCCAAGTTTCGCCGCCTGTCTCCTGGAAAACTCATAAACATAGACTGCGGTTCCGGCGATCAGCTCAAGCTGGATCCCGATCTCCCGCTGTAATCTTCCTTTAACGGAAGGGACGCGTTTACAGTCCTTTAATGTCCTGATTCCCTCAAGGAATCCGGCCACATAGTCTTTTCCGAATCCCATCTTTTTAAAAAACAGGAACTTTACAAATGTTCCCGCGAGAAGACACGGAGAATTTAAAAGCAACTGCCATGCGCGCATATTTTTGTAATTCAGATACACATTATTCCTCGCGGCAAGCTTCACCTTAAAGGAATTATACTTCGATCCGCTTGTCCCGCTGCCGACATGGTACACCACAGCTTCCGGGCAGAATACATTGTCGTATCCGTAAAGCTTTGCCCGGTATCCCACGTCGATATCCTCAAGATAGGCAAAGTGCATCTCATCGAAATAACCGATGGTCTCAAATACTTCCCGGCGGTAGATCGCTGCCCCGGCACATGCCGTAAAGACACGGCAGCTCTTTTTATAGAGCTTTTCCGGGCGGCCGACACCCCGCTGGAATGCCCAGCCGAGCACGCTGTACATATCACCGGCATCGTCCATAAGATTCGGATGGTACATCTGGATCATCTTGCTGCTGACGGAAAAGATCTTTTCCGAGCGGTCCATAGCCCGCTCCAGCGCTTCGACATAGTGGGGAGCCACTTTTGTATCGTTATTTAATAAGATCACATACGGCGTATCTGCCGCCCTGATCCCCACATTTACAGCACCTGAAAAGCCTGTGTTTTCCGGAAGAAAGATCGACGGGATATCCCGCTCCTTCAGCCACTCCACGCTGCCGTCCGTGGAACCGTTGTCCACCACCAGGATCTTGAAATCCTTCATCGTCTGCGCTTCCAGAGCCTCAAAGCACGGTTCCATAAACGAAAGTCCGTTGTAATTCGGAATTATGATCGTTGTCTTCATTCGTCTAACGGTACCTCCAGTTTATATGGTTCCCCGATTTTTTCCTTTTTCAGGTCACGCAGCGCAAAATTTGATTTTCTCAGTGTCAGATTCGGATTGTAGTACGGATCTCCGTCTCTCAGGATCTCCGGCCAGCGCTTCGCGAAGGTGGCGATCTCACGGTTAAATCTCTCCACCTTCTCCGGTGTGTCCTCAAGTCCGCGGGACTTGGATTCATAATGGTGAAGCACCGCATAAGGCGCGTATACTACAAGTTTTCCGAGCTTTCTCACCTTCATGCAGTAATCAATATCATTGAAAGCTACTGCGAGCTCTTCCGTAAATCCGCCCACAGCGTCAAATACGGAGCGTTTGCTCATCATGCAGGCCGCTGTGACAGCACTGTAATCCTGAGCACACATCGCACGGTTGAAATAGCTGTTCTCGGATTTATGAAGTCCGATAAATGTATGACCGGCGATGCCGCCGAAACCGATAACAACACCGGCATGCTGGATCGTGTCATCCTCATAGAGCAGTCTCGCTCCGGCGATCCCCACGTCCTCTCTCTGGACAAAGCCCAGCATCTCTTCCACGAAATTCTTTGCGATCAGCTCGATATCGTTGTTCATGAACAGGAGGTACTCGCCCTTTGCGTGCTGTACCCCGAAGTTGTTGATCGCGGAGTAGTTGAACTCTCTTTCCCAGCGGACTACATGCACATTCGGGAACTCCTTCTGGATCTTCTCGTAGTAATCCCAGGTCGCCTGCTCCGTACTGTTATTCTCCACGATGACGAACTCCAGATTCTTATAGGTTCCCTCCGTCAGCATCGGGCGGATGCAGTTGTCGAGATCCACGGTGTGGTCCTTGTTCGGGATAATTACAGAGACAAGCGGGTCATCCTTGATCTTAAACGTCGTGTGATAGATCCCGTAATCCACGCCCTTTTCTACCTTTTCTGCCTCAATGCCCACTCTCTTATAGTGGTCCATGATGGCACGGGAGCCGGCTGTGAAGGCATAAAGCTTGCTCTCAGGGTTGCTTGCCGTGGAATTCGGGTGGCAGCGCCAGTGATAGAGCACCTTCGGGATATGGCAGATCTGCTTTGCATTCTCTGTACAGCGGAAAATAAAGTCGTAATCCTGAGCTCCGTCATATTCCGCCCGGAAACCACCGACTTTATCGAGCAGTTCTTTTTTCACCACAAACAGATGGCAAATATAGTTGACGCTCGTCAAAAGATCCGGATTGAAATCCGGCTTGAAATGCGGGTCGAACAGTTCATCCCCATCCATATCAAGTTTGTCCTCATCGGAATAGAGGACATCGCAGTTTTCATTCTCATTCAGTTTTTTCGCGCACTCAAAGAGCGCATTCGGTGTCAGACGGTCATCATGATCCGCAAGAACAATGAAATCACCTTCCGCCATCTCAAGGGCAGCGTTCGTATTTCCGGAGATACCGCGGTTTTCCCCCAGTACCTGATAGCGGATCCTCGCGTCTTTCTCCGCGTATTTCTTTAAAACAGTCTCGACACTCTCACCAGCCGGGCTGCCGTCCGCGATGCAGAGTTCCCAGTTCGCGTAGGTCTGTTCCACGATGGAGTCCAGCATTTCCTTCAGGAATTTCTCCGGAGTCTTATAGACCGGGATCACGATCGAGAATTTCGGCATATAGCCGAACGTCTTTTTCTTCTGCTCTTCCAGCTCTTCCTCCGACGGTTTCGTGAGATTCCACCACTCTGCGTAGTCGTAATCGTCGTCAATTCCCTGGATCTTGTGCTTGGATTTTAAGATCAGGGCTTTCAGGCCATTTTCCTTTAAGAAGTCCCAGGCAACATGGACTGTCTCCATGTTCATAAGGTTCATAAGCTTCTGTACCTTGCGGTTTGCCGCGCCGGTCTTCCTGCGGATCGTCATATCGCTGTATTTCACACGGGTCGTCTTCTTCTCGCCGCAGATCACAAGATAATAATTCTTTCCATGTTCATACGGGAAACGGATATCAAAGCCGAGATCACGGTCGATGATCTTCTTATAATAGATCTGGCTCACGTCATCTCTTCTCGTCGGAACGATCTTTGCCTCCACCGGCTGTCCCGCTTCATCCTCGACCCGGTATGTGATCACGGAACCCGGGTCGCTCTCAACGGCCCAGCCATTTAACTGGATCGTCTGCTCCCGGACTCTCATCACTTCAACACTGTACTTCATACTTCCTCCTGTGCACCGGCCGGTGTATCAAAATTGATGCGCTCCTCCTCCACAACGAGCGGGCGGTGCATCACACGGGTATTGATGCTCATGATATACTCGCCAAGCAGACCGATAAAAAAGATCTGGACAGAACCAAGAAAGCACATTCCGATGAGAAGCGGTGCCATACCTGCCATAAAGCGGTCCCAATATAAGAGTTTCATGATCAGATATATGACTGCTACGATAAAGCTCACGCCGCCGCAGAAGGCGCCGAAAAAGGTTGCCAGGCGCAGGCCCGCTTTTGTGTAGGACGTAAAGCTGAGCATCGCCGCGTCATATAATTTATAGAAGTTATTGTGAGTCTTTCCCGCGCGGCGCTTCGGCTGCTCGTAGGGGATCTCTTTCCTCTTAAAGCCTAACTCTGCAACGATTCCGCGAAGGAACGGGGTCGGATCGTTTAAGTTTCTTAAGACCTCGATAAACTGTCTGTCGTAGAGTCCAGAGCCTGTGAAGTGCTCGATCTGCTCCACGTCGGATAATTTGCGGATCAGCTTATAGTAGCAGCTTCTGAGCCAGTACATAATCGGGTTCTCTTTGCTGCTCGTCTTGATTCCGATGACGATCTTGTAGCCATTCTCCCACTCGTGGACATACTTCGGAATCAGTTCCACCGGATCCTGGAAATCCGCCACCATGGAGATCACGCAGTCACCGGTTACCTGAAGGATTCCATAATACGGAGAATTGAACTGGCCGAAGTTTCTCGCGTTGAAGATCGCCTTGATCTTCGGGTTCTTCGCGCAGAGCATGCGGAGCAGTTCTCTCGTCTTATCGGTGGAGTCGTTGTCAATGAAGACCAGCTCGTAGTCGTACTGAGGCAGTTCTTTTGTGATGATGCCGATGACAGCTTCGCTGATCGGAACGACATTCTCCTCCTCGTTATAGCATGGAATCAAAACGCTGATTTTTTTCATGTTATATTTTCTTCTTCCTTAAATTTTACCTGACGGGTATCTTCGGGTACCTTTTCAGTTACCTAATCTTTAACTTTTATCATTGTAACCATTTTTTCTGTTTTGTCAATACTCGACGTATTTCGCGGCATTTTTTCCCAGTCTGTGATCGGTCTGCATTTTCAACTGATTGCTGCCCTCTCTGCCACCCCAGAATTGCTTTCTTGTTCAGTTAAATGGTTCTCTTTCTGAGCGCGATCATCCTTGTAATTCCGGTCTTGAAATCGACCTCTGGCTTCCATCCCGTCACCGTCTTCAGCTTTTCAATGGACGGCATCAGATTGATCAGGCCTTCGGCGTTCTCCCCTCGGGTGTTGTACCGGCTCTCGCCCTGCCCGCCGCAGAGTTCGTGGATCTCCTCCACGAATTTCTTTAATACCTTTGTCTCAGAACCGCCGAAGTTAAATACAGGATTTTCAAGTCCCTCAAACGCACTTTCCGGGGCTTCGCAGAGCGCCGCCATTCCTCTCGCCAGATCGTCGATATAGAGGAAATTCCACTTCTGGGTACATGCACCCAGGGACATTTCCTTATTATTTAAGAATGTGTCCAAACAAGACTCTACTAACGTCCACGGGTGATCCCCGGGACCGTAGGCGCTGAAGATCCTGGCATGGATGTAGCGCAGTCCGAGCTCACCACAGAGTTTTTCCCCCTTTTCCCTCATGGCAAGCTTCGCCTCACCATACAGGGACTTCGGCTCACAGACCGTGTCCTCCGTGATCAGGTCCTGATGCATTCCATACTCCGCCTGAGAGCCTGAAAACAGGAACTTTCTGCACCCCAGAGCTTTCGCAGTCCGCACTGTCTCCAGAGAGATCTCCATATTCTTCTCCTGAAGCGCCTTGTCCGTTCTTGACGCGCTCCCGGATCCTCCCCAGCCGAAATGGCAGAACACATCCTGCGGCTTTGTCACTTTTTCTAAAAGCTTTTCCGGCTCAGAAAGATCGTTTTCCGTCACGAGAAGACGCCCCGTCAGAAGGGCCTCCTCATTTCCTTCAAGGATCGTGTCGAGTTTTGAGGAGGCGGGGCGCACAATGGCGGTCACCGTGTGCCCTCTCCGTAAGAGTTCCCGCACCGTTGCCGCGCCGACAAAGCTCGTCGAACCTGTCATGATGATATTCATATTCTGCTGCCCCTTTCCTCATTTAACGCTGGTCAATCATCCATCTTATTCCCGGTTGCCAGTATATTGTGTATGACAGAATCAATAGACCGTTTTTTCTTAACCATCTTGCATTTTCTTCTAAGTTCCATGTCCCAGGCACACTGAACCTTCTTATTTATTCTCTACTAACGGAATGATCATATTTTCCTTCAGTTCTTCCTCCGGAAGGAACGGAGCCAGATCCTCGAGCGGTACGGATACCATGGTTCCGTCCGGCAGCATCTTTGCGGCTGCCTTCGGCTCGAAGCCCTGTTTCATATCCACGAAGATCTCACAGATCACCGGACCGTCCATGGCAAGTGTCTTCTCCACCGCCTCGCCAAGCTCGCTGTTGTGGTGGGCTGCCACATACGGATAACCGTATGCCCACGCAAGCTTCTCCATGCTCGGGAAGCTTAAGTCGTGGCTGTCCACACCGATTCCCACTAACGGCTCATGGAAGTGGGTCTTCTGGGTCTGGCGGATGGAATGATAGCCGCCGTTGTTGATCAGGAAGATTTTGATTCCCATATGGTGGTGAACGATGGTCTGAAGCTCCTGAAGATTCATCTGGATACTTCCGTCACCTGTCACAAGGATGATGTCTTTTGTATGATCTGCAACCCAGGCACCGATGGCTGCCGGAAGATCGTAGCCCATGGACGCGATGGCAGAGTTGCTGATGAACCGCTGTCCTTTCTTCATCTCGTAGGCATGTCCGCCTACCACGCACGCGGAACCATTTCCCACAACGGTGATCTGATCTTCCTCGCCGCGCCTGCTGATCTCCTTGATCGCCGCGTAAACATTTGCAGGCTCGTCATCACCGGCCTCATAGTGTTTCGGAAGAACGACCGGATATTTTTCTTTCCATTCCTGACAGCGTCTGATCCACCAGTCTACGGCTTCCTTATCCTTCGTTCCGCCATTCGGGTCGAATTCTTCCTCGTCGAGGACGAGCTCCAGCTTTTCGAGGAGGTCCTTGACGTCCGCATGGACCGGCATGTCCACATGGACCGTCGGTTTCTTTAACTCCTCGGCGTCGATATCATTGTAGATCACATAGGCCTCTCTCGCCCAGGTCGGGTAGTTATAGCCCACCTGACGGATTGAAAGACGGCTTCCCAATGACAATAAGAGATCGCTGTTCTGTACCGCAAAGTTTCCGGCACGGTCGCCCATATGTCCGGCACGTCCCACATAGAGCGGGTCTGTGTCATACATGCAGTCGATGCTGTTCCAGCCGGTGACAACCGGGATTCCAAGCTTCTTTACGACTCTCGCGAATACATCGAACGCCTTTCCGATCCGGATTCCGTTTCCGGCATTGATCACAGGGCGCTTCGCCTCGCGGACCTTCTTTAAGATTTCTCTCGCCTGCTCTACCGTCACAGGATCCGGCAGTTTCACACGCTTTTCGCCCTGTCCGCTCACGTCGGACGGGATCATCGCCGGTTTCCCTTCAACTTTATTCATCATGCAGATCGTACATCCGGAACATCCGGTTCCGTGACCGGACCAGCCGGTTCCGCCTGCTTCGTAGTCGTCCTTATCAAATCCGAGAAGCGCTTCCGTCTCAATGTAAGCCCCCTGAACATTCAACGGAATATCGAGCCAGCACGGGCCCGGTCTTCCTGTCTGCGCCAGATAAAGCGATTTCTCCAGACAGAAACGGATCCGCATCGGATCCAGCACCATCTCGCTGTACTTTGTCATGCAGTCAATCGCCTTTGTGATCTCGAATTCCTGATCACCCATCGCACGGATCCCCAGTCCTGTGCTGTGGGCGGTCGTGTCATAGCGGACCTGTCCGGATAAGACGAGCATCGGGATCGAATCGAGCCATCCGCCGACTACTCCGGTAATCGCGTTTGTTCCTCCAGGACCTGTTGTCACGCAGAGAGCCGCGATCTTGTTATGGATCCTCGCGTAGGCCTCAGCCGCGATGGCACAGGCCTGCTCGTGATGGTTAAAATAACAGTGAAGTCCCGGCTGGTGTCCAAGCCCGTCATCCAGATGCATCGCGCCTCCGCCCGTCACCATAAAAGCGTCGGTGATGCCCTCGTCTACCAGCTTCTGGGCAATATAATCAGAAACCTTCATTCTCATAAGTGAAACCTTCTCCTCTCTCAAGATAATACCTTTCTCGATTATACCATGCGGACCGCATACAGTCCAGTAGATCATATTTTTGTAAGGTTTTCAGTAACTGTTCAGTAGGTCTGCGCACTTGCTGCGCTGACCGTAAGAAAACCTAGGCTAAAAGGCAAAAATCCCATCGGCGTAGCCGATTTGGAATGGATTTTTGCATGTAACTGTGAAGGTACTGAACAGTTACGGTTTTCGCAGGTCTTCCCCGGCGGCACTCTCCGCCTTAATTTTCCGCATTTTCCATCCCATGAAATGCTTTCCACGGCGTTCCAGATATGCCAGGAACCTACACTGGAATTCGGCCTCCACAGCCTGTTATAATCAGCCCGTAAACGAAAACACCACGACAAAACATTTCAATTTTCATATCAAAAAGGAGAGAAAACGATTATGAAAAAACAGACAAAGATCGCTGCGGTCTTATCCGCGGCAGCATTTATGATGATGGTCTCCGGCCTGCCGGTCTATGCTGCATCCTACGGCTGGGTGACAGAAGGCGACGCAAAGGTCTACTACGATGAGGACGGGTATCTCACCACTGATGCCTGGAGAAAGCGCGGAGAAGACTGGTTCTATCTCGGTGAGGACGGACAGATCGTAAAGAACGCAAAGATCGACGAATACTATGTCGATGAAGACGGAAAGATGGTCACAAGCGCATGGGTGGAGTTAAAAAATGAGGAAGATCCGGACTCCCCTGAGACACCGGATACCTTCTGGTACTACTTTGAGAAGGACGGAAAGTCCGCTGTCTCCAAGTGGGTGAAATTTGATTCCAAATGGTACTATTTCGATGAATCCGGCCATATGGCAACTGGAAAGACTGAGATTGACGGGGCGACCTACTACCTCGGAACAGAAAAAGACGGTTTCATGCGGACCGGCTGGATCCGTTTAGAGGAAAACAGCCACGCACCGGGCTCTTCCGAGAGCTGGTACTACTTCAATTCCGACGGCAGGATGGTGACCACCCAGTACGATAAGAAGATCGACGGAAGCTACTACACCTTCATCGACGGAAAGATGCAGACGGGCTGGGTCCTGATGCCGTCCAAGTCTGACGCAACAGACAGCAACGCCGCATCCCCGAAGATCACCGACTACCAGTACTATGGAACAGCTGGGGACGGAAAGCGCGCCGAAGGTTTCCGCTCCATCGAGGGCATTTCCGGGATTCACGCTGCAGATGAGGTCTACACCTTCTACTTTAAGGCCGGAAAGCCGTATGTTTCCGATAAAAAGGGGAATTCCCTGTTCACCATCAACGCGAAAAAGTATGCGTTCAGTGACCTGGGAATCATGCAGACAGGCAGACAGATCGCGAATGTGGCGAACGATGAGATCGCAAACTTTTACTTCGGTGAGGACGGTATCGTAAAGACCGGAAAACAGGCGATCTACAACGAGGAGACCGGTGAGACCGAGAACTGGTTCTTCCACACCGACGGTGACAAGAAAGGACAGGGCTACCACGGGCTCCGCGACGGCATCCTCTACGTCTACGGAAAAAGACAGGACGCTACCGCCGACCAGAGATATGCACCGGCCGTCTTAAACGGTGTGACCTACCTCGTCGGAACTGCCGGAAACGTGCAGAAAGCATCCGCTTCCTCCACTTCCTCCGAGAAGCCGGAGTTAGGGCGCGGATATAAGGACATCAAAGACGCGAACGGCAAGATCTGGACCGTGGATACGGCCGGAATCGTGCAGTAGCGCTGCTTCGTGTCATGCCCACGGAACCTGCGATCAGCAGTTTCTTCCCGATCCATGGCAGTAAAAAAGCCGGACTCAATTTCGCGAGTCCGGCTTTTTCTATATTATTTTCGATAACACTATCTTTCTGCTTCTTCATCCCAGCTGCCGTCTTCTTTTACAAGCCAGCCGTCCGATCAGCATTCCCTGGTTTGCGTCCATGCCGAACCAGCCCTGGTAAAGGGTATCGTAGATCCAGCCGGTGCTTAAGTAACCGTCAGCACCGAATGCCACCTTCTTCCGTTAATCTTCTCCCCGTGATACTCGCCTGCAGCTGCCTTTCCTCACTATTTACTTTCCGTAATATACTCTTTCACCAGGCGGTTCAGTGTGCATTTCATCTGTACCACAATGTCCATCAGCCTGTCGTTCTCTTCGCGAAGCCTTTGGTTTTCTTCTTCCAGAGCATTTTTGCAATGTCTCTCCATGCTCATTGTTTTCGTCCCCCTTACGCCTCGTCAGCAGCCGCCCTTTCCTGCGTCCACTTCCTTTTACTTAAAAATATAATACATTTTCCGGCAATTGAAAAGTGGTTTTTGAACGCAAGTTTCGACACCATTCGTAAGACACCCGATACGCATAGGCAGGCATCCGCACTGCCACCCCCCTGCTGCCCCAAAGCGGCAGACTGTGGGCAATACCGAGATTACTGCAAAAAAGCGGCAGTCCCACCTCCCGGCAGGACTACCGTTAAACTTGTTGCTTATATGATATGAAGCTGCTCAAACGCCCAGGCGATTCCGTCATCTTCGACATCTTTGGTGATGAAAGTTGCGTAAGGCTCAAGCCCCTTCGCATGTTTCTCCATAATAATGCTGTTTCCGGCATACCGGATCATCGCCAGATCGTTCATGCTGTCCCCAAAGGCGTAGGAATCTTCTCTCGCGATCCCATATCTCTTTAAGATCACTTCCATCGCCGTTGCCTTATCGTACCCCGTCGGCACGCACTCGTAGAGTCCGTGTCCCCGGTCGATGGCGGTCACGTCCGGTGCCAGGATCTTTAAAAAACCTTCCTCATCACTGTTCTCGTCCGCAAGAACACAGAACTTATCGAAATCCACCAGCTCCGTATTCCAGTCCGCGCTGGCCAAGCCCTGGTTCTTATAGACTACGTTCTTCACATGCTCGATCTCATCCATATGGGAGACACCGGTCTGCACCGTACATGCCTTCGGTCCCTCTAAGATTCCGTCAAGTTTATACTCGAGGATCGCCTTCTGGAGCTCCCAACGGCGTTTTGCGGAGATTTTTCTGTGGAGCAGGGCTTTTCCCTCCGCCTCTATGTAGGTTCCACAGCCGCAGAGGTAGCCGTCCACCGGTACTTTCCCCTCAACATCCTTCATCAGGCATCTCGTCCTCCCGGAGTTGATGAAAACCAGGTGTCCGGCGCGGCGCGCCTCTGTTAAAGCAAGCGCCGCGCTCTTCGGGAGTTCCTTCGACGCATCCACCAGGAGCGTCCCGTCGATATCAAAAAATAATGCTTTTCTCTTCATGATCTCCGTATTAGTTTGCTGCGGAACTGCTCTCGCTCTCCTCTGCAGCAGTCTCTTTCTCTTCGAGAATATTCTCAGCCTCTGTTGTCTCGGCTTCTGTCTCCGGTGCCTCTACATATGTGGAGTTGTCGATCAGGTAGTAATAAACAGCGCCCATATCGAAGATCTGGTTTGCGGAATCCTCACCGTAGGTCGTGATCATCTGCGCCGCGTTCTTGAAATAGTTCATAACAGCGAGCTTATCTTTCTGTTCATCTGTCGCGGAAAGGTTCTCCTCTGCCTGGATCGCGTTTAAAATGATCTGCTGTTTTACAAGGTTCTCTGCTGTGTCGCGGAGTCCGTCCTCGTCTGTTCCCAGGAACATGCTGAGGAACTGATCGAACTCAAGTCCATAGCTGCTTGCATAGCTAGAATATGTGCTCTTTAACTGGTTGAACATATCGTCAACGGCATCCGGGTCAGCTGTAACCTCGGAGTTGTTGATGACCTCATTTAAGAGCTCGCTTCCTGCCGCGTTGAAGAACTGGCTGTCAGCCTCTGCCTGAAGCTCCGCACGTACTTCCTCTTTTAACTGGTCAAGAGTCGCTGTATCGTCGTTGTAGTAACGTTTTGCGAGATCATCATCCACCTTGCTGTCGGCCTCAGATTTTAACTGGTTTAATTTTACATGGAATACGACTTCCTGGCCTGCGAGGTCAGCGCTGCCGTAGTTGTCCGGGAATTTTAAGTTTAAGTCTTTCTCATCGCCGACATTCATGCCGATGACGCCGTCTTCAAAGCCGTCGATAAATGTGCCGCTGCCAAGCTTCAGGTCATAGCCCTCTGCGGTTCCGCCTGCAAATGCCTCGCCATCCTTTGTGCCGGAGTAGTCGATATTTGCGGTGTCACCTTCCTGTGCCGGGCGTCCCTCGATGGTTACCGGGTACTCCGCGCAGAGTTCCTTTAATCTTGTCTCGATCTGGGCATCAGTTACTTCCTCTTCCTTTGCGGAGAAGGTCAGGTTCTTGTAATCTCCGAGAGTGACGCTCTCCTCGTCGTGAAGCTCTTCCTCGGATTTTGTCTCTGTCTCAGTTGTCGCGGATGCGGTCTCCTCTACATCCGCGGAGCTGCTCTCAGCATTCTGATTCTTATTTCCGCATCCTGTCATGATCATTGCAGCTGCAGCAACACAGATACCTGCTTTTATAATTTTTTTCATGTTCTCGTTTCCTTCCATTCTGTCTCTATTTCCCCGCGCGCTGCCCATTTCCTGGGTCACCCGCGCGTAATATTCATTCTAACATACCGCCACGCGAAAAAAAAGTGTGTTCACAGAATTTTAAGAGAAAAACAAAAAACGTTACTGTTCACGCCTTGCGCAAACAGTAACTGATTTTGCCGATGCTTCGCATTCCAAATCGGCAAAATCCACTACCACCACTGTATTGTACGGAATTTTCAGTTCAGAAAATTCCTACCCGTGTACAGTAACCAAAAAACATCCTGTAAGGATCATAATCCCGCCAGGATGCTTTTTTACTATCTCTTATTTATAGAACGCACAAAACGCCTTATATGTATTGTACACATCAAGCTTTGAAGCCAGCTCAAACGGCGCATGCATGGAAAGGATCGGAACACCGAGATCCACGACATCCACATCCATCATCGCCACAAACTGGGCGATGGTTCCGCCGCCGCCCGCGTCAACGGCGCCGAGTTCGCCAGTCTGCCAGTAAACGCCATTCTCTTCCATGATACCGATGACCTTCGCCATGGTCTCCGCGCTGGCGTCACTGCTGCCGGATTTTCCTCTCGCGCCTGTGTACTTTGTGAGTACGCAGCCTTTGTTTACATAACTGGAGTTTCTGTTCTCGTAAACACTGGCGAACGTCGGATCATATGCCGCGTTTACATCGGAGGAGAGGCAGATGGAATGACGCAGAACGGTCTTTGTGTCCGCCCCAAAGCTCTCCGCAAGGTCCTCAACCGCATGGTGGACGTAGTCGGAGTGAAGTCCCGTATTTCCGACGGAGCCGATCTCTTCCTTATCTGTAAGGATCGTGAATGTGGTGTGTTCCGGGTTCTTCGCAGCGATCTCCGCCATCAGCGCTGTATACGCGCACACACGGTCATCCTGTCCATAGGAACCGATGAGACCGCGGTCCAGTCCGATATCAACGGCCTTGTATGCCGGAACCATCTCGATCTCCGCACGGGTGAAATCCTTCTCCGTGATTCCGTAGCGGTCATTCAATAACTTCATCGCAAGGAGCTTTGCCGGATTCTTGATCTTCTCGTTCTCCTCGTCATGGTACGGGATGGAGCCGATGATGATGTTCAGCTCCTCGCCCTTTAAGCCCTCGCCGAGCTTTCTTCCGTTCTGCTCTGCCGCAAGGTGCGGGAGAAGGTCTGTCACGCAGAACTGCGGATCGCCCTCTTTCTCGCCGATGGAGACCTCAACAGTCTCTCCGTCCGCCTTCATAACGACGCCGTGCATGGATAACGGCACGGTGCCCCACTGATATTTGCGGATTCCGCCGTAGTAGTGCGGCTTTAAGTAGGCGATCTCGTCCTTTTCAAATAATGGGTTCGGCTTTAAATCCAGGCGCGGGGAATCGATATGGGCGCCGTTCATGCGCAATCCCTCGTTCAGATCCTTTGTGCCGATGGTGGAAGCGATGATCGCTTTCTTTCGGTTTACCCAGTAGATCTTGTCGCCCGGCTTGTAGGACGCCTTCGGGTCAAATTCCTTGTATCCGGCGTCCGTTAAGAGCGATACCGCCTTTTTCACACATTCTCTCTCGGTCTTTCCCTCATTTAAGAATGTCTTGTATCCCTCGCAGAAATCCTGCGCCTCCGGAATCTGTTCCGGCGCTTTTTCTCCGATATGCGGAGCTTCCCAGAGAAGTGCTTTTTCCAGATCTTTGCCGTTCATGCTAAAAAACCTCCGTATGTGTATTTTATGAATTATAACAACTCACTCACGCTGCCTGGTCCGAATTGGTCTGTTTTATGTAAACCATTTTCGGCCTGGACACATGTTCAAATTTCTGCATGCAGCTGTCGTGTCTTATCTCTTACTTTGTAAGCAGATCTTTACTGTCGAGCATCAGTGTAAATGGACCATCATTTAACAGGTCCACCTTCATATCTGCCCCGAACTCCCCATGTGCCACCTTCTCCACATGCATCTTGCACCGCTCCATAAAGTATTCATAGAGGCGGTTCGCATGGTCCGGCGCTCCGGCGTCAGTAAAGCTCGGGCGGTTGCCCTTTCTGCAGTCCGCGTACAGCGTAAACTGGCTCACAACAAGGATCTCGCCGCCCACATCCTGGAGCGAGCGGTTCGTCTTTCCGTTCTCATCCTCAAAAATGCGGAGCTTGCAGATCTTGTCCGCCATCTTGTCCGCAATGCTCTCGTCATCCGTGTCGGAGACGCCGAGAAGAATCAGGAATCCCTGTCCGATGGATCCCGTCTCCTGTCCGTCCACACGGACCGACGCGTGTTTTACTCTCTGTAATACGACTCTCATGTTTCCTCCGGCACTCTGCCTGCACTCCATTTTCCGTACCGGCAGATCCGCCCATAAATTTTATATTTTCGCTGCTGGAATTCCCTGCCTTAACAAGAGCGGAAACGGCCTACGTTGGACCGTTTCCTGCAAGTTCTTCCTGTCTTTTTTCTACCTTTTCCCGCTCGCGGCGCTTTTCTTCCTCCATACGCCGCTCTTCCTCCTCGACGGCCATGATCGCCTGGTTTAAGGAGAACATCTTCATGTCCAGCATATCCACCATATCGGCACAGGACTTCAACTCCCGCTCCAGATAATCCGGCGCTTTTCCCTCAAATTTATAAGCGATCTTGTGCTCTAAGGATGCCCAGAAGTCCATGGCGATGGTCCGGATCTGGATCTCGACCTTCGTGTCCCGCTTTCCTTCCGACAGATAGACCGGGATCGTCACCACCATATGGTAGCTCTTGTATCCGTTCGTCTTCGGGTATTTAATGTAGTCCTTGACGTGCAGGACCGTGATATCCGCCTGTCTTGCGATCATATCCGCGATCGGATAAATGTCAGACATAAAGGAACAGATGATCCTGATTCCCGCGATATCATTTAAGTGCTCCACCATGTTGTCGATCGTAACTTCACATCCATCGTTCTTCAGCTTTTTCACGATGCTCTCCGGTGTCTTCAACCGGGAAGTGATATGTTCGATCGGATTGTAATTGTACAACTGGATAAATTCATTGTTTAAGATCTCGATCTTCGTGTTGATGGATTTTAACGCGGAGCTGTATAAAAACATCGTTGATTTCCACTGATCGATCTGATCAAAGCCTCCAGACTCTTTCGTCATGCTGACGCCCCCTTTCTTTGCAGCCGGGAACGTTCCGTCCATGCGACCATGTCTTCACGCGTTCTCGCTACAGCTTCAGACCCTTTAAGAGATCCGCAAGGCCTGTGCTTGCCTGACCTTCTTCCTTATATCCGTAGGTGTCCTCAGCTTCTCTCTCCTCTTCCTCCTCGATCAGCTCCTTCATAGACAGACTGATCTTGTTGTTTGCGGTGGAGATGATTTTCACACGTACTTCCTGCCCCTCTTTCAGAACAGCGCCCGGATGTTTGATCCTCTTTGTGCTGATCTGGGAGATATGAAGGAGACCGGTAAGTCCATTCTCAAGCTCTACAAATGCGCCGTAGTCCTTCAAGGTCTCGACGGTACCCTTCATGACAGCGCCGACTTCACATTTTGCAATTTTTTTGTTTGTCTCTTCCTGTTTCTTCTCTCTCGCTGCCTCGCGGCCGGATAATACGAGGCGGTGTGTCTCCTCATCGGCGGTGATAACGGTTACCTCGATGGTCTTCCCGTCGAATTCCTTTAAGTCTTCCACATACTCGTCGCTCAGGCGGGAAGCCGGAATAAATCCGCGGATTCCTTCCAGGTACGCAACGGCGCCGGCGTTTACGATCTCAGCGATCTTTACCGGGACAACGGTGCGCTCTTCCATCATATTTTTCAGCTTATCCCACGCGAGGACCTGATTTGCTTCCTTCTTTGAGAGAACCATATTTCCCTCGCCGTCGTTTGTCGCCATCACAGTGGCTGTGATCTCGTCGCCCGGATGGATCATCTCTGCCATGTTGAAATCAGGGTCTTCGCTCAGGTCGTCCTTGCGGATCACGCCGTCCGCGTAGGCCTTTAAGTCCACGATCACCGCGTCATCTGTCACATCGATCACGGTACCTGTCACAACATCGCCAACTCTAATTTTTTTAAGGGAGGCTTCCAGCTCCTCTTTGTAATCGTCCATGGATTCCATATGTCATCTCTCCTTTTCTCACCATCTGTCCTTACACCGTTGGACGGCATAATTATGAATAGTAATTCCTTTCTCTATTTAACCATATTCTGTGAATATTTGCCATAGTTTTCACAAAAAAATCATGATAAAATGTGCATAGTAATTACTGTACACGGGTAGGAATTTTCTGAACTGAAAATTCCGCACACTACAGTGGCGGTAGTGGATTTTGCCGATCTTGAATGCGAAGCATCGGCAAAATCAGTTACTGTTTGCGCAAGGCGTAACCAGTAACGCATAGTATATATTTTGGAGGCACTTACCATGAAAGATTATGCTGACCTGCATACCCATACCATCGCCAGCGGACATGCCTATGGAACCATCACGGAGATGGTCCATGCCGCTGCCTTAAAGGACCTGCCGATCCTCGGCATCACCGAACACGCCCCGTCCATGCCAGGAAGCTGCGGGGAGATGCAGTTTTGTAACTTCAAAGTGATCCCGCCGGTCTTAGAGGGCGTCCGCCTTTTATTCGGCTGTGAGTTAAATATCGTAGACTATAAAGGAAGCATCGACCTGTCGGAGAAGATGTTAAAGCGGTTATCCTACACCATTGCCAGTCTCCATGATCTCTGCTTAAAGCCGGGAACAAAGGAAGAAAACACCTTCGCTGTCGTCACAGCGTTAAAAAATCCATATGTCACGATCCTCGGACACCCGGATGACGGAAAATTCCCTCTGGACTACGAGGCGGTGGTGAAAACCGCAAAGGAGTACCACCGGATGATCGAGCTCAACAACACATCCCTGACCCCGGGCGGCTCCCGCATCCACGCATACGAAAATGACCGGATCATTCTTCCACTCTGCGCGAAATACAAGGTTCCGGTTATTATGAACAGCGATGCCCACTTTACGACGGCTGTCGGGGAGCATGGACGGGCGGAGGCCCTCTTAAAGGAGTTAAACTTTCCGGAGGAACTGATCGCGAACTATCATCCGGAGATCCTGAAGGAATATATTCCGGATTTAGCTGACTTCCAGGGTTGAAGCATCTGATAAAAGGAGGCTTGCCTTTACTGCTGGCAGCATATTTCAGCTGCCTGACAGCACAAAAAACGGCTGCGAAGTTTCTTTTCCCTTCACAGCCGTTTCCTCTTTCGTAAAATCATTCCAGAATTACTTCAGCAGTTTGTCGACCTTCGCCCACAGTGCCTGCAGTTCCTTCTGATCGCTCAGACGGTCTTTCTGGATCCGGATAATATTCTCCAGCGCCGCGTTCGCGCCATCCGCATTTAACTTCTCATCACAGGTCTTCTTCGCCTTTGTGTACGGGTCCATGCTCTCCTGATCCTCTTCCTGCTCTGTCTGGAGCTTCTGGATCTTCTCCACAAGCTTTACCGCCTCGCCCGACGGGTTCTTTACATCCTGCCACTCTAAAAGGTGAGTGTTGTTCTCCGCATTGATCGTATCCAGTGCAATACTGTTCTTTAACATCGTTTTCCAGTTGTCCGAGATCGCCGTCTCATACGTCTGCTTCGCAGTCTTATTATCCGCAAAAGCTGTTACCGGCATTCCCGCAAGACATACCAGAAGACCGAATAAAAATAAAATCCTCTTCATCTTCGTGTCCTCCTCATTGCAAGCTGATAATCAATCTCTTGACACTTTCGTGCTCCCGAGATACTAAAACATCTGAAACCCACCCGATTTTACTTTTCATCCAATCGGTGGATATTTTCCATGTTCCGTTCATTCAAAGAATATCTGCAAATGCTTGCTTATCACACTTACAAACCCACTCTCTGAACTGTTATCATCTTATCACACTTCTGTCCATTCTTCTACGGCAAAGCTGCGGCAATCCTGCGGCAGTATGATCGTAAATATGGCACCATCCAGCGAGGTTTCTGCCGCAATATTGCCTCCCATATACTCCATGGAGCGCTTTGCGATAGAAAGTCCCAGCCCGTGATTTCCGTTCTTTCCTTTATAAAAGCGATCGAACAGATGAGGAAGATTGTCTTCTGCGATTCCCGGCCCATCGTCCCGGATCGTGATCTTTAACTGCTCCCCGTTCTCCTCCACAGAGATCTGGACCATCTCCCTTGCGTATCGGATACAGTTTGATGTCACATTCGAGAACGCCCGGCCTAAAAGCATCACATCCGAGATAATTTTATGCTCATCCCCCGGCAAAAATTCCAATTTTATTTTTTTCTGGTACGCAAGTCCCTCCAGGCGCTCGATCTGGTCCTCGATGTACTCCCGGATCCCCAGCTCCACTGGCACGACCTGGTACCGCATCTGATCCATTCTTGTTAACGTCAGAATCCCGTCAACAACTTCCGTCAGGCGGCTGCTCTCGTCCAGGATCACGCCTGCTGCCTGGGAGACATCCTCAAAGACACCTCTCTGGATTCCCTGGGCATAGCCGCTGATGGACATAAGCGGAGTCCTGAGCTCATGGGACGCGTTCTGGAAGAACA
Source organism: uncultured Clostridium sp. (assembly GCA_902496665.1). Taxonomy (GTDB): domain Bacteria; phylum Bacillota; class Clostridia; order Lachnospirales; family Lachnospiraceae; genus Pilosibacter. The sequence goes on along the minus strand of CABVBU010000017.1, from coordinate 11,496 downwards.
CACGCTCCGCCTCGTCCGCCTTTAAGAGATTGTCCTGCATCTGGTTGATCTCATTTTCCAGTTCGTAGAGTTCTTTTACCGTCGTTCCAGTCTCGACTTTCTTAAACTTCTTCTCACCGATTCCCCGGGCTGCTTCACAGAGACGGCTCACCGGAGTCGAGATACTTCCCGCAACGAACCAGAACAGTACGATAGACACGCCCGCCACGGCCAGCATGACCATGAGCACCAGTCTCGACACCTCATTTAAGATTACACTGGTATCGTGGATCGGGCAGTACAAGAGCACATTCTGGACGCGCCCGGACCGGTTCTGGGCCACATCCAGGAAATAGAGCATATATTTTGTGCCGCTGATGGTCTCCTCCGTGACCTCCCCGCTCTCGAACGCCGGATCATTTCCGGTCATTCTCGTCAGAAATTCCGAGTACATCTGGGTCATCTCCGGCTGGTCATCATAGTTTTTCGGGTACAGCACCCGGTAATTATTTCCAATGACCAGCATTTTCGACTCCCCGGACTCTGTCTGAGCCGCGTTCCGCAGGGCATTCAAGAGACTCTTCCCGGCATCCGGCGCATTAGTTTCGTCCGGCACGTCCAGGTTGCTGTATTCGTCCGCCAGTTCCTCCACGGTCTTCACCATCTGTCCGAGGTCCCGCTTCGCGTTGTAGTTCATATGCCCGTCCAGCGCATAGCTGAACACGAACCACGCCGCCACCGGGAACGCGATCAGAAGGAACATCACCGGAAGGAATATCTTCATCCGGATACTTAATTTCATGCCTCTCCTCCACTCGTCAGGCGGAATCCGTAGCCCCATACGGTTTCGATCTTCACGGTGCTCTTCTGGTCTTTCAGTTTCTTTCTGAGACGCTTCACCATGTCATCCACGGCGCGGGTGTCAACCTCCTTGCTGTCCACCTTCCAGAGAGATTTTAAGAGGTCATCGCGGCTCGCCGCATGTTCCTGGCGCTCCAGCATATGGCACAGGAAGTCAAATTCCAACGGGGTCAGGGCGAAATCTTCGTCCTTTAACTTTGCGGTGCGGCGCTTCGGGTAAAGCTTGATGTCCCCGATCTCATAGGAATCCTTCGCCTCCTCCTGTCCGGAGAATGCGTCCACCCGGCGGAATAGCGCCTTGACTCTCGTCACGAGCTCCAGCGGCAGGAACGGTTTTACCATGTAGTCATCGCTTCCCAGAGTAATCCCCGTGATCCGGTCTAACGGTGAATCCTTAGCGGATACAATGATGATCGGCACATGGCTCGTCTTCCGGATCTGGGTGCAGACCGTGAGGCCGTCCATCCCCGGCATCATGATATCGAGGATGCAGAGGTCCGGCGCTTTTTTCTGGAACGCATCCAGAAGAGACTCGCCGTCCCCGAAGCACTCCACCTCGTATCCCTCTTTTTCCAGGAAATTTTCTATCAGAAAACAGATATTTTTTTCATCATCCGCCACATAGATCAGCTTTGACATAAATTTTCCTCCTGTGTTTCTATTGTCTGCGGAGACCTACAGTTCATACCGGTATTTCCGGCAGTCTGCGGTCCCACTCTTTTACTTCTTCGTTACCGCATATTATACCATGCCTTTCCTTCCATGGTAAATACCTGCCGCAGAATTGCCGCATGACCGCACGGACCAGCGTCTCATCCTGACCATCTGAATATTTTCATTTCCAGTCCCCGCAGACCGGAACAGCATACAAATTTTCGCAGAAAATTGTCCACAAAACGCGTTTTCCCATTGTACTTTCAGGTAAACTATTGTAAACTAATTCTATATCACGGCGCAGTGTAAAAGAAGCGATTTTTCCACTCCGCCATCCAATATTTTCAGAAAGGACGGAATCTCACATGAATAAAGACCTGGAATTTCTCACCCGCGCGATCGACGAAAAATCCGCGAAGATCCTGGATGCTAACGATAAGATCTGGGAGTATGCTGAACTGGCTTTCCATGAGACAAAATCAGCTGCCCTGTTAAAATCAATCTTAAAAGAAGAGGGCTTTGCCCTGACCGAAGGCGATGCCGGAATCCCGACCTGCTTTACCGGAACCTTCTCCTACGGAACAGGAAAACCTGTCATGGGAATCCTCGGCGAGTATGATGCCCTGTCTTCCTTAAGCCAGAAGGCCGCTGACCCGCACAAGGAACCGTTAAAGGAAGGCGCTCCGGGACATGGCTGCGGACACTGCGCGCTCGGTACCGGCGCTCTCGCCGCTGCCCTGGCTGTCAAGGAATACCTGATCGCCAACAAGAAGGACGGAACCATCATCTATTTCGGCTGCCCGGCTGAGGAAGGCGCTGGTTCCAAGCAGTTCATGGCCCGCGCAGGCATGTTTAACAACGTCGATTTCGTATATTCCTGGCATCCGGCAACGAAGAATGCCGTCGAGTGCAATCACAGCAATGCCATCATGGGCGCAAACTTCTATTTTAAGGGGGTTGCCTCTCACGCCGGTGCTACCCCGTACCTCGGAAGAAGCGCCCTGGATGCCGTCGAGCTTATGAACGTGGGCTGCAACTACCTGAGAGAACACATGATCCCGGAAGCGAGGATCCACTACGCTTACATCGATGCCGGCGGAACCGCCCCGAACGTCGTACAGGATCACGCGACGATCCGCTACGAGGTCCGCTCTCCGTGGGTCTACCAGGTAAAAGAGCTCTTCGAGCGCGTGAAAAATGTTGCCCGCGGCGCATCCATCATGACCGATACTACCTTTGAGTGCGAGCTCTCCATGGCATTCACCGAATACATTCCAAACAATGCCCTGGCGGCGGTTGCGGACGAGTGTTTACAGGAAGTTGGCGCTCCGAAGTGGGACGACGCGGATTATAAGATGGCGAAGGAATTCTTAAATTCCTACCCGGAGAACACTCTTGAAAACATCAGGTCCCAGATCATTGAGACTTACGGGGAAGACCGCTTAGAGGAGATTCTTGAAAGACCGCTGGATTCCGAGATTCACCCGTTCAACCCGGATAAAATCAAGCTGACCGCCGGATCCACAGACGTTGGTGATGTCGGATATGCAGCACCGACCTTAAACATCAACATCGCCACCGCCTGCGTCGGAAACGTCGGACACTCCTGGCAGATGGTTGCCCAGTCCTGCAGCCCGTTAGCCCACAAGGGACTCCTGACCGCAGCGAAAGTCCTGGCTCTCTCCTGCGTCCGCACCATGGACCGCCCGAATGTGATCGAGGCTGCAAAGAAAGAGCTCCACAAGAGAAACGGCGGCCACTATACCTGCCCGCTGCCGGATTCTGTTGAGCCGCCGCTGGATACATACTAAAATAAAATGAATATTTTTCGTTAAGTTGATCAGGGTACATGTCTTGTACCCTGATTTTCTGTTATAATGATGATATTCAGTTACATAGGGGAATTTTCATGGAAACTTCTTACCATGCCGCCGTTATCATGACGGACAGTTCTGCGGCAGAACCAGATTCTGAGGATTCTGTGCGGGCGCTTAAAAAGTATCTTCCCGCACCGGGAACCTCCTCGTTCTTCTGCACTGCCCCTGGCTGCATTGTCCTGCTGCTCTATCCCGATTCGTTGCTGGATCATCACGCATAATTTTTGTGCTCCATAACATTTTCTTCACCGGATTCTTGTGTTCTGCCACATGGACGGTATTCGTGCGGAAATGGTATACTGGGTATACAAATGAAGGAATGGATTTTTGCCTTCCGCCCAAGTTTCCTTACGGTCAGCACGGCAAGTGCGCAGACCTGCTGGACAGTTACGGAGCAACCATACATTTCAGGAGGAATTGAACATGAACATACTGATCGCCGCAGATTCCTTTAAGGGAAGCTGCTCTGCCAGACAAGTGACCGATACCATTGAACGTGCCGCAAAAAATGTAATCCCGGATGTGACCGTCACAAAGATTCCTGTCGCTGACGGTGGTGAAGGAACCGTTGACGCCTTGGTTGCTGCCATGGGCGGAACAAAAGTCAGCGTTCCTGCCCATGATCCTTTGGGGCGCCCAATAACCGCTGAGTACGGACTTCTCCCGGACGGCAGCGCCGTGGTCGAAACCGCTGCGGCATCCGGACTTACCTTATTAAAACCTGAGGAGCGGGATGCCCTGCACGCATCCACCTTTGGAACGGGCGAGCTGATCCGTCACGCCCTGGAACATGGAGTTAAAAAGATCATCTTAGGTCTCGGCGGAAGCGCCACCACTGACGGCGGCGCCGGGCTGGCAGGTGCCCTTGGAATCTCGTTTCTCGATGAGGACGGAAAGGAACTGGAACCGGGCGGTGTCCACTTAAGGGAACTCGCCTCGATCTCCACAGATGGGCTTTTGAAGGAAGCCGCCGGATGCGAGTTTTTGGTTGCCTGCGATGTAAAAAATCACCTCTACGGAGCCCTCGGCGCAGCTGCCGTGTTCGGACCTCAGAAAGGGGCTGATGAGGAGCAGGTGAAGATTCTTGACGCGGCGCTCGCTCACTATGCCGCAGTTTTGAAGGATAAACTCCACTGTACTGCCGCCGACACCGACGGCAGCGGAGCGGCGGGCGGCCTGCTCTGCGGAATTCTTCCGTATTTCCCGGTGACGATCTGCTCGGGAATCGACCTGGTTCTGGATCTCACGGATTTCGATGAGCATGTGAAGCAGGTGGACCTCGTAATTACCGGTGAAGGCCGGATCGATTTCCAGTCCGCGCTGGGAAAAGTTCCTGTCGGTGTCGCGGAACGCGCAAAAAAAGTCAGGAATGTTCCGGTGGTTGCCATCGCCGGGGCGAAAGGCGACGGATGCGAAACGCTTTATAATTTCGGGATCGACGCAATCTTCGATACGGTTCCGGGTGTCATGTCGTTGGAGGATGCGATGAGTCATGCGGAGGAGAATCTGCTGAATACTGCCGAGAATGTGCTTAGGCTGTTTCAGATTGGAAATATTTTCACTTCCTGAGCCTTTTTGCGGCTGCTCTTCTGGGTTTTATCTGCCCGCAATTTTTTCAAAAAAGGAGACGATTATATATGAAGCTTGTAGTTTTAGATGGATATACAGAAAACCCGGGCGATTTAAGCTGGGACGCATTAAAAGAATTCGGTGACCTCACCGTCTATGACAGAACTTCCTTCACAGAATCACCTCTGATCACTGAACGTATCGGTGATGCCGAGATTATCATCACAAATAAGACCCCGATCTCCCGTGAGACCATCGACAAGTGTCCGCATATCCAGCTGATCGCGGCTCTCGCCACCGGCTACAATGTCATCGACTATAACTACGCCGCTGAAAAGGGAATTCCTGTCGTAAATGTTCCGACATACGGAACTGCCTCTGTCAGTCAGTTCTCCATCGCTCTTCTCCTTGAGATCTGCCATCACATCGGCCACCACGACAAGACTGTCCATGAAGGAAAATGGGCTGAAAACGTTGACTGGTGCTACTGGGACTATCCGTTAATCGAGCTGGCGGGAAAGACCATGGGCATCATCGGCTTCGGACGCATCGGTCAGGCGGAGGGACGCATCGCGAAAGCTCTCGGCATGAACGTCATCGCCTATGACCTCTACCCGAACGAATCCGGCCGCGCGATCGCGGATTACGTTACCCAGGATGAGCTTTTCGCGAAGGCTGACGTGATCTCCCTGCACTGTAACCTGACCCCGGAAAACACAGGACTCATCAACCGGGAAAATATCGCGAAAATGAAGGACGGCGTGATTCTTCTCAACAACGCCCGCGGACAGCTCGTCAACGAGGCGGATCTCGCGGAGGCACTTTTCTCCGGCAAAGTCGCTGCCGCCGGTCTCGATGTTGTTTCCACCGAGCCGATCAAGGCTGATAACCCGCTCTTAAAAGCTCCAAACTGCATCATCACCCCGCATATTTCATGGGCTCCGAAGGAAAGCCGCGGGCGGATCATGGACTGCACCGTGGAGAATATCCGGGCGTTCTTAAACGGAAAGCCGGTTCATGTAGTGAACATGAAATAATTTTGACTGGGCATATCAGGCTTTTTAGCGCCACTGTGTCACAGGAAATCATCTGGAATTTCCTGTGACATTTCATTTCAAAAATTCCTGTCATTATTTGCTATCCGGGAGAAAGGACATGTTCAGTTCCTTATGACACTGAACTGCATTTAAAATTATGAATGAATCGATCCACAAATACTTCCGCGTCAGCACGCTCCGCCCTTATATCACCCATTTTCACATTGGAAATGCGGTCGTAAAGAAAGGCTTTGACGGTTACGGTGATAAGCATCCACGCTTTGGGTATTCAGAAAACGCCAATGATACGGAAGAGCTCCGGGACTTTTTCCAGGTATTAAAAGATGAAGGTTTCTTCAATGCCGCAAAACCCTATGTTCTCTCCACTGTTTATCTATTTTCTTCTTTCTCCGCGCTTCTCGCTGTATTCACCATATACCGGATGACCTCCACCGGATAATCTCCGATGGCAGTCTCCCCTGTCACCATGATTGAAGCAGCGCCATCCATCACAGCATGGAAGATATCATTTACCTCCGCACGGGTCGGGACAGGGCTGCGCTCCATGGATGCCAGCATCTGGGTCACTACCATGAACGGCTTTCCTGCCGCACGGCACTTTTCGGAGATCTGGCGCTGAACACCCGGAAGATCCCAGAGATGAACGGCATTTCCAAGATCGCCTCTGGCGATCACGATCTCGTCCGCCGCTGGAAGAAGTTCCTCCAGTTTCCGGACACCGTCCATATTTTCAATTTTCGCGAAGAGCCTGATATCCTCCGCTCCTGCCTCCCGAAGCGCCTCTTTCACACACTCCAAGTCTCTGTGGTCTCTCACAAACGGCTGCATGACACCGGTCACGCCCATCTCTTTTGCGATCTTAATGTTTGCAAGGTCAGAATTTGTCAATGTCGGCGGATAGATCTTCGCGCCCGGAAGAGCCGCGCTCTTTCTGCTCTTTAGGAGACCGCCCCAGAGGACCTTTGCGAAATAACGCTTTTCCTGAGTGTTTTCTCCACCATTCCCGGCCACATTTTCCGGTTTTTCCACAATTTTTAAATGGATCTTCCCATCGTCCAGGAGGACTTCCTGTCCCGGAATCAGGTATGGGAAAGTGAGTTCTGGCAGCATGATCTTCGCATACTCTCCAGGTGCTTTCACATGGTCACGTTTATTTTGGGACCGATCAGCGTTTCCAGAACCTTTTCCAAACGTATTTTTCTCAGCTGGTATTTTCTCGATATCTTTATTTTCAGATTTCTGTGCGATTTCTTTTCTATCTGTCCCAGCTGCTGAGGAATCCTTCACTTTTTCTGGGATTCCACATATCTCCACGATATCCCCATTCTTCAACGAAACAGGCTCAGTGATAGTTCCAGTTCGCAGCTCCGGCCCCTGAAGATCCACGAGAAGCTGTGGCTTTACCCCGCATTTTTCCGCTGCCCGCTTCATCTTTCCAATCAGATCCCCTGACTCTGCGAGCGTAACATGGGACAGGTTCAGCCGCATTCCTGTCATTCCCAGTGAAAACATCTCCGCCAGCACCTTCTCGCTTGCGCACGCCGGTCCCAGCGTTCCATATATATTCACCATCTAAATATCCTCCTGATCCTTATACTGTCTCAAGCATAACATAAGGCGGCAAGGTTGTCATCCGATTTCCCAGTAGAAAGAACTTTTCCCGACTTTCCCACCTACAGAACCTGCCACCGGCAGCTTTTTCCAGATGCATGGCAATAAAAGGTGCGGCAGACCTTTATTCTCTGTCCGCCGCACCTTCTTTTATCGAAGATCCCATTCTTTATTTATCTTTCAAAAACCTTAAACCTGGATTCTGTCCGCAACTTCACATCCGATCGCAACCCTGCACGCGTCGTTTCCAATGATCATCCAGTCATTGTTCCGCTGGATCACATCGATCGGGTTTCCCTCGCAGAAATCGTGGCGATGAAGAAAATCCATCACTTTCTGGTTTCCGAGCATCCACTTAATTGTATAACGTTCCCCTGATTTTGCCGTTGATAAAGCCTGCATAATAACGCCCCCTGATTCTATGCTTTACAATTGTTTTATTGGATATTGTCTGTAAATTTATATGGATTCATTCATTTTGTATCTTCTTTTTATAGAATACTCCTCAAACTATTGGTTAGTCAAGCGTAAAATCAGTTAGGTGTATGTAATCTTTTCGTCTACGGCAAAATCACAAATTCGGTACTGCTAACATAGCATATATTGTTTTTTTGTAACAGAAAAACCCGCAGAACAAAGTTCTGCGGGCATCTTACGCTTGGACACAAATATCTCACGGAGATACTATATTTATTTTTTCCCGGTGTCATCTTCTTGTCCGCTTTGCGTCCAAGAAGCCGCGCTTAACAGCGCTATAAAAAGTTATTTCACGATCCGCCCAGGAATGAGTAAACTCCTTCCTGAGCTCCTCATGAAAAACTTTTTGCACCTCTGTATTATATCCGATTATTCTACGATTGTAGCAACTCTACCGGAACCAACAGTTCTGCCGCCCTCACGGATAGCGAAACGAAGACCCTGCTCCATAGCTACCGGATGGATAAGCTCGATTGTCATCTCAACGTTGTCGCCCGGCATGCACATCTCTGTACCTTCCGGAAGCTCGCAAACGCCTGTAACGTCTGTTGTTCTGAAGTAGAACTGCGGACGATAGTTGTTGAAGAACGGTGTATGACGGCCGCCCTCGTCTTTAGTAAGAACGTAAACCTGAGCTGTGAATTTCTTGTGGCACTTTACAGAACCCGGTTTAACAAGACACTGTCCTCTCTGGATCTCAGTTCTCTGAACACCACGAAGAAGAGCACCGATGTTATCACCAGCCTGAGCCTGGTCAAGAAGCTTACGGAACATCTCGATACCAGTAACAACTGTCTTACGAGTCTCCTCGTGAATACCAACGATCTCAACCTCATCGTTGAGCTTAAGTGTACCACGCTCTACACGGCCTGTAGCAACTGTACCACGACCTGTGATTGTGAATACGTCCTCGATCGGCATAAGGAACGGCTTATCTGTGTCACGAACCGGATCCGGAATGTAGCTGTCAACAGCATCCATAAGTTCCATGATCTTGTCGCCCCACTCGCCATTCGGATCCTCAAGAGCCTTAAGAGCAGAACCCTGGATGATCGGAGTGTCATCGCCCGGGAACTCGTACTCGTTAAGAAGGTCTCTGATCTCCATCTCTACGAGCTCAAGAAGCTCCGGATCGTCAACCATATCGCACTTGTTCATGAATACTACGATGTACGGAACGCCTACCTGACGGGAAAGCAGGATGTGCTCTCTTGTCTGAGCCATAACACCATCAGTAGCAGCTACAACAAGGATAGCGCCATCCATCTGAGCAGCACCAGTGATCATGTTCTTTACATAGTCAGCATGGCCTGGGCAGTCAACGTGTGCATAGTGTCTCTTCTCTGTCTCGTACTCAACGTGTGCAGTAGAGATAGTGATTCCACGCTCTCTCTCTTCCGGAGCTTTATCGATGTTCTCGAAATCAGTAGCTGTGTTACCTGCAACTCTTGCTGCAAGAACTTTTGTGATTGCTGCTGTTAATGTTGTTTTACCATGGTCAACGTGTCCAATGGTACCAATGTTACAATGCGGTTTGGTTCTGTCAAACTTAGCTTTTGCCATTTTAAAACGTCCTCCTTAATTTTGCGCCCATTGGGCTATCATATTTAACTTAGGCTGAATACTATTATATTCCATTCGAAAAAGTTTTTCAAGCCTATTCTTGCTATATGCAAGAGGAAACCGGAAATAATCCCTTGGGATTATTTCGCAGCGCCCTTTCTCTCAGCGATGATCTTCTCCTGAACGCTCTTCGGTACCTGCTCGTACTTCTCGAAGAACATGGAGTAGTTACCACGACCCTGTGTTCTGGAACGAAGGTCTGTGGAGTAACCGAACATCTCAGCAAGCGGAACATATGCTTTAACCATCTTGCCGCCGCCGATATCTTCCATACCCTCGATACGTCCACGACGTGCGTTAACGTCACCGATAACGTCGCCCATGTATTCCTCAGGCATTGTAACCTCAACCTTCATGATCGGCTCAAGAAGTACCGGGTTACCTTTCGCCATAGCATCCTTGAATGCCATGGAACCAGCGATGTGGAAGGCCATCTCAGAAGAGTCGACCTCGTGGTAAGATCCGTCGTATACATCTGCTGCTACGCCGAGTACCGGGAATCCGCCAAGGATACCAGCCTTTGTAGCCTCTTCGATACCTTCGCCTACAGCCGGGATGTATTCCTTCGGAATAGCACCGCCGACAACGGAAGAAGTGAACTTGAATGTCTCTTCGCCGTTCGGGTCCATCGGTGTGAAGTGTACTTTACAGTGACCGTACTGACCACGACCACCAGACTGCTTAGCGTACTTGCTGTCTACATCAACAGCCTTAGTCATTGTCTCCTTGTAAGCAACCTGCGGAGCACCAACGTTCGCCTCTACCTTGAATTCACGAAGGAGACGGTCAACGATGATCTCGAGGTGAAGCTCACCCATACCGGAAATGATTGTCTGGCCTGTTTCTGTATCTGTATGAACACGGAATGTCGGGTCCTCTTCAGCAAGCTTTGCAAGAGCCTCACCCATCTTATCCTGTCCGGCTTTTGTCTTCGGCTCGATTGCGATATCGATAACCGGCTCCGGGAATACCATGGACTCAAGGATTACCGGATGCTGCTCGTCACAGATTGTATCACCAGTTGTTGTGGACTTGAATCCAACAGCAGCTGCGATATCACCGGAGTAAACCTTGTCAAGCTCGTGTCTCTTGTTCGCATGCATCTGAAGGATACGACCAACACGCTCTTTTTTATCTTTTGTTGCGTTTAATACGTAGGAACCAGAGTTCATTGTACCGGAGTAAACACGGAAGAATGCAAGCTTACCTACGAACGGGTCTGTCATGATCTTGAATGCGAGTGCGGAGAACGGCTCATCATCGGAAGAATGACGAACTACTTCGTTACCCTCAAGGTCAACGCCCTTGATCGGCGGGATGTCAAGCGGAGACGGCATGTACTCGATGATTGCATCAAGGAGCTTCTGTACGCCTTTGTTTCTGTATGCTGTACCGCAGCATACCGGAATTGCCTGGCACTCGCAAGTTGCTTTACGAAGAACCTTCTTCATCTCTTCAACAGTCGGCTCTTCACCCTCAAGATACTGCATCATGAGGTCATCATCGAGCTCGCAGATCTTTTCAACGAGTTCGCTGTGGTAAAGCTCTGCATCATCTGCCATATCTTCCGGAATGTCTGTTACGGAGATATCATCACCCTTTTCATCGTTGTAGATGTAAGCCTTCATTTCGAAGAGGTCGATGATTCCCTTGAACTCGTCTTCCTTACCGATCGGGAGCTGAATGCAGATTGCATTCTTGCCAAGTCTTGTACGAATCTGATCTACACAAGCGTAGAAGTTTGCACCAAGGATATCCATCTTGTTGATGAATGCCATTCTCGGTAC
>CABVBU010000016.1 GCA_902496665.1 uncultured Clostridium sp. | reverse complement strand
TCAAAGTTCACTGATGTACTCTCATCATTTTTTATCATATAAACAGTAAATGTTTTATCACCATATATGAAATTTATTTGGGCCTCATCTTTGTAAATTTGATGGCTTTCATAATGCATATTTTGTGGATAATATTTTAATTTTAATGTTGCATCCTCAAATTTATCTGCAATATCTGTATACGCATTTTCTAATTTTGAGTCTTCTGCCTTATTATTATCATTATCTACTACGATAGTATTTGAAATTTTTTCCGAATGCCTAAAGAAATGACTCTTCTTCCCAATCGCCGTCCCCCCAAGCATCCCTACAATCACTGCCACCAACGCAGCAGCAACAAGAACCTTCTTCTTTCCAAACCGGACCACTTTCTTCTCGTTCTTCGTTTTCTCTTCCGCTTCAGAGATTACTGTTACCATCTTCTTTGGAAGCTCTTCTGCAATTTGAGTGTTGGCTGATTCGTTCTGTGGAACCAGAGTCGGTGTCTGGGAGGCGTTTTCCTCTTCAAGTTCGGCTTTTCGTGCCAGGAAACGCTTCATGAGTCGATCTTCGGCGCCAGTGAAGTTTACATCTTTGAAAGTCTCGTTTGCCTGATCCAACTGCTTTAACAGCTGATCATCCGAATAGCCAAACGCTTCCCGAAGACATTCGCTTATTTTCTGATCCTCACGATTCTCCGTATCTGCCATGATTCAGCACCTCGCTTCTTCCTTCCTTTGTATCTATTAGGGGTTGACATTTCTCTTTCAGCCGTTACTATTAAATAGTCAGCAGCTGTAAAATTCTTGCTCCATGGAGGCAATTTTTATGAAAACGATTCTTCTCACCGGCGGTGGTACAGCCGGTCACGTTACTCCGAACCTTGCCCTGATTCCGTCTCTCAAGGCAGCCGGATATGATATTCGATACATTGGTTCCTACAATGGTATGGAACGCAAACTGATTGAAAACGCAGGGATTCCTTACGACGGAATCTCTTCCGGAAAACTGCGCCGATATTTCGATTTAAAGAACTTTACCGACCCGTTCCGCGTATTAAAAGGTTACGCAGAGGCCTTAAAGTTGATGAAAAAATACAAACCGGATGTTCTCTTCTCTAAAGGCGGCTTTGTTGCGGTTCCTGTTGTCCTCGCTGCAAAGCATTACCACATTCCGACGATCATCCACGAGTCCGATATGACTCCAGGTCTGGCAAATAAACTCTGCATTCCGTCTGCAAAATGGGTATGCTGCAACTTCCCGGAGACCTTAAAGTATCTTCCGGAGGGAAAAGCAGTCCTCACAGGGTCCCCGATCCGTGCAGAACTCCTTCAAGGTGACCGTCTTGCCGGTCTGCAGTACACAAACCTCTCTGCGGCAAAACCGATTATTCTTGTAATCGGCGGAAGTCTAGGCTCCGTAAAAGTAAACGGCGCGGTCCGCAGTATTCTTCCAAAGCTCTTAGAGCAATTTCAGGTGATCCATATCTGTGGAAAAGGGAACCTGGATGAGTCCCTGATTAGAACTCCCGGTTACGTTCAGTATGAATATGTTGACAGTCCGCTGAAGCACTTATTTGCGGCAGCTGATCTGATTGTCTCCAGGGCAGGTGCAAATTCCATCTGTGAAATTCTTGCACTCAGGAAGCCGAATGTCCTGATTCCGCTCTCCGCGGCGGCCAGCCGTGGAGATCAGATCCTGAATGCCAATTCTTTTGCAAAACAGGGGTATTCCACGGTTCTGGAAGAGGAGAAAGTGACTGACGCCACTCTTTTTGACGCGATTCACGATACCTACGAGAATCGCCGGACATTCATTGATAGTATGGAAAAGAGCCATTTAAATAATGCAATTGATACGATCATGCAATTGATCAACGATTGTGCTGATCACAAATGACCTCGGTCTATACGACTTTTCAGGTTTTCTCTTAAGTATTTTCTTGCTCTTGAAATTCGCGAACGACACATGTCGTTCGTGATTTCAAGACGCTCACAAATTTCTTCAGTCGTAAATCCCTGGATGAAATACATCACCGTGACATCCTTCCACGATTCCTTTAAACCATCCAGGACCTCGAAGATCTGACCGCAGCTTTCTCTGCTAATTACGGATTGCAGCGGATCATGTTTGGAAAGATCTGCGATATACTCCAGCTCACTCACATCTTCGTCCTCATTCGGCTTGATGCTTCGCTTCTCTTTTCTAAAATAGTCGATACATTTATTCTCGACAATACGCGCCAACATCACTTTTATAGCTTTTTCACTCTCTAGCTTCCCGCCATAATCCGCCCGGTAGAATGACCAGAATGCTTCCATGACAATGTCTTCCACATCATCATATGGCACTCCGATCGCATACGCCAGCTTCATATACATTTGAGCATATTTCGTAATCAGTACTTGCAGCAGTTCATCTTTGTCCTGCGGCATAAATTCTCCTTTAAAAATCTCTCTGATTACAGTGCATTTTTAATCTTTTCTGCTGTTTCAGCAAGAACCTCCGGATCTTCTTTTCCCGGTTCCCATCCAGCGATCACCGGACCGCCCTCGTAGCGCGGGATCACATGTACATGGAAATGGAATACCGTCTGTCCTGCTGCTTCACCGTTATTCTGTACCAGGTTGAAGCCTGCGCAGCCCAGGGATTTCTTCATTGCGGTTCCGAGTTTCGCTCCTAACGGAAGTACTTTTGCAGCAATCTTCGGATCTAGCTCGGTAACGTCCTTAAAGTGTTCTTTCGGAAGGATCAGGGCGTGACCTTTCGCAGCCGGACCAAGGTCCAGAATTACACGGAAATCTTCATCCTCATATACAGTTGAGGAAGGAATCTCACCATTCGCGATCTTACAAAAAATACAATTACAGTCTTTCATCTTTTGATACCTCCGTCCGCCCACCGGTCTCCGGCAGGCCTATGATATAAAATTATAGCGAGCACGATGCCTATTACAAGGCCAGACAGGTGTGCGATATTGTCCACACCGGTGCTTGTATATCCTAAATACAGGGAGAAAAAGATCATGATCACAAGTTGTCTTGTATTCAGATCTTCCAACTGCCCTCTGTTGGCCGTGACCACATAAAGCAGGCCGCCGACCACTCCAAAAATTGCGCCGGACGCCCCGGCTGATACTGTCATTGTATCAGCTGTGTGCGCCATCATAGACACCCAGTTCGAGCCAATTCCGCAGAGCAAGTAAAATATCAGGTACTTCACATGTCCCAGCGCCCGTTCCAGGTTGTCCCCGATCACAAACAGGACCAGCATATTGTTCATAATATGCCGGATTCCAAAATGCATAAACATCGCTGTCAAAAGCCGGTAATACTCACCGTCCTCCAGGACTGCAGGTGCAAACATCGCGCCCTTTGTATACATGAAATACGCGTCCTCCGAGGAACCGGCGATCTCCAGATACAGGAAAAACAGCACATTCAGAGCGATCAGAAGTCCATTTACATAAGCCTTCTTTCCATATCGGCTTCCCATGGGTCTCATCCTTTCTACTCTGTTATTTCATGACCCCAAGTCCTTTTGCGATGATCGTGATAAAGTCCTGGACATTCGTCACGATAGTCGTTGCGGAGAGGCTTCCGCGGTCCATCAGCTTGTTTACCACAAACTCGTCCGCATCAACAGTATAGAGATATACCGGG
The DNA here is from genome assembly GCA_902496665.1 of uncultured Clostridium sp. Lineage (GTDB taxonomy): Bacteria > Bacillota > Clostridia > Lachnospirales > Lachnospiraceae > Pilosibacter. Next base: position 56,274 of record CABVBU010000016.1, on the reverse strand, counting down.
CGGATCGTTCCGTCCTTCATAACGCGGAATGACGGAGTCATATTGCCCGTGGCAATCGTGTGAAGCATTGTAGCTAAGCAGATCACACAGGTGGCATCCCGCACCATATCGCGCATTGCGCTCTGTCCTTTATACGCGTCTCCGATGACTTCCGGCATTGGACCGTCATCGCGGATCGAACCGGTCAGAACAAACGGAACATGATTCTTCACGCATCCATAGATAATACCATTGTCAATGTGGTTATCCTCGATAAATTTCGGAATGGAACCGCTTCTGCGGACCTTATTTAGCACATCCAGGTGGTTGTAATGGCCATTCGGCTGGGATATCTGCGTGTAGATATCCTGTCCAAGTGCCGTATGCAACAGCGCGCCCTCCAGGTCATGGGTCGCGAGCGCATTTCCCGCCATCAGGCCGTGGGCATATCCGTTATCGATCAGGGACTGCATTGCGTTTCTCGCGTCATAGTCGAAGGAAAACGCTGGTCCCATGACCCAGACGATCTTTCCATGTTCTTTTTCATATCGAAGAAGGTCCATCAGGCGGTCATAGTCTCTCGCATAGGAGGTCTCCCTGCTTCGTCCCTGGCGGAACACAAATTTGTCCGCAAGCACGTCCGCTTCAGTCTGGAATCCTGTACTGTGGACATAAATTCCCTCCTCACAGGCTTCGCTCCGTCCAAGAATAACCTTGTCACCTTTTTTGAGATTCCTGTTTTCGACTACCTCCAAATGTCCGTCCGGGCAGATCACAACGCTGGAATCCATGCGGCTCTCTTCCGCTAACACCCACTTGCCCTGAATCTTAAAATATTCCGGGAACATAGATGTGCTGTGAAAGTATTCTGGGGCAACCCCATCGATCTCCACGATTTCCCATTTCGCGTCAGGGGCCTTGATAAACTGTTCCTTTGAAAAATCGGGCTGATGATATTCTGGCATCTGAAAAGCCATAATACCCCTCCTTTCATCATTGATGGATATATCATAGACCAAATGTCAGAAAAACACCACCCCTGTTTTGTATTTTTACTTTCTCTTTAACGGAACTTTTACCCAGGAGATCCTACAAAAAACGGTATCTCTGATCCGCAAAAGAGAGCATTTCCCCTGGTTCTATATGAATACTCTCATTTGTCTCCAGGAACCGCCCATTTACACTGGTTCCATTCGTTGAATTGAGATCCGTGATCATATATCCGTCCTTATCTTCTTCGATTTTCGCGTGGATCCGGCTGATCTGAGGCAGATTCAGGCAGAAATCCGAGATCTCCCGGTTCTTTCCAATAATAAACGGGAAATATCGGACCAGGACGTCTTCGCCCCCGTTTTCCGGGACGAGACGTCTTGTCGCCGGGTATATCTGTCTTCCTGTAAGAAGCACCGTCTGCATTTCATCAGATTCTCTTTGTCTTACATCAGTTCTTAAGTCATTAGGATCAGTATAAATGCCATTTTCATTATTTTCTGCGTCTCCCCACACTTCCGCCATATCTCTCCGGTATTCAATTTCGTCCGGCATTCCTCCGCGCTCCCTGTCCTCTTCTTCCCGGAACTCAACTTCCCAGTCCTCTTCTGTTTCCCCGGTCTCTTCTTCATCTTTTCTCACACGAAAGAATATCACGCCGGCCATCAGCACACCTTCCGACGCAAGGATTCCCCATTTCCATTCCAGAATCTGATCGATTCCGACAATAAAGTAAACCGCCGTCGGAACAGCTGCCATCAAAACCGCAAGCAGCACTGAAAATAAGTTTTTCCCGTGCTTCAGCCCTTTCTCCTCTGCCAGTTCTTCTGTCTCGCCTGAAAGATCCGTTTTCTTGATCTCAGAATATCTGTACTTTCCTTCTGATCCATTTTGCTTTTCTCCCTGGTGTCGCGGCAGCTCTCCTGCTGCCCCTGTCCCATATTCCCTGACCATTTTTCTCTCTGTTTCATATAACTTTTCCTTTCCAGTGTTTTCCCCGGAATTATCTTCTTTCCCGTCTCTTTCTCCCGCCCGCAGACATTTTTCCAGATCCCGGATCCCCAGATTTTCCTTTTCTCCTGCCCGAAACAGGGCGAATGCCAGAACTACCGCGTCTCCGTCTGTGTGATCCACATGGTCCAGAATATACCTTGCCAGTTTCCGGAAACTCTCCTCAAACTGACTGCCACTCCCCGGCAGAAGGCAGAAATTTGCTTTCAGGTCATCAGGATCCACATAGATCATATCCGGTTCCAGACAAAGCTGGTCCCCGTCCATCAGGAACCTTTCCAATGCCGCCATGGTGACGATCAGATCACTGGTGATCTGCCGGATCTCCTTTGCCTTAAATGACCTGTATTCCATCATTCTGGCTAACGACTGTCTCGACGTGATATTAAAATACAGGAATGTCTCCCCATCGATCCGCTTTTCCTGAAACGGCAGAAGTCCGTTGATCCTGTTTTCCGACAGCATCCGCAGCGCATAAGATCCCCCGATCTCTTTTTCCGGGTGCAGCACCATGTAATTTCGGTTCATTTCTCGTTTAAATTCTGTTTTCATCAGTCATCGATCCTGTCTTTTATTTTCTTCAAGGCGTCCTGCTGCCGCAGAAAAGTCTCCGGGTGGATATCCGCCCGCTCTATATGAAGACTCCAATCCCCCGCCGCCGCGTCACCTTCTGCCGTCAGCGCTCCTAGATTCAGATGAACCTCATATGCTCCCAGATAAAGCCTTGGGTTCCCCATCTGGCTTCCTTCCTGCTCAAAAGAATCTATCATCTTTTTCTCATTGACGTTATTCCTGGCCCGCTCCAGTGTTTCCTCCAGGATCATACTACCAGTCACCGTATCATGGACCGTGTAGGCATACCGGATAAACGCCGCCAGGGATAGTAAGACCACAGAAAGAATTATGGAGGCCTCTACCGTTATGCTGGCGCTGTAATATTTCTTTATGCAAGTCGTCTTTCTCATATCATCCTCATAAGCACCATCCACAGTGCCGCAGGTAAAAGAAACGGCAAAAACGGCAGCCGCAGTTTTCGGATACTTTCCCTTCCAGTTCCGATCTGCGCGCCGACCATTATCGCAAGCCCAAATATTCCGCAGAAAATCTGCCCGGAGATCAATAACATCACACACTCCTGCCACCCAAGGAAAAATCCGGATACAATAAAAAACCAACCGTCGCCCTCACCGAGAAGTCCCCTTGTCAACAGCCCAATCAGCAAAAGCGTAATTCCAGGAATCATCGCCAGAACGATCTCTCCCGGAAGCCGTTCCTTCCATATGCAGATTATGATCCCCGCCGCCGCTCCGCCTGCCAGTACCTCCAGGCCGATGCTTCTCGTTCTGAGATCCTGCCAGGCCGCAATCCCTAAAAAAACAAAAAACAGATTCATTCTGTCTCCCCCTTTTTCCTCTCGCAGTATGAACACAATCCCAGATGTTCCGCCTCACCTTTCGGTACTTCCCGCACATAGGACATCATAGACCTGCAATTTTTATCGTAGTGATAGTGCTCGCCTGCCGTTGTGATATAAACAGTCTCCAAACTATCTCCCTTTTTCCCGCAGACAGCACAGGGCGTTCGTTTTTCTCCGGGAGCCTTGCCGTTTTCTGCCTCAGATCTTGTGACAGGCATGTACTCATTCGAAATATAATGGCAGTCCCGGAACAGGTGATATCTCCCCATTCCGGCTCCTACATAGACCATCTCCGTCTGCTCGTCCCCATCACTATCTCGATAAGCCCCGTCTCCCTTTAATTTCCCGGGAATTCCGATCCAGGACCTCCGTTTCACAGCTACAGTCTCCGTCTGTTTTCCCAGAACTGCCTCAAAAACCGGAATCTCCTCCTGATACTCCACCACAAATTCGATCTCACCGTTTTCTCTATATACATCTGCCTTTTTCACCGTCACATGATCCGCGTACTGACCGATTCTTCCCCGGATCCAAAGAGCTGCCGCAGCGTCCGTGCAGAATGCCGGCAGCTCTTTGTCTCCGTTTTCCACCGCCTCCGCCAAGATCCCATATTGACTGATCTCCTCGCCAATCCGCTCCATGGCAGTCTGAACCTTTCTCTGCCTGTCAAGCCAGGTGACTGGTTGGAGAAGTGCCAGAAAGAAAAACAGGGTGAGCGGAAGGACAAGCGCAGCTTCCACTGTCATGGAGGCCGGGAGTGAGGAGGTGCATGGATGCGCTCTCCTTGCCAGCAGGGGATAATGTACTTGGAGAGACATCTTTGACCTATAAGAATGGCATCGCTTATTCATTTTATTAAAACCGGCAAAGAAGAGCACAGCCATACACCTCCTTTATCTAAATTAAATGTAACTACTCAGTACCTTCATAGTTACAATCAGGAATCTATTCCAGATCGGCTGCGCCGATGGGATTTTTGCCTTCCCGATTATGTTTTCTTACAGTCAGCACAGCAAGTGCGCAGACCTGCTTATAGTCAGATGATGGGGCTGTTTCCACAGCATTAATATGATCCCGCTGCATACACAGTTCCCTTATATTCCTCTTTCTGAAAAAACATATGCTTCTGCAGAACCTCCGTCTCGATCTCAATCCGGTATGCGCAGCTCACCACCGAGAAATCCGGCTGTTCCGCCCGGATATTCCACTGGATCAGATCCATCATCCGGAAATTTCTTGTTTTCCGGTCCATGAGAAAGATCAAGCAGCTTAAATACTCCGTATATGTTCTTCCCTCCCCGGAGCTTTCCCCTGTCTCCTTCAAAAACGACTGATCCAACAGCCTGGAAAGACTGGTCTTCCAGGTTCCTTCAGTCTTCCAGAACGGTATCTTTTCGCCTGCCAACAGCGTTTTTACATCCAGCACCGCCTCCCCGAACGCCCACAGCGTCAGGATAAAAAAGGACAACGCCATCTGCGCTGGTACGATTCCCACCGACACTGCTGCCGCCAGGGCATCCGCCTCCGCCTTTTTATCCGGGGAATTCAGCAAAAACAGTAAGTTCATTGCTCCTCTGAGTGTAAGTACCTGGTTCACAGAATCCTTTAAGTTTTCCCGGTCCGATTTCTTCCCTGCGAGAAGATATTCCATCTCATATCGCAATACCGATGGTTCTGATCCATTTTCTTTTAAGAATGAAGAGAAATACAGCGGAACATATGCATTTACAGCCAACTGTCTCGGTGCTGCCTCCAAAATCCCGTTTCCCTCTGCGTCTGAGCTTCCCGTATCATTCTGATATTTCGACGCGGACGGGATTCCTTTTAAGGAAACAGCGTTCTGCGAGATCGCCGTTCCGGCAGGAAGAAGAATATCCAGCAGTTCTTTGTCAAAAAGTTCCTCCAGGCGGTCCAATGCAGCCGCTTTCTTTTTATCCTTCGGACCAGAATCCACTGACTCTAAGTTCTCCATCTCCTCCACGCACTGACTGATCTGCTCCCATTCTGTTTCTTCCTCCTCTTCATCCTCCGCATCTGATTCCATATCGAGAAGCTCGCATGCCTCCTCCAGAAGCTCCAGATTCCGCTCGGTTTGCGTTTCCATCTGCAGATATCCTGCAAGCCGCTCCTTTGCGCTTTTGATCACCTCATTACATGTAGATATTTCCTGTCCCAATGTCCCGGACGCCGTCTCATCTTCCAGCTGTCCGGAATCCATTTTTTTGTTCTCTGTTTCCAGGCGCTCCAGTTCCTTCTGAAACTTTTTTACCAGCCCCGGAAATCCTTTTAGTTCCCGCTTTAAAACAGCCGCGTGCCTCTTAAACGCAGCCGCTCTCTCTTCATCTGCCGCATCGCAAAGCTTTTCCCGCGTTTCTTCTATCGTCTTCAGTGACTTTTCAACCGCCTGCCCCGCCTTTTCCAGCCTGCGCACCGAACGCCCGGATCCGCAGCAGGAATCATACAGAGTCTGGAAGTCTCCCGCTTTCTTTACCTGCTCCGCCTCCTTCAAAAGCCCGCTTCCGGACACTGCAAGCTCCGGGAGACGGTACTTCATATAGGCAGCGATCTCCTCCTCAAGCCACCTCCCGTTCTCATCCACCATACGGGACATTCCGGAGAGTGTTACGTTTTCCCGTCTTGCCGGATACATATTTGCCTGTTCCAGATAGAAATCGAGATAGCGGCCGAAGGTCTCCTTGATCGCCGCCTCCGATTCATATTCCAGGAATAGGAGCTGATAACGATCCCATAAATTCCGGTTATAGTAACTCATCACCGATGACACCGCCGAATCCGATGCCATCCGAAGATACAGTCTCGCTCCCGCCGTTCTTGCCGATTCCACAAGTCCCAGGACAAGTGCCAGCACACATATCAGTGTCAGGCTCAGAAAAACTGTAATCTCTCCCCGGTACCTCATCTAATATACCTCTTTCGCCTGTTTGTTGATCTCCGTAAAGATTGCTGTCAAAAGCTTGTTGATCTGGGTCTTAAACACAATGACAAGTCCAATGAGCACCACGAGGATCAGAACCACCTCAATAACTCCAACGCCATCTTCTTCCATAAGAAATCTCTTCAACTGCATACATACACCTCCCATATCTCTTCTGGATCTTCCATTCCTGCTACAGGCATTTTCCGCCGTGCAGCTAAAACATAAAGGATCATTTTTTCAGTCTCTACAGTGACAAAAACGCCGGTGCCACCACCATGACCATCACAACTCCCAGCATGAGAAACATCGGGATCAGAAGCTTTGTGGACGCCTCCTCGCCTTTTCGGAGCGCAAGTTCTTTTCTCTGACGGAATGCCGTCTCCATCTCCTCCTCAAGAAGCCGCCTCAGATCTTTTCCTCCCGTACTCACACTGTTTCCGAGCAGGGACGCAAATTTTATATAGCATCCCAGACCGATCCGCCGTCCAAACTCCCCGTATGCCCGGATCTCAGGTGTCCCTGTCTCCATCTGGTTCAAGGCAGTCCTCATCTCCCGATATACTGGATGGAGAAGCACTTTATTTTTGCTCTCTGCATCCATGACCTGCTTTTTCCATGCCTGGCGGACCGGATAACCGGCCCCTGTCAAGACCACAAAGTCCGACAACAGCTCCGGATAGTCCAGGATCATCCGGTCTTCCCACTGCTTTTTCGCTTCCTTTGCGTCACTCTTTTCCTTCAGGAACAGACATAGCGCCGCAGCGATCCCCAGAAAGATCAGTCCGCCGTTTCCGCCTCCATCTGCCGACCGATAATGGAGAGTTCTCCCGTCAAAAGTCTCTGGCAGCACCACCTGTCCTGTCTCCAGATCTTTCTCCGCAAGCTTCCCCAAAAACGCTGCAAATGTTTCTCCCAACGTCTCGGTCTCTGGAAACACCGTCACAGGAATCTCCACCCAGGTAACAGAAGATCCGTTCATAAGTCCTGCCCGCAGAGTCACCGTTTTCCCGCTCTCTGGCATCTCGGATCCGATCAGTCCCATATCGCTCACGGTCTCGGGATCCTCGGACTCCCATTCAACAGAAAGTCCATACTTTACAAGCGCCTTGGTAAGGTTCAGGTCACTCTGTACCTTCGAAAGAGACGAATTTCCCCCTAATATCTCCCCCTTCAGGTACTCCATGATCCCCGGAAGTTCCTTCTGAACCTCCGCATCTGACATTTTCCTCTCAGGAACCGTGACTTCCACCTGTTCTTTCCAGTTTTCCAGACCTTCCACCAGAAGCTCATACTGCCGGTCTCCGCCGCCATACTCATTTCGTACAAGAACCCCGTCACGGACAGGATCCCCTATTTCTCCTGCCGCCTCCGATACCCCGTAAAGCATAAAACCAGATATCACACACGCCGCATACTTTCCATACTCTTTTCCGTACTCGTTCAACCTGCCTCTTCGCGCTTTTTCTCTCATACTTCGATCTCCAGGAAATAATCGGCCAGCCAGCATGAAGCAAGATAGACTGCAAGGCAGACCGTCATCAGCATCCGCCCGATCAGCGTTGTATACAGAATCCCAAAGAACCCCGGTGACGTCAGCTCAATGTAGATTACGATCAAAACGGGAATCCCACTCATGATCCTTTGCTCCATGCGTTTTGATGCCGTTGCCGTCAGGATCTCCTCCTGGATCCGGATCTTTTCCCCGATGATCTCTGCGGTCCTGGTGATGATCCGCATCAGTTCTCCGCCGCTTTTTCTCGCCGCAAGAAACACATCCGCAAAATTTTCCACATCGTCCAGGCCGCTTCTCGCCGCAAAGTCCCCCAATGCATCCTCAAATGTCAGATTCATCCGGACCTTTCGCAGGATCAGCCGGATCTCCTTCGCGATCATGGAATCGCTCCCGTGGATCTCCTCCATCTCCTTTAAACTCACCGCAAACGCATTCTCCACCGAATACCCCGCATTCAGCCCTGATGCCACCGCGAGGATCGCGTCCTTAAACTCCCCCCGCAGTTTTTCCATCCGCCTCTGCTTCAGCCTTTTCTTTAAGGCCAGTGGAAACAGGATCCCCGCCGGAAGAATAAGCAAAATCAAAAGAAGACTCCGATAAAACACATAGTCCAGCACCGACGCCAAAAGAATTCCTTCTGCCCCGTAAAGCACCCACTCCCTTCGGCTCAGCGTATACGTCTCATACTCGATACCCTGCAAGTCTGAGCTTTTCCCGGTGCTTAAGCGTTCCGATCTGCTCAAGACTTCCTTCCACTTTCCCTGTATTTCCGAGACCGTCTCCTGCTTTTTCCGCCTCACGGAAGGCAAACAGGGGATTGAGGATGATCTCGCCGTTTTCAAATCTGTCCACCTCCTCGATCGCCGTTACTTTTCTCGTCTTGTCCCGCATTCTTGACACATGGACCATAATGTCCACCGCCGACGCGATCTGGCTCCGGATCGCCGCCAGGGGCAGATCAGCTGCCATCAGCACCATAGTCTCAAGCCTGGACAGCATATCCTTCACACTGTTGGCATGTCCGCTGGAAAATCCGCCGTCATGTCCTGTGTTGAGGCTCTGTAAAAGGTCCAGCGCCTCTTTTCCACGCACTTCACCGATGATCAACCTGTCCGGCCGCATACGAAGGGCCGCCCGGATCAGTTCCCCGATCCCAATAGCCCCGGCACCTTCCGCATTGGCTTCCCTCGTCTCCATCCGCACCAGGTTTTCGATGTGGTTTAACTGCAGCTCCGCTGCGTCCTCGATCGTGATCACGCGCTCACCGGGCGGGATAAACTCTGAGAGTGCATTCAAAAAGGTCGTTTTTCCCGCTCCGGTTCCGCCGCTGACGAAAATGTTGTACCGCGCAGCTACAAGTGTTTTTAAGAGGTCCGCGGCTTCCGGGGAAATACTTCCATAATCCAAAAGGCGTTCCATCGTCATTGGCTCCGGGAATTTCCGGATCGTCAAAATCGGACCGTTTAACGCTATCGGCTCCAGCACCACATGAACTCGGGATCCGTCTGAAAGCCTGGCGTCCGCCAGCGGCATCGACGTGTTGACGATACGGTTCACACTGCTGACGATCTGCTGAATCAGATCTTCCAACTGCTCCCTGGATTCGAAAGACTTTTCCCACCGCCCGATCTTTCCCCCTGTCTCTACGAATACCTGGTCCGGCCCGTTCACCATGATCTCCGTCACCCTCGGATCGTCCACCAGCTCCTGCAGAATATCCAGACGTCTGAACGAATCAAAGAGTTCCCGGTGAAGCTTTAGGCGATCCTCAAGTGTCTGCGGGAATTCCTCCGGCTGTCCCTCCATACAGGCATCCATCTTCCGATCGATAAGCTCCGCGATCTCCTCGTCCGACATCTGCCGGTCATATGTCATCTCTGCCAGGATCTGCTCCCGCAGCATCTGTTTCAGCTGTCCCATAAGTTCCTCTGTCCTTTCAGCAGGCTCCTCACAAAATCACCCATATCACCCCACAGAAGTTCCTGGGGAAAGTGCTCCATTCTTCTCCCGCCGGTCACCATCGGCACATGGATCTTCTGGATCTTTTCCATGACCGTGCCGTTTCCCACTGCCTCCAGGTATTCCTCAAACTCCCGCATTTTCTCTGCGGAAAACGGGTCCTCCCGGATCGGTGTGTAGACCACCTGGCATTTTTCCAGTAACGGCAGCGCATCCCGCCCGTAATCCCCCACATCAAGAACCAGTGTCGTATAATTTCCTTCCTGCAGGATCCGTTCTAAAAGGTCCGCCATCTCCTGCACCGACAGCTGCGTATAGTCCTGTGGAATGCGGATCGGCGGGATCCACGCCATGTCCCCGAGATAATAGACGATGGAATTCAGCCGGATCACATGAAAACGATCCTGTTTATAGTAGTAGATGAGGTCAGAAAGATCCCGTTTCCACCGCTCATTTAAGAGTCCTGTAAATCCCGTAAAGGTATCCAGGGTCACAAACAGGACCTTCTCCTCCTTTGCAAGGACCTGTCCGATTGCTAATGCCAGGCATGTCTTCCCGCATCTTCCGATGGGCGAGTAGACTCCGATGATCCGCCTGGACTGCCCCATAGCTCCGGCAGTATTGGGCCTGATCCCCGGGATCTCACTGTAGGCCGCCATCACCTCCCGGATAATATCGTCCCCGGATTGGAACTTATAGATCTCCTTTCCAGAATCCATCTGCTTCTCTGTCTCCTCGGACATGTAGATCTTCTGGGCCGACGGGATTCCGGAAATATCCCCGGAATCTGTCCGTTCCCCCGAGAGCAGGACGTCGATCTCATGCTTTTTCGCGTACTCCGCCAGCTTTTCCTTTGAAGTAAACGCCTGGGCGGTAAAAACTCCCTTTTCCTTTCGGTTTACATAATCAGACAACCGCTCCGCATACCTGGTATCCGCGTCATAAACCGCCATCATCTTTTTCATGTCTTCTCATTTCCTTTCCCCCGCCGGAATCAGACTCCGGCATACGTTCGATCAGACCGCTAAGCAGTCCTGTAAGATATGCGTTCCCGTCCCTTCACTGGATCAGTAAAAACAGACAGTATCCCGCAAACAGATACGGCCCCAGCCGTAAAAGACCTTCTTTCTCAGAATACCCCGGATATTCCGTGAGCCGCCCTTTAATTCCCGTCTCCACCGCAAATCTGGCGGCCCGCTCCAGGCGAAACCAGACGGTTCCCTGCTTGATCATCCGGTAAGATGCCGCCACGGCAGCAAAGACCATTCCAAGACCAATTACAAGCACGCCATCCCAGACTCCCAGAAATCCAGTGATTACTCCCATAAGCTTGATATCCCCTGCGCCGATGCTCCGGCACAGGAAGAACGGGTAAAAGACCGTGCATGTTCCTACAACCCGCAGGATAAAATATCCCGCCTGGATAATCGCCAACGCCGCAGGAGTCTGCGTCTCCCCTAATCCTCTGCTTCCCGTGCAGGATAAGATCATTCCAGCCGCGATCCCTGCTATGATCTGAATGTGAAAGATCTTTCCTTTCTTTCAGTCTGTCACCGCCGCGGACAGCAAAACTGCAAACAATACCACGATAAGATCACCTCCCGCACAGCCATCTTTTCCAATTACCTTCCCCGAAGACCAGAATTCTTTCGAAAGGATCAAAAAAGAGACTTTTCCCAGTTACTGCAATTCAAAAATTAATACGTTAAACGGATTTCATGCCCTGAATCCGGGCATCCGGCGAAGCTGCCGGTCATACATCTGCTATCTAGAAATGAAGAACTCATTTCTGAATGTGTCCCTATTATCTCTGAATTTCGGCCAAAAGTCAATTTCAGTTTCGTAAAATCAAGGCGCCCTTTTTCGTCAAATTTCACCAAAAATTATTATGTCACCCATCATTTTCCAGAAATGTTGAACAATTTATTGACGCAATTCAGGAAAAATGGTAAAATGCAATTAAGTTTAAATTTTTAAACCAAAACATTTCAGGAAGGAGAGAATTCATGATCTCAGAAAATCTTCTGGGCGATATCTTTGAAGAGTGCATTCCTTTATTTATTGCGCTCGGTGACCGAACAAGACTGACGATCCTGCAGTGCCTCTTTGAAACACAGACCACTGGTGAAGGACGGATCCCCGGCTTAAATGTCAACGAGATCACGGACCGGACAAGTCTCTCCCGTCCTGCTGTCTCTCACCATTTAAAGATCTTAAAAGATACCGGCCTGATCGACGTTTTAAGAAAAGGTGTTTGCAATTATTATTATCTCACAAACAAAAGCGCCATCGACAAGCTCGGCCGGCTGAAAGAAGAGCTTGAAAAATATCCGGAATCCTGAATATTCCGGGTGAATGATCCTCATACTACCAATTACAGAAACTTCTGGTTTTCTCCACAGACAGACGCGCTGCAGTCCGGCAAAGCCCATCTGTGGACAAAATTCGGCAGAACAGCCTTCGGCCGCCTGAAACAGACTGCTGTTGGCACTATCCGTAAAGAATTGGGGTATGATATTTATGTTTTTTTCGAAAAAAAATGCTTCCAAACAGGCTTACCGCCGGGAAACAAATGAACTGAAGCGCCAGATCGAGCTCAGCAAAACGGCGATCTTATCCGCCCAGAACCAGTTCGAACAGGTCGTTGACCCGACCTTAGTCGACTGCTATATCTATGAACTGAACGCTGCGCAGCTCCGGTATCAGTTTCTTCTCCGACGCCTGAAAAAAAGGGAGCTTCAGGAGGTCTGATAACCATGCATACCTGGTACGAACAGGCTGTCTTTTACCATATTTATCCCCTTGGACTTTTGGGGACAGAAAAAGCAAACACGCTCACAGAGACCGCCCACCGGCTCACGGAACTTGAGTCCTGGATCCCGCATATCAGAGCCTTAAATGGCTCTGCGATCTACATCGGACCGCTCTTTGAGTCATGCACCCACGGCTACGATACAAAAGATTTCCGGCTCGTGGACCGCAGACTTGGTTCCAACGAAGATTTTGCCCGTTTTGTGCGCCTCTGCCATGAAAACGGGATCCGCGTTGTGGTGGACGGTGTCTTCAACCATACCGGACGTGAGTTTTTCGCTTTCCAGGATATCCGCGAAAAGCGGGAAGCTTCCCCGTATAAGGACTGGTACCGCGGCGTAAACTTCGGCTGGGGAAGCCCTTTGGGTGACCCCTTCGGCTACGAGGCCTGGCAGGGACATTTCGAGCTCCCCTGCTTAAATCTCTGGAACCCGGAGGTCCGCCAGTATCTGTTCGACTCAGTCCAGTTCTGGGTCGACAACTTCAATATCGACGGGATCCGCCTGGACTGCGCGAATGTCCTGGATTTTGGGTTTATGAAAGAACTCCGGGAAAAGACCTCCGCCATGAAACCTGATTTCTGGCTCATGGGCGAGGTGATCCACGGCGAATATAACCGCTGGGTGAACCCGGAAATGCTGCATTCCGTGACAAACTACGAGCTTCATAAAGCGCTCTACTCCGGTCACAATGACCACAACTACTTTGAGATTGCCCACAATGTGCGGCGTCTGGAGGCGGTGGGAAGATCGCTTTACACCTTTGTGGACAACCACGACGAGGACCGGATCGCAAGTAAATTAAACAACCTGGCAAACCTGTTTCCGGTGTACCAGCTTCTCTTCACTCTCCCCGGAATTCCTTCTATCTATTATGGAAGCGAATGGGGAATTGAAGGAAAGCGTTCCAGAACATCCGATGAGGTCCTTCGCCCGGCACTCAACCTGTCTGACATGTCTGGAAAAGCTCCGGAGCTTGTGTCCCACATCGCGGCACTCGGAAAAATCCACACAGAAAATGACGCGTTCCACAACGGCTCCTACAAGGAACTTCTCCTCACAAACCGCCAGTTTGCTTTCAGCCGGTCCGGGGAACATGGAACCGTGATCTCCGCTGTCAATAATGATGAACAGCCGGCATCCATCTCGATCCCGCTGCCATGTACAGCCTCAGATGCCGTATCCCTGCTGCCCGGAGAGGTCCCATTCTCCCTCGAAAACGGCAGACTTTCCGTCACGCTCCCGGCAAACGGCGGCGCGATCTTTAAACTTCAGGAGGTTTAAGTGATGACAAAAACAAAGAAAACTACGGCTCCTGCCAAAACAAAGGAGATTGGTCTCGGCTTCATCACCGAACTGGACCGCTATCTCTTCGGACAGGGGACCCATTATAAAATCTTTGAAAAACTCGGTGCACATCCAAAGACCTATAAAGGGAAAGCCGGAATGTACTTTGCCGTCTGGGCTCCCCACGCAAAAGCCGTCGGCGTTGTGGGCGATTTCAACGGCTGGGATCCGGACGCCGCGCCGATGTCCCCGTTAGCTGACTCCGGAATCTACGAGACATTTATTCCTGGCGTCGGTCTCGGAGAACTCTATAAATTCGCGATCACCACACAGGAGGGAATGATCCTGTTCAAGGCCGACCCGTATGCGGTCCATGCGGAATTCCGTCCGGGAACCGCTTCTATTACAGAAGACATTACCGGCTTCAAATGGGATGACGCAGCCTGGATGGAGACAAGAAAAAAAGCTGATCCGGTGAAATCCCCGATGGCAGTCTACGAGGTCCATCTCGGTTCCTGGCGCAAGAAAGACCGTCCGCAGAAGGAAGGTTACTATACATATATGGAAGCTGCCCACGAGCTGGCTGATTATGTAAAGAAAATGGGCTATACCCACGTAGAGCTCATGGGAATCGCGGAACATCCATACGACGGTTCCTGGGGCTATCAGGTTACCGGCTACTACGCGCCGACTTCCCGTTACGGCACTCCAAAAGAGTTCATGTACTTTGTGAACTACCTTCACAAAAAAGGCATCGGTGTCATCCTCGACTGGGTTCCAGCCCACTTCCCGAAGGATGCCCACGGACTTGCCGACTTCGACGGCCAGCCGCTCTATGAATACGCGGATCCGCGAAAAGGCGAGCACCCGGACTGGGGCACAAAGGTCTTCGATTACAGCAAAAATGAGGTCAAAAACTTCTTGATCGCTAACGCTCTCTACTGGGTAGAGAACTTCCATGTTGACGGTCTCCGTGTAGATGCCGTCGCGTCCATGCTGTACCTGGATTACGGCCGCAGCGATGGAAACTGGGTTCCGAATAAGTACGGCGAGAACAAGAACCTCGAAGCCATCGAGTTCTTCCGCCATTTGAACAGTGTCCTCACCGGACATCTCACCGGTGCCATGATGATCGCTGAGGAGTCCACCGCATGGCCGGGTGTCACAAAACCGCCGGAAGAGGGAGGTCTCGGCTTCACCTTCAAGTGGAACATGGGCTGGATGCATGATTTCCTGGAGTACATGAAACTGGATCCATATTTCAGAAAATTCAACCACAATAAGATGACATTCGGCATCACCTACGCCACCAGTGAGAATTATATCCTGACGCTGTCCCACGACGAGGTCGTTCACCTGAAGTGTTCCATGATCAACAAGATGCCGGGCTTAAATGGCGACAAGTTTGCGAACCTGAAAGCCGGATACACCTTCATGATGGGGCATCCGGGAAAGAAGCTCCTGTTTATGGGCCAGGATTTCGGTCAGTACCATGAGTGGGATGAGAAAGTTTCCCTCGACTGGTATCTCGCCGACGAGCCGCTTCACAAAGACCTGCAGAAATATTACAGCGACCTGCTGCATGTATACCAGAAATATCCGGCACTGTGGCAGCTGGATTCCGACTGGAACGGTTTCCAGTGGATCAACGCCAACGACGGTGACCGCAGCATCTTCAGCTTTATCCGCCGTGATGAGACGGGCAAGAAGAATCTCTTATTCGTCATTAACTTTACACCGGTTGCCCGGGACGATTACCGGGTAGGCGTTCCGAAGTCCGGAACCTACTCCCTGATCCTGGATTCCGAGCACGGGCTCTACAAGCGCGGCGAGCATGCGTTCTCCGCCCGTTCCAAGAAGAGCGAGTGCGATGGCCAGCCATACTCCTTTGCGTATCCGCTGCCGGCATACGGGGCTGCAATCTTTAAGTTCAACTAAAAATATATGTTTTGCAAGTAACACATCCGTCCTGAATCCACTAAAAACAGATTCAGGACGGATGTTCTGATTTCCACATAAAAAAGGCACTGCCCGCCTTCCATTCTCCTCAGAAAACGGTAAGCGGGCAGCACCTCAATCATCACCTATATTTCTTGCATTTATTGACCTTACTTACTCTTACTCCACGTTCTTCGTCGCCACAACATCAACTCCCGTTCCGGCAACGTCCTTCATGATCACATCCCCGATATGCACCGGGGCCGCAACCTCGACTGTCTTTAACGCTTTCACACAGTCAAAGATCTTTTCCTTCGGGATATCTTCCTTCGTCTTCACCGACACCATGTCGATACTTCCGCCGGATACCCGGACTGTGGAAGTCACGATCCTTGTCGGATTTGTCACCTCTTTCCGTCCATAGATCTCGCCGCGCTTACAGGTATTTCCCGTCACGCTTACGACCTCACCGCCGTCCATCGTCACGACAAGAGGACAGCCCATCGGACAGCCGATACAAATTAGTCTTCTTTCCTCCATCGCCTACGCCTCCTCGATTTTGACCGTGATCGTCTCAAGATCCGGATACTTCAAAAGATCTGCCTTTTTGAGTTTCAGTTCCTCCATCTCCCCCGGTGCCACTACCGGACGTTTTCTGTGGATCACACGCTCGTCACCGAAATACGCGCTCACATAGCAGTTCTTATAGACACCGCCCACGCGGAAACGAACGGTCAGCTCCTCGTCCATTCTCGCCGGATCGATGATTCCAGGAACTGTGTAGCGCACACCTTCGATCGGATTTAAGACGATCTCATGTCCGCCAGACGGACGGTTCTCGCCCTGTTTCACATAGGATGCCGCATTCTTTCCGGCAATCGCCGCTTCCTCGGATACAAAGTCTACGAGATCATGTACATGAAGCACATTTCCGCAGGCGAAAACACCTTCAATATTTGTTTCAAGGCTCTCATTGACCTTCGGACCGGATGTCACCGGGTTCATGTCCACGCCCATTCCCCTGGAGATCTCATTCTCTGGGATCAGTCCAACAGAGAGAAGCAGTGTATCACAGCTGTATTCCTCTTCTGTTCCAGGAATCGGCTTTCCTTTTCCGTCTACCTGCGCTAACGTAATTCCCTCCAGTCTCTCTTTCCCCTTGATGTCCACAACGGTGTGGCTCAACTTTAACGGGATTCCATAATCATCGAGACACTGGACGATATTTCTCTTTAATCCGCCGGAATACGGCATCAGCTCCGCGACAACCTTGACCTTTGCGCCCTCAAGCGTCATTCGTCTCGCCATGATGAGTCCGATATCTCCGGAACCCAGGATCACAACTTCTCGTCCCGGCATATAGCCTTCGATATTGACGAGTCTCTGGGCCGTACCTGCGGAGAAGATTCCCGCCGGGCGGTATCCAGGAATGTTTAAAGCGCCTCTCGACCGCTCTCTGCATCCCATTGCAAGGATCACTGCTTTTGCCTGGATCTCGAAAAGACCTTCCTCCCTGTTCATAGCCGTCACGATCTTCTGCTCACTGATATCCATGACCATGGTGTTCAGTTTATATTCGATATTTAATTCTTCTGCCTGTTTAATAAACCGTCCCGCGTACTCCGGACCCGTGAGCTCTTCCTTGAAGGTGTGGAGTCCAAAGCCGTTATGAATGCACTGGTTTAAGATTCCGCCTAACTCCCTGTCACGTTCCAGGATCAGAATACTCTCGATTCCGTTTTTCTTCGCGGAAACTGCAGCGGCAAGACCCGCTGGTCCGCCTCCGATAATCACAATATCATACGATTTCATGCTCTGTCACCTCCCTTTTATAACGAATCCTTATTGATGCCCTTGACGATCTGCGAGTTTCCGCCGGATTTTGTGATCTCAAACATGCTCTTATGGCATTCTCTCGCAAGGATCTCCATCGTTCTCGGGGAACAGAAGCCTGCCTGGCAGCGCCCCATTCCGGCTCTCGTTCTGCGTTTTACTCCATCTAAGGATTTTGCGCCTAAAGGTCTTCGGATCGCATCGATGATCTCGCCTTCCGTGATCATCTCGCAGCGGCAGATAATATTTCCGTACTCCGGTTTCTCCTTAATTAACCGGATCCGTTCTTCCTTACTTAAAGTATTCGGGTTCAGAACGCCTTTTCTCGTTGCGATAAAGTTCTCTTTTTCCCTGAGATCCATCTTCTCCTTCAGGATATCCGCCACCATCTCGCCGATCGCCGGGGAGCTTGTCAGACCCGGAGACTCGATTCCCGCACAGTCGATAAAGCCTTTCGCGTCCTCCAGCTCACCGATCAGGAATTCATGTCCGTCCTCATGGGCACGGAGTCCGGCGAAGGAAGTGATCACCTGGCGCATCGGAATGTTCTTCACGTTCATCTCCGCCTTTGTGATAACCTCATTTAATCCCTCTCTCGTAGTGTTCGTGCCCTCTTTGTTCTCAATATCGATCGCTGTCGGACCCACCAACAGATTTCCGTGGACCGTCGGAGTCACAAGAACGCCTTTTCCGTATTTTCCGGGAAGCGCGAATACCGTATGGCTCACATGATTTCCGGCAGTTTTATCGAGCAGGCAGTAATCTCCACGTCTTGGGGTGATGTGGATCTTCTTTTTGCTCACCATATTGTGGAATTTGTCCGCATAGACCCCCGCCGCGTTCACAACGTAACGCGTCTTATATGTGCCCCTGCTTGTCCGGATCTCCCAGCCGTCTTCCACCGGTCTCAAGTCGGTGACTTCCGTATCAAAGTGAAATTCTACTCCATTCGCGTTGGCATTCTCCGCCAAGGCGATATTTAAGTTAAACGGACATACGATTCCGCCCGTGGGCGCGTAGAGAGCTGCGCATGCCTCATCGGAAATATTCGGCTCCATCGCCCGGAGTTCTTCCCGGTTTAAGATCCTGAGACCCGGAACTCCGTTTGCGATTCCCCGTTTATAAAGAGCCTCAAGCCCCGGCATCTCATCTTCATGCAGGCAGACCACCAGTGAACCATTTCTCTTGAACGGAAAATCCAGGTCCTTTGACAGTTGTTCCATCATTTCATTTCCGCGTACATTGAGTTTTGCCATCAGGGAACCTTCCGCCGCGTCATAGCCAGCATGGACGATGGCGCTGTTTGCCTTGGAAGTGCCGCAGCAGACATCCTCCTCTTTCTCCAGCACGCAGATCTTTGCCTGATAGCGCGACAATTCTCTCGCAGATGCCGCCCCGGCTACTCCTGCTCCGATTATGATCACATCATACATTTACCGTTCACTCCTTTACATCCTGTCTCTTTTAGAAGTTTTCCGCCATTTCTGCCGTTTTTGCAGATCCAGCGGCGTTCCGGCCTTAAGAGAAAAGAGCCCGCCAAGTAAACGCATACCCTTATGCGGTTGTCCTGTCAGGCTCTCTCATCTCATGCCATAATTATCCGATTGTTAAGCTGCACTGCACCGGGCACAGCCGTCTGTTATTTTATCCTACCACGGAATCGCTCCATAAAGGAGAACCGCCACGATCGCACCGATGATCGGTCCAACGATCGGAACTACGAGACCGTAAGAGAAGTTGGAATCACCTTTGCCCTTGATCGGAAGGACTGCATGTGCAAGACGAGGTCCTAAGTCTCTTGCCGGGTTGATCGCGTAACCGGTAAGTCCGCCGAGGGACATACCTACGGAAACGATAATTCCAAATACGAAGAGTTTATCAACACCTGTGGAAAGACCAGTTACATTGCCGATACCTTTGATCGCGAAAACGAGAATGAATGTACCAACTGCTTCGCTTAAAATGTTTAATCCAGTGTTCGGGATCGACGGACCTGTACAGAATACGCCAAGCTTTGTTCCCGGATCTTCTGTCGCGTCAAACTGTCCTTTGAAGAGCAGGTAAACGATCGATGCGCCGACAAATGCGCCTGCCAGCTGTGCGATCACATATCCGGGCACCATAGACCATGCGAAACTTCCCTCTACTGCCAGTGCGATCGTGAGCGCCGGGTTGAAGGACGCGCCGGAAGCTTCTCCGAAGATAAATGCCGGTACCAGAACCGCAAGGCCCCATGCCAGTGTGATCTGGACAGCTCCTGCACCTTTCATTCCGGACTTGTTAAGGTTTACGTTTGCAACAACACCATCACCGAGGATGATAAGCATCATGGTTCCAAGAAACTCTGCAATATAAGGCAGCATAGAAAATCCCCCTTTTTGTTGTTTTAGGCATCTCCGGCTTTCGTTCCCCTCAAAAGCCGGAGACAGTTTTCTGTTTTTTCAGAACTTTCTGTTTTGTTTCAACAACTTCGAGTAATGATTCCATTCAAGTCCGTTCTCTGCAAGCCGCAATTCCTACCCGAAACCTTTTCCTCATTTTCTAACTCGTTTAGTCTTCCTTCGCCCAGCCGTAAGCGTATTTCACAGCCTTATTCCAGCCTTTGATCCGTTTTTCTCTCTCAGCGGCTTCGATCTTCGGCTCGAAGGTCTTATCGATCGCCCAGTTCTTGATAACGTCTTCCTTGCTGCTCCAGTAACCAACTGCGAGACCTGCAAGATAGGCGGCACCCATAGCTGTCGTCTCTACGCACTGAGGACGGTTTACCGGCGCGTTGATGATATCGGCCTGTGTCTGCATTAAGAAGTCGTTGGCACTTGCGCCGCCATCAACCTTAAGAGCTGCAAGCTCGATACCGGAATCTGCCTTCATTGCTTCCAGAACATCGTTTACCTGGTATGCGAGGGATTCCAGAGTCGCACGGATAATGTGGTACTTATTGACACCGCGGGTGATTCCTACGATCGTTCCGCGCGCGTACTGATCCCAGTGCGGAGCTCCGAGACCTGTGAATGCCGGTACAACATAACAGCCGTTCGTATCTTTTACTTTTTTCGCCATGTACTCGGAATCCGGTGCGGAATCGATAATTCTTAACTCATCGCGGAGCCACTGGATCGCAGCGCCTGCAACGAAGATAGAGCCCTCAAGAGCGTAGTTGACTTTTCCGTCCAGTCCCCATGCAATTGTTGTAACAAGACCGTTCTTTGAGAAGATCGGCTTCTCACCGGTGTTCATTAACATGAAGCAGCCGGTTCCGTATGTATTCTTCGCCTCGCCAGGATTGAAGCAGGTCTGTCCGAATAATGCGGACTGCTGGTCACCAGCAGCTCCTCCGATCGGGATCGGTCCGCCGAGGTAAGACGGATCTGTCTCGCCGTAAATACAGCTTGACGGCTTCGGCTCCGGGAGAATGCACTTCGGGATATCGAGTTCCGCTAAGATCTCATCGTCCCACTGTAAAGTATTGATATTGAAGAGCATTGTACGGGACGCGTTGGAATAGTCTGTAACATGGACCGCGCCCTTTGTAAGCTTCCAGATCAGCCATGTCTCGACTGTACCGAATAACAGCTCGCCCTTTTCCGCTCTTTCTCTCGCGCCCGGTACATTGTCAAGCAGCCATTTTACCTTTGTTCCGGAGAAGTACGCGTCGATCACAAGACCTGTCTTCTCTCTAAACTTATCGGTCAGGCCTTTTTCCTTTAAGGTGTCGCAGTATTCCGATGTTCTGCGGCACTGCCATACAATCGCATGATGGATCGGCTCTCCGGTATTCTTATCCCAGACGATCGTTGTCTCACGCTGGTTCGTGATACCGATGGCCGCAACATCCTCTGCGGTGGCACCGATCATATTCATCGCCTCTACGGCAACACCCAGCATACTTGCCCAGATCTCGTCCGCATCATGCTCTACCCAGCCCGGCTTCGGGAAGTACTGGGTAAACTCTCTCTGCGCTACACTGCACATCTCACCTTTTTCGTTGAACAGGATACATCTGTTGCTGGTTGTCCCCGCGTCGAGTGCCATTACATACTTTGCCATACCAATTCCTCCTTCAATATAATTTTTCCCACGCTATATCTCAACTGCCCTTTTCCCGGCATTGAAACAGCTTGTGTTATCAGTCTATTCACAGCTTCCAGACTTCATGATTCGTAGATGAAACTGCCATCGCTCCTGCTGCGAGGGCGCTCATAACGGATTCTTTCTCGGAGATCAGTCCACCTGCGATAATCGGCGCTTTCGACACCTTACACATCTTTGAGATGACCTGCGGCATAATTCCCGGAAGTACCTCAATATAATCCGGCTTCACCTGATGCTGCTGCTGTCTTAAATTTTCATACGCCATGGAATCCAGCAAAAAGCACCTCTGGATCGTTATGAAATTCAGTTCATTTCCCCTTCTGATCAGCGGGACCTTTGTACTAATGATCCCATCTGCCTCTGTCGACATTTTAATGAAGTCCACCACGATCTCCTTGCTGCTTAAGCCCACGATCAGGTCTACATGCACGATCGCAACCTTCCCGGCATCCTTTAAACGTTTTACGATCGTCCGGATCGTACAGATATCGCCGAACAGGACGAATACCACACGGATCTCTTCCAGAGAACAGCAAAGTTCCAGATCATCCATGTTTTTGATCGCTGCGATAATCGGGTTTTCTTCCAATGCCTGATAAAAATAATGTTTCACTAAACTTTTCTCCATTTCTCAAAAAGAAAAGGAGCGCACCAAGCAACAGCTAATCGTTAGCTGATTACATTTTGCTCTCCTATCACGGCTTCTTTTTTAAGTTAACTCAATCATAGCACATTGCACAATTATTATCAACCATTTCACAGCAAAATATATTTTTTGTACAATTCTCACAAAGTTTTCTATATTTTTTTATTGTTTTAACCTCTTGCGCGATTATTTATTCTTCTATTTCACAACATTATACACAAATTTTTACGTTCGTATTTTTTTACCTATGTTACTGTATTAAATCGCCGCGTCGTATCAAAAAAGCTTTTTGTACACGATTCCTTTCATTACTGTTTGCGTAATGTGCAAACAGTAACTCCTTTACATCTCGTAACTATTCAGTACCTTCATAGTTACGTGCAAAAATCCATTCCAGATCAGCTTCGCTGATGGGATTTTTGCCTTCCAGCCTATGTTTTCTTACGGTCAGCGCAGCAAGTGCGCAGACCTACTGAACAGTTACTACATCTCTACATAAAAATTTAAGAACGTTCCTTATGTTTTTGCGTCATTTTTATGCTATACTGGATTATGATATATTTTTTCTTTGATTTGATTTTTTCGTAACTGGAAACATGGTCAGTTACGATTTTTCATCTTTTATTATGTCTGATATGAGGAGGAATCGATTATGCCAACCATTCTCGTCTGCGATGACGACAAACAGATCGTAGAGGCGATCAATATTTATCTGACCGGCGAAGGTTTCAATGTAATTAAGGCCTACGACGGCTACGAAGCGCTGGAGCTTCTGGAGAAGAATGAAGTAAACTTAATGATCGTGGATGTCATGATGCCGGGTCTCGACGGGATCCGCACCACACTTAAGGTCCGCGAGACCAGCAGCATCCCGATCATCATCCTCTCCGCGAAATCCGAGGATACCGATAAGATCTTAGGGTTAAACATCGGCGCTGACGACTACATTACAAAGCCGTTTAACCCATTAGAGCTCGTAGCCCGCGTGAAATCCCAGCTCCGCCGCTACACCCAGCTCGGCAATTTGAACCAGCAGGGCAGCTCCCAGGTCTACAAGTGCGGCGGTCTTATGATCAACGACGAGAACAAGGAGGTTACCGTCGACGGAGAGCCGATCAAACTGACACCCATCGAGTACAACATCCTGCTTCTTCTCGTGAAGAACGCGGGGAAAGTTTTCTCTATTGACCAAATTTATGAAAAAATCTGGAATGAAGACGCAATTGGCGCAGATAACACCGTTGCCGTCCACATCCGCCATATCCGTGAGAAAATCGAGATCAACCCGAAGGAACCCCGCTACTTAAAGGTGGTCTGGGGTGTCGGCTATAAGATTGAGAAACAGTAAGGAGCATCCAGATGGCAGAAAAAAAGACAAACTCATTTTTCAAGCGTCTCGTCGGCTTCCTTCACTTTCTCTTTGCCTGCGTGACGCTCGTCGGAATCGGGTTCATGTATTTAAACAGCAACTACGGCCGCGGACTGGACTGGATCAAGACGGAGACCTTTGAACAATCCCCGGATTTCAGCAAAAAAGTCCAGGCAGATATCACAAATATCTTCGATTATGTCCAGTATCAGGATCTTTTCGAGTCAAACGGTCAGGTCAACTACTCCCAGATCGTCCTGGAAGTCACCACGGGACCTGGCGGTGAAAAATCCTACACTCTGGACGATATTATCCAGTACGGAAAATCCTTGGGCTACTACATGGACGAGTCCGACAACTACGCGTTAAAGGGCGGCCCGGAGACTCTGTCCGAGGAAGACCAGGAACAGGTCTATGTCCGCTACCGCTGCTACCAGTCTGAAGAAGACTTAACGAGCCCGGATCAGTCTTTCTCGACGATGCCGGACCTGACGTATGAGATCTTAAGGCGCTTCTCTTCCTACTACTCGATCTACTCGAGACTCATGAGCGACTTTACGAATCTCTATTTCCGTGTGGCGTACTACTCAAAAAATGATGCGATCTATGAGATCCATACCAACGCTCCGGAGATGTCCAACGATGACATCATGGCCATGGGAAGATATATCTACTATTCCGGAGACTCCAACGACCTTGCGGTCCGGACAAACTTCGAATCCAACTTTCCGAGTATCCCGGCGCTGATGTCGAAAAACAATCCATACAATGGCAACAACTACTATGTGGTCATCGGTCTCGACACATCCTATAAGGCGAACGATGACTATGCCCAGGCATATACCGCCTATAATAAGTCCCGCGTGGATTTCTCCAACGGACTTTATATTACGATCGCGGGACTCGCCGGTTCCCTCGTGACCTTCGCGTTCCTGCTGTTCCTGTCCGGACATGCGTCGATCTCCGACCGGACCATCACGCTCTACCCATTTGACCGGACAAAGACGGATTTCATGCTGCTCTTGATGGCATTCGTGTCCTACCTCTGTATCCACATCATGGCGCCGGTGACATCAAAGCTCCTGCACCTGGTGGTGACATCAGATTACTGGGACCGCGCGAACCTGCTGGTGGCCTTCGGATACCTGTATTTCTGCGTCATCCTGACCTTCTTCAGCCTGCTCCGCAGATACAAGGCGGAGACACTCTGGAAGAACAGCTTTCTGCATGATCTTACAGAAACGCTCTCCGAGAGCACATTCCGCTACCGGATCACCATCGGGTTCGTCCTGTATCTTGCATACAATGTATTCATGATCACGGTGGGGGCATTTATGATCTTCCATCATGAAAATTCCGTATTCCAGTTTATGCCGTTCATCTTCGTGATGATCGCCTGGATCGCCGGAAACCTCCTGGTATTTTACTTTATCTACCGGAATGCGGACCAGACCGACAAGATCCATGCCGCCATCGAAAAACTCGCCTCCGGGGAGACGAGCTACAAGGTGGATGTCAACGATTTCTCAAGCCTGGAGGCGGAACTTGCCGAAGGACTGAACCGTATCAGTGACGGTCTGGAGACGGCTCTCGCCGAGCAGGTAAAGAGCGAACGCCTGAAGGCCGACCTGATCACAAACGTGTCCCACGATATCAAGACGCCGCTTACTTCCATTATCAACTATGTGGACCTCATCAAGCGCCAGCACATTGAAGACCCGACGGTTCAGAAATATCTGGAGGTCCTGGATCAGAAATCCCAGCGGTTAAAGACACTGACCGAGGACCTTGTGGAAGCTTCCCGCGCAAGTTCCGGAAATATCAAGCTGGAGATCACAAATATCGATTTCGTGGAACTTGTCCAGCAGACGACCGGAGAATTTGAGGAGAAATACGCGATCCGCCATCTTGAGATCGTCAACACACTTCCGAACGAGGTCATTATGATCGAGGCGGACGGAAGACGGTTATGGCGCGTCCTTGAAAACCTCTATAATAACGCATTCAAGTACGCGTTAGAGGGAACCCGCGTCTACGTTACGATCGAGGATCATGGCGCCGACGTTATGTTCACGATCAAGAATGTGTCCGCGAACCCGTTAAACATCAGCCCGGATGAGCTCACCGAGCGATTCGTCCGCGGTGACGTTTCCCGAACCACCGAGGGAAGCGGACTTGGGCTTTCCATCGCGAAAGACCTGACAACCCTTCAGGGCGGAAAGTTCGAGCTGATCATCGATGGCGACCTGTTTAAGGCACAGATTACGTTTCCGATCAAAAACTAAATAATGTTTTTTGCGCACCATAGCAGCTTCCGTTGTATGGTGCGCTTTTTCTTTTCCATACCTTCTTATAAACAGTGTATTTTCGTTGCAGCTCAGGCAATAAAACAGAGCGTACCACCATTTTAGGCAATACGCTCTCTGTTTATATCTTATGTATTTAAATCTCTTATATCGTCAGCACAAACGAAGCCAGCATCGCGATCCTCGGAATATACTGGTCGATCAGGATGTACTCGTTTGCGGAGTGGGCCCCGTCACCGGCTGCGCCGAGACCGTCAAGTGTCGGGATACCAAGTGCCGATACCTCGTTTCCGTCGCTTCCGCCACCCACAAACTGGTGGGAGAACGTAAGTCCGACCTTCTCACCGCAGATCTTTGCCTTCTCAAAGAGCGCCAGATTTGCCTCCGTCTCCTCCATCGGCATCTTGCTGTCCCGCTCGATGACCTCTCTTGTGGTCCCCGGAACAGTTGTCCTGATCCCGTTGATCGCCTTGCGGATCCTGTCTCCCTCGGCGGCTGTCTTTACGCGGCAGTCGATCTCGATCTCCGCTTCTGCCGGAACGACGTTCGGCTTTGTTCCACCGCTGCAAACGCCCACATTGACGGTAGTTCCAGCCTCATAATCTGTCAGTTTCTGGATTGCAAGGATCTCATGCGCCAGCTCCTCGATGGCGTTGATCCCCTCTTTATGGGCATTTCCCGCATGGGATGCCTTTCCGTGAACTTTTACTGTAAAGCGGACAAGTCCTTTTCTTCCTGTCTTTAAGTCCCCGTTTGCTGTACACGGCTCGCAGACAAGCGCCGCCTTCGCGTCCTTCGCAAGCTCACAGATGATGTCAGTGGACTCAGCGCTTCCGGTCTCCTCGTCACCGTTAAAGATGAATTCCAGTCTCTTTCCCGGATCGATCCCGAGATCCTTATATGCCTTTACGGTCCAGATCGCGGAAATAAGTCCGCCTTTCATGTCATAAACACCCGGTCCGTGGAGCTCATTTCCTTCTGCATAATACTTCAGCGCGCCGATCAGATGTACGGTGTCATAATGACCGATGAACAGGATCTTCTCCGTACCCTTTCCATACTGGAACCGCACCGGGCAGTGTCCGTTCTCCGCCTCGTAGACAAAGCAGTCCTCTCCTGTGCGCTCCTTGATCAGCATGACCAGTTTTTCCCGCACCTTTGCCAGAGCCTCAATATCTGAAGTGCTGGCCTCTGTCAGTACCAGAGATTTTAAGTCCTCAAAGATCTCCGTCTCATGTTCTTTTAAGTAAGCAAGTATTTTCTGTTCCATGATTTCTGTCCTTTCTCCTGTAATTGATACTGTATGCCTATATTACTTCTTTATCACGCGGACCTTCTTCCATTTTCCTGTCAGATACCATCCAAACGAGATCACATAATTCGCAGCCCAGCCAAGGGGAACCGCCATCCATGCCACCTGAATCCCGTAGACCGGAGCAAACAGGTTCGTCACGCTGACACGGATCGCGAGATTTACGAGGTTCGCCACCGTAAATGCCGTCACATCACCCGCGCCGCGGAGCAGACCGTCCGTGGACGCCTTGAGGCCGATAAACGAGTAGAAAAACGATAAAAACTTCACATAACTGAGTCCCACCGAGTACGCCCCACTGCTGCCGCTGTCAAGGAACAGGGACACGAACGCGCCGCCTGCCAGCTGGTACATTACGCAGAGCACTGCGCCCGCCGTCAGAACGATCACATAGCACATCCGGTAACCTTCCTTCACCCGGTCGATCTTTCCGGCCCCCATATTCTGGGCTGTGAAGGTTGACATGGCATTTCCCATTGCGAGCATCGGCACAATGCTTAAGGACTCGATCCGCATGCCCGCGGAGTATCCGGCGATCGCCGTGGAGCCGAAGCTGTTGATCACAGACTGGACCAGCAGGATTCCGATCTGTACGATGGATTGCTGCAGTGTGGACGGAACGGCAATCTTCACCATGGAGACCGCCATCTCTCCGCTGTAGAGATCCACCGGTTCTTCCGCGTGATACCCCTTTAGCTTCCGCATCAGAAGTAGGAAGGAGATCACCGCCGAGATTCCCTGTGCGATCAGTGTCGCCAGCGCAACGCCCCGGACGCCCTGCTTGAAAACGATCACAAGGATCATGTCCAGCGCGATGTTTAGCAGGGAAGAAAAGATCAAAAGATACAGCGGCTTCTTCGAATCTCCCAGCGCATTGAAGATTGATGCCTGAACGTTATACATGAACAGGAACGGCAGTCCGATAAAGTAAATCGCCAGATACAGCGCCGCGTCAGAGAAAATATCCTCCGGTACGTTGACGAGATTCAGGATCCGATTGTTGAACAGGATCCCCACTGCTGCCAGAAACGCCGCAATCCCAAGGAAATTAAACATCGTTGTGTAGACTGCCGTCTTCATCTTCGCGAGCTTGCCCGCTCCCAGGAACTGGGAGATCACCACAGAGCTTCCGATTCCGCCGCCGATGGCAATGGCGATAAAGACATTCGTGATCGCATAGGACGCGCCCACCGCTGCCAACGCCTGTTCCCCGACGAATTTTCCTACCACTACTGAGTCCGTGATGTTGTAAAACTGCTGAAAAAGATTTCCGAGTATCATCGGAAGCACGAAGAAAAGCAGGGATTTTCCCGGATTGTCCGTCAGCATGTCATATTTTTTTCTTGTCTCTTTCATGTCTGTCAAAGTGTAATGATGGAAGCCAACGCCAGTTTCGCTCTGGAAAACAGCGTCTCAGCTACCGCATACTCCTCCATTGAATGATTGTTCGCGCCCTTCACACCCATGGCGCACACCACCGGGACACCTTCCGCCGCAGCCAGGCAGGAATCGGACCATCCGCCGACTTTCTTTGTCTGCAGGGTTCCGTAGCCGATCATGTCTGCCGCCTTCTGGACATGGCGGAAAAGCTCCAGATTTTTCTCCGATACCGGCATTACCGTGCTCGGCTTCGTCCAGCTCACATCTGCCGTCGTATCCGGAACTGTTCTTGCTTCCGCGATCCTTTTGATCGCCTGAAGTGTTTCCTCAAGGCGTTCAAAGCTGTCGTAGCGGATATCAATTCCGACCTCGCAGGACGCAGCCACTGCGTTTGCAACCGTTCCGCCCTGAATCACACCTACATTCACAAAAAGTCCATGTTCAAAGTCGTGAAGCTTCTGGATCTCGATAATCTTATGCGCCATCTCCAAAATCGCGTTTCTTCCGCGCTGCGGATCATTTCCTGCGTGGGCCGCGACTCCGTGGACGGTGAGCGTCACACGGCAGGAACCTTTTCTTCCGACAACAAGTCCGTCATCGATAAATCCCGTCTCAAAATTGAATGCCGCCGCGCATCCCGCGCAGAGCTTCCGGATCTCTGCCTCAGCATTTGTCTGGCGGTGTCCGTTCTCCTCATCTCCCGCAAAGACAACGCGGATCGGGCGTTTCCCATATCCGTACTCATGGAGCGCCTTTAAAACGTAGACAGCGATCACAAGTCCCGCCTTCATATCCAGAACTCCCGGTCCGTGGGCATTTCCGCTCTCATCGATGCAGAACGGATTTTTCTCCAGCGTGCCTTTCGCAAATACCGTGTCCATGTGTCCGATCAGGACGATGGGCTGGCCTGCTGCCTCTTTCTTCCATACACCTGTCAGGAGGTTTCCGAAACGTTCCATCGGGATCACGGCCGTCTCCACTCCGGCACTTTCCAGTTCAGCCTTTAAGACCGCGCCTACCCGGTCAACGCCCTCTTTATCCGGGGTCCCACTCTCGATGGAAACGATCTTTTCCCATAGTGACAGCATCTCGTCTCTGTGACTGTCTATATATGCGGATGTCTTCATGATTAGTTCTCTGTCTTCCATAGCCTGCATCCTCCTTGTGATTTTATTCATCTATGATATAACAAACCTGCTGAAATGAAAATAGTGAAAATTTATAGAAATCGAGAATTCCGCCCGGCGGCAACACCTTCCCGGTTACAAGCTTGACTTCTACGTCTCTGCGAATTATAATGAGTGAATTAAACCTACCAATTTACTATGAAGATATGGCCACCCGTACGAGGCAGCTGAGATAAACGCTCCGCGAGGATGCGCAGTGATTTGATTCTGATAGGAATATGTCGGCTTTGCTGACCAGAATCACGCATCAGGTCTCACGGATGTTCAACTTGAATATGAAAGGACGGAGAATTCCTTATGAACAACACGATCAACTTTTCCATAGACTGCGTTCCGGCCGCACTCCGGGATTTTTTTGCGGAGCATTCCACCATCGCTCTGGCTTTTTCCGGCGGGACCGACTCCTCTTATCTTCTCTATGCCGCAAAGGCATGCGGAGCAAATGTACATGCCTACTATGTCTCCACTCCGTTCCAGCCGCAGTTTGAGTTAGATGATGCGAAGCTTCTCGCGGAGTCCCTGCATGCGGACATGACGGTCCTGCCCTTTGATGTCCTGACAGACGCGGTCGTAAAGAGCAACCCGAAGGACCGCTGCTACTACTGCAAGAATCAGGTATTCGGCGGAATCCTGAAAGCTGCAAAAGAGGACGGCTTTACCGAGATCATGGATGGAACGAACGCCTCCGATGACGCCGGTGACCGCCCGGGTATGCGCGCCTTAAAGGAAATGAAGGTACTGTCCCCACTGCGACTTTCCGGCGTAACAAAAACGGCACTCCGGGAATATTCCCGAAATGCCGGATTATTTACCTGGAACAAGCCCGCCTACGCCTGTCTTGCGACAAGAGTTCCGTCGGGAGTTTCCATCGAAGCTTCTGTGTTAAAGGATGTGGAGTGGGCAGAGAAATCCCTCTCTGATCTTGGATTCCGCGACTTCCGTGTCCGCGTGTACCCGGATCCTGCTGCTGGTGACGCGAAAGCGACTGCGCCGTGGTGCGCGAAGCTCCAGCTTACCGAGGACATGATCCCGAAGCTTATGGAGCAGCGGAAGGAGATCTGCGCGCTCTTAAAGCAGAGATTTACGGATGTGACACTGGATCTTGTGGCGAGAACACCGTCGATGTAGGGAATGTCTCCTCATTCACGCGCTGTGCGTGGTCTCATTCAGCCACGCCACAGCCGCTTTGATCCCGTCCTCGCTGAACTCAAATTCCTGATACGTCTTTTTTTCATCTTCCGTCACAGAAAAAATAAACGGTCCCGGCCAGGTGATCGCCTGAATCTTATCCGGCTCGCCTTCCTCTCCGCTGATCTTCCGGATCATGAAATTCGTTCCCTTTTCACTTCCGGTAAATGTTGTCTTCTTTAAATATGGAATGGAGATCATTCCTGTCAGATCGATCATAACAACCTCTTTTCTTCTTTTCCATTGCAAATTGTTAAAGTGTTAGCTATACTTACACCATAAACCACCTGTACAGGAATCATTATACACCATTCCTGTCCATGAAACATCAGGAGTATCTCATGTTAGCTGTATTTTTATCTCCGATCTACCTGTTATTTCAGGCATACATTCTTTTATGGCTCTACGCCTGGGCGGATTCCTGCTCCCCAGCGCTTCATTCACTGTTTTTCAGGATCCCTGTCACAGTGCTCTACCTGTTTTTTGCCGTCAGTCCGCTGACCGGATTTCTGATCACAAAAGATCCTCTTCACCATTTTCTCCGGGTAATCAGCAACTACTGGCTCGGCACTCTGGAATATATCCTACTTTTTATCATCACCTTCGACGTGATCCGCCGTGTCACCGGCCATTCCTTCTTTATGAAATACCGGTATCCGGCCATGCTGCATACCATGCCGAAAAATCTCGTGATCTTCGGTGGCTTTGCCATTGCCCTGATCCTTACGGTCAGCATTTACGGTGTCCTGCATGCAAGACGGGTCTATGTGCGGCATGACCCGGTCGTCATCGAAAAAAGTTCCTCTCTTCCGGGACTTAAGATCGCCCTGATCGCGGATCTTCACCTTGGATACAACTCCACAAAGTCCCACGTAAGAAGGATCGTAGACACCATTAATTCCCAAAATGTCGATCTCGTCTGCATTGCCGGAGATCTCTTCGACAATGATTACGATGCGATCAAAGATCCGGATGAGGTGGCTGACATTCTGTCCAGTATCAAAAGCCGGTACGGCACGTACGCCTGCTGGGGCAACCATGACGTAAGCGAGAAGATCCTCGCCGGATTCACATTTCCGCAGAAAGAAACGATCGTCCGGGACGGGCGGTTTACAGAATTTCTGCACCACGCCGGTATCACGATGCTGGAGGACGAGGCCATCTGCATCAATAATGCCTTCTATCTTGCCGGCCGCCGGGATAAGGATATGGCAAAAAAAGAACAGCTCCCGCGGAAAACCTTTGCTGAGATCACCGAGCCTCTCGATCCCTCACTTCCCATCATCGTCATGGATCACCAGCCGGGAGAATTGTCAGAAGCCTCCGATGCCGGTGTCGATCTGGACCTCTCCGGCCATACCCATGACGGTCAGATGTTTCCGGCAAACCTTGTGATCCATTTTCTCTGGGAAAACGCCTGCGGAGTCCTGAAAAAGGGGGCCATGACATCTATTGTCACCTCCGGTGCCGGTGTCTGGGGACCGGCGATGCGGGTCGGCACTGACAATGAAGTCGTGATCGCAAACGTGTCGTTTGATCCAGCAGCAGGCCAGTAAGCTGTCATTCCCATAAATAGTATAAACGCAAAAACGGAGGTCATATATGAAAGAATTTGTCAAGTCCATCACAAGCCCCTATGAAAAAGAACTGATCGAAACACGCCGTTACCTGCACCGCCACCCGGAGCTTTCCTTTCAGGAGACAGACACTGCCGATTACATCCGCAGCACCCTGAATTCTCTGGGCATCCCGCTGATGGAAGGGATCTCCGGAACCAGCACGGTTGCTGTCATAAAAGGCGAAAAACCCGGCCCCTGCATCGCGTTCCGCGCGGACATCGATGCGCTTCCGGTGGAGGAAGAAAATGATCTCCCGTTTAAGTCCGAGGTTCCCGGTGTTATGCATGCCTGTGGACACGATATCCATACCGCAGTCCTTTTAACCTTCGCAAAGGTCCTCACAGCCCATCCTGAGCTCGTCCGCGGAACTGTGAAGCTGATCTTTCAGGCAGCCGAGGAAAAGCTCCCGGGAGGTGCTAAGGCACTCTGCGAGGAAGGTGTCATGAAGGATGTCGATCTCGTCTATGGTTTCCACTGCGCTTCCGCGTTTCCGCTCGGCACCATCGCCGTAACTCCCCGGGCGTATTCCGCAGCGATCGGTATTTATGAAGTGAAGATCCATGGAAAGGGCGGGCATGGCGGTTATCCGCAGAATGCCCTGAACCCGGTCCCCGTGGCCTGCATGGTCGGATCTGCTTTAAACCAGATCCTGGCAGAGAAAAAGAATCCGCTGGAAGGCGGTGTTCTTACGGTTTCCTATATTAATGGCGGCCAGTATCCGAATATCATCACTGACACCGTGACTCTCGGCGGCAATGTCCGCACTTTAAACAATGACCTGATCGACAAGGTCTTCGATTCCATCCACTCCATCAGCAGGGGGATCTGCGCCGGATTCGGCCTCACCTGCGATGTGACCACGACTCTGGGCTATCCGGCAGCCATCAACGTGCCGGAGGAGATCGAAACGGTCCGCAGCGTCACAAGAGACCTCGGATATACCGTCTACGAGCGCCCGGACGCCCTTGGCGGCGAGGATTTTGCCTACTATCTTCTTGAGAAGCCGGGTGCCTACTTCCAGATCGGAATGGCAGATCCCGAACGTCCAATTACCTCTTCCCCGCACCATAACTGCCATTTCCAGTTAGATGAGCGCGGAATTTCAGAGGCACTTGAGATGGAACTTGGGCTGTACCTGCGTGTGACAGGGCAGATGTAACCGTATAGTAAAAGCGGCTGTCATATCGGCAAAGTTTTGCCGGACAGCCGCCCTTTTTCGCTCTTTTTTATAAATCCTTCGCTCCAACAAGTCCGTAGGCCGACTCCGCGCTCCTCACAGCCCTCAGGATCGCTTCCGCCATAACCTGGGCACCGAGGGTTCCGACCATATCCTGATCTGCCTTCACATCGCCCACAGACAGCGCGTAGATGCTGTCTCCGTCGGAAGATGTATGAACAGGGCGGATCGCCCGCGCATAGCCGTCGTGAGCCATCCCGGCGATCTTGCAGAGGCTACTCTTCGGGAATGCCGCATTCGTGATCACCGCACCGATCGTTGTATTCTCTGTCGCGCCGATGAACTTGTTCTTGATCACTTCATAGCTCTTATAAACGGCTTCTTCTGTGTCCGCAAATGTCTTCCTGTCCGCATTTAAAAGACCGGCCACCTTTTTTCCGTCTTTCCAGTCATAGATATCGCCTCTCGCATTCACTGCAACGACCGCGCCGACCTTCAGATCCCCGATCTGTACCGCATAGCTTCCGATTCCGCCCTTCATGCAGAGAGACTTGTCCCCCAGCTTCCCGACGGACGCTCCTGTTCCCGCGCCGAAGTTTCCATCCTGATAATTATTCTTCTCCGCGCCCTCACACGCCGCGTATCCCATAGCCTTATCCGGTCTCGTCCTGTAATCCCCGACCATAAGATCAAACAGGCAGGACTCGCAGACAAGCGGTACCTTCGTGATTCCTACATCAAAGCCGATCCCACGTTCTTCCAGATACTCCATAACACCGCCTGCCGCGTCCAGACCAAACGCGCTGCCGCCGCTGAGTAAAACAGCCTGGATCACGTCAGCCGCCGCCATGGGCTTTAAGAGCTCCGATTCCCTGGATGCCGGACCGCCCCCGCGGACGTCCAGCCCGGCTGCCGCTCCACGCTCACAGATAATAACCGTGCACCCGGTCCCCGCTTCCTTATCCTCCGCGCTGCCAATCCTGATATTTTCGATCTCTGTGATCTTGATCTCTTTCATCCTTTACATCTCCCTTTTATTACCTGTGATTCCGAAACAGGATCCCCTAAATGAGGATCCTGTTGGTAAGTTTTTCATACACTTCTCCTGTCTATATAATATATCATATTTGTAAGTTAAATAAAATTAAAACTATAAAAATCGGAAACATATAATGAACTGCTGATTTTGAGCTGATGATATGATTATTGAATGATTCGATATCAGTGTAACAAAAAACACCGTCCCGGCGGCTTATCATCCGCTAAAACAGTGCTTTTCTTCGTGCACCTTCAGGGATTCGAACCCTGGACAAATAGATTAAGAGTCTACTGCTCTACCAGCTGAGCTAAAGGTGCTTGGTTTGTTGTTTTTCTTTGTTTTGTTTGCCTCATCCGTGGCACGTTTTGTATTATAGGATAAACCAAGAAAAAAGTCAACACTTTTTTTGAAATTTTTTAATTTTTTTGTTTTTCAAAAAACAGGTACAAATGAAACGATTAAAAAAGCCTGCAAACATGCGGGTTTGCAGGCTTTTCCATTATATTTCCTACAGCATTTCCTTGATCGCATTTTCCAGAACTTCTTTATCCTGAAGTCCTACGCTCTTGGAAAAAATTTCTCCATCCTTGAAAAGAATGATCGTCGGGATGGACATCACCCCGTAGCGGACGGCGATATCGCTGTTCTCATCCACGTCAAGTTTTCCGATCTTTACTTTTCCAGCGTACTCTTCCGCGAGTTCAGCAATCGCCGGAGCCATCATGCGGCACGGGCCGCACCATGTTGCGAAGAAATCTACAACTACCGGGATATCGGATCCCAGAACGTCAGCATCAAAATTTGCACTTGTAAATACTGCTTCCATGTTATTTTCTCCTTTTTATTTTTTATTTTTGCCGCAGACCACAGCATTCGCCTCGTCAAAGCACTTCTTGATCCGGATAATCTTCCGGTTCAGTTCTGTCTTGTCGCAGGTTGCCTGCGCGAGCCACCGCTTCAGACATGTCCACATACTCATCCGGCACACAGCCTTTTTGCCATTTCTCATTTAATATATGCAGACATTCCCGGTTTATTCAGCCTGTTTTGCGGTAACCTTCTTGTCGCGACAGGCCGTCAGCTTGCAGATCGGCTTCCCTTCCGCAGAAAACTTTGTCTCATACTCCGTCATGACATTTCCCTCCGCCATGTCACTGTGGTGAAGATCAAACGTATGGGATGTGACCTGCCATCCGGCTTCCGGGATGGATTCCAAGGAATAGCGGAACAGATCCTGGTTGTCCGTCTTGAACTCGATGATTCCGTCCGGCTGTAAGATCTTATCATACACCGCAAGGAAACGGTCTGATGTCAGGCGGCGCTTCGCATGGCGGTCCTTCGGCCACGGATCAGAGAAGTTTAAGTAGATCCGCTCCACCTCGTCCTCCGCGAACACGTCCGCCAGCTCTAACGCATCGATCCTCATAAAATAAATATTGGAAAGCTCCAGCTCCGCGCGTTTCTGGAGTCCGCGGAGCAGAACACTGGAATAGCGCTCGATTCCTACATAATTGATATCCGGGTTCATCTGGGCAAGCTCCATGATGAATTTTCCCTTTCCCATTCCGACTTCGATGCGGATCGGGTTATCATTGCCGAAAAATTCATGCCACTTCCCTTTCAGTGACTGCGGATCCTGGACCACATATGGACTCTCAGCGATCTCTTCCTCAGCGCCTTTGATATGGCGTAATCTCATAATATACTTCCTCCTGCACAATGATCCTGTTTTTGCTTGTGTCTCATTTTATCATTGAAAACCTTATTTTGCAAGGTAACTGTGACGCGCAGAATTATTCTTTCAATATATCTTTTGGAAACAGAAAATTCTTAAATTGTTCATAAATTTTTCGTGCAATTTTCCTACTGTTCCATTATAATAAAGATAATGGCTGGCAACATTACTCCTTTCGTGTCTGCAATCGTTTTATCAGACACACAGCATTACATAGATGGAAACGGCATCTGTAAGTATCCGGTACCTTGACCGGCACCGGATTTTCACCTTCACGCGCCGTTAAAATACATAAAACGGAGGGATTTATATGGCAAGAACCGACATCCCCAGCGGATGGGATAAGATCCGCCTGAATGTCCAGGAGACCGAGCGCCTCATGGGACAGAAAAAATACAACCAGTCCATGATCAAGGCAAAACAGACCGTGGAATACATGGTAAAACTCCAATGTGAACAGGCTGGAATCATGGAAGGCTCCATGGACTCTATGATCCGCGAGCTCTACAACAACGGCTGGATCGCAAAGTCCACCGCCGAGCACTACTTACAGATCTATGACATCGGTACAAAAGCCGCAAAAAACGGCGATAACGGTGCCTACAATGCAAACCAGGCCTACCACGTGCTGTCCCAGGAGATCTACTCCTTTGCAGACAACGGAAAAGCGGCCCGCGGCAGACGCCCGTCTGGGACCCGCTCCCAGCAGTCAAGACGATCTTCCGGTTCCGGGCGCTCCGGAAGCGGCATCCAGCCCACAGACCTCTTAAAGTTTGTCATCCCGATCGTCCTCGTGATCATCCTGCTCGTCCTGATCCGTGTCCTCACGCCGAAGAAACCGGCTACAGAGGAGACCTCCGCACCAGTGATCACAACGGAAGCAGCAGAGACCACAGTCCCGGAGACCGAACCGGAGAGCACAGCTTCCGGCTCCTCCTACAAGACAACAACGACCTTAAATGTCCGCAAAGAGCCGTCTACCGATGCTGACCGCATCGGAAAACTGGACCCGGGCGCATCCGTTGAATATCTCCGCGACCACGATGATACCTGGGCCGTCATCAAGTACAACGGACAGGAAGCCTATGTCGCGAAGGAATTTCTGACAGCGGAGTAATAACTTATTGGAATATCAAATTTAAAAAAGCTCTAAAGCCAATATTTAGGGCGGGATTCTGATGGATCCCGCCCTATTACTGACTTCAGAGCTCTTCTTTCATCTATACAACATCCTTATACCGTCACATCTCCCATCCCAGACGACTCTTTCTCAAAATACTTACAGAAATAATTCACAAACTCATCCACCACCGGCTTATTTCTCGCCTGCTCAAACACGGTGACCACCAGGTCTCTCCGGCAGTTCGGGTAACGGATCGGTATCAGGACAACACCGTGCCCCGGCTTTCCGCCCCAGGCTTTCTCCGGCCAGAAGCCGATTCCAAGCCCCGCTGCGATCAGGTTTCTCACCGACTCCGGGCTGTTGCTCTCAAACACCGCCTGGGGGCGGATCCCGGCTCTCCGGCAGAAATCATCGCAGATCCCACGGAGCTGCCAGCCGTTTCCGAGACGGATGAAGTTTTCTTCCTTCACTTCCCGCAGATCGACGGTCTTATGTTTCGCAAACTTTGAATCCGGCGGTACCGCCAGAAAAATTTCCTCTCTCAGATACTCTCTCCGGACAATCCCTTCCGGCAGTTCCTGCGGATGAGGCGCTGTCACGGACACAGCGATCCTCGATTCAATATTGATATCGCAGTTCTCCGTCATCTCAAGCTGGGATACCTGGAACTGAACATCCGGTTTTAATGCCCGGTAGGAAATAATACTGTTCGTGATCAGGTTTGACGCGGACAGAAAATTTACGTAGATCGTGCGCTCCGATGAATAAACAGACTCCCAAAGTTCATCCTTTAGATTATCAATGGATTCCAGAAGCGGGATCAGACGCTTTTTTAAGAGCTTTCCCTGTTCATTCAGCTCGATCCGGTGATTTTTCCGGTCAAACAGGCTCACGCCCAGCTCCGTCTCCAGACGCTTGATGGACTGGGACAGGGCTGGCTGGGCAATATGCAGCTCATCCGCCGCCTTCGTCAGGTTTTCATACCTCGCCGCCGTCAAAAAATACCGAAACTGCTGGATCTCCATATTGCTCCCCCTCTTTCCTGTCACCACTTAATCACAGCGTTAATTTTGTGTTAATTTTTCGCTCATTTATGGCATTTTCATTTCATTATAATATTCATGTTATAACAGCATAATTATTATATATTTGAAATTATCGATTTGCAAGATATATTATTGATATCAGGGTCAGACACTCAGGAAAACCGACTTGAAATTTTCTGCATAAAAACCACCTGGGATCCTGACCCGTCCCCCAAATGAGGGGGAAATCCTTCTCAGAAAGGAGTTAAGCAAATGAACAATATCATCAATCAGCTCTCCCAGATCGAAGAAAAGACTGTCGCGATCTTAGACGGCGCCGCTGACAAAAAAAAGAACCTGGCAGCGGAGTATGAGGCAAAGACAAAGCAGTTTGACGAGGAGCTGAATCATGAAACTGAACTGGAGATCCAGTCCATGCGCCAGAAAATGGAGGCAGAAGCCGCCGCGGAGCTTGACAGACAGAAAACGGCCGCCGGTGACCAGATCGCCCGCCTGGAACAGCATTACGAAAAAAAGCATTCCTGGTATGTGGACTCCCTCTTCCGTTCTATGACCGAGGTGTGATCTATGGGAAGTCTCATCACTTACAGTGCGATCGCTGCCAAGCTTGCCGCGATGCGCGGGCATTTCCTCACGGATGACGAATTCTCGGTCCTCGCGGGAATGGAGAATGTACCGGCTGCCGTCGAGTACCTGAAAAACGATCCTGCCTACACGGACGTTTTTTCCGGCATCGAGAACGAGGAGCTTCACAGAAGTAAGATCGAAGAGCTTTTGTGGCACTCCCTCTCCGGTGACTTTTCAAGACTTTACCGGTTCGCAAACGGAACCCAGAGAAGATTTCTGGATCTCTACTTTCTCCATTTCGAGATCGATGTCATGAAGCGGTGTCTGAGGGACGCGGTTTCCGGAAAACGCTCAGATCTGAACTTTAAGAGCTTTGAGCCATTCTTCCGAAAGCACTCCCATCTGGATTTCACCGCCCTGACCGATTCAGAAAATCTGGACGAATTTCTGGACAGCATTCAGAACACTCCTTATTATGGGCCGTTAAAGGACTTAAAGGATCAGGGCATCACTTCCCTGTCTGAGTTTGAATCTGCTCTGGATATCCTGTACTTCATCCGTTTCTGGAAAAGTTTAAAGGACCAGCTCTCAAAAGATGACCGGGCGGCCATCGCCGACTGTGCCGGTGAGAAGATCGATCTTTTAAATCTTGAATGGCTTGCAAGAGCGAAACGCCACTACAAATTATCTGCCGATGCCATCATGGAGCTTCTGATCCCCGTGTGGTACCGCCTAAAAAAGTCTCAGGCGAGGGAGCTTGCCGAGGCGTCTTCCATTGAGGAATTCGACCGGATCCTAAAGGGGACCCGCTACGGAAACCGGATCTTTCGGGTATCCGGTGACCAGCAGGAGAATCCGGAATTCCGCTCGCTGTTCCGGGCACTTCTTGATGCCGTGTACAGCAAGTCCGGGCGGAAAGATCCATATTCCGCGGCTGCCTTAAACAGCTACTTCTATTTTAAGGAAGAGGAGATCAGAAAAATTATCACCACCGTTGAGGGGATCCGTTACAGCCTTGGTAGTTCAGAAATTCTCACCTGCCTGGCAGAAAGTTAGAAAAGGGGGTATGCTTTGTGATCGAAAAAATGAAATTCGTCAGCATCTCCGGACCGAAGAATGATCTGGACCGCATGGTCAACCAGTATCTCTCCCATTATGAGATTCAGTTGGAAAATGCGCTGACCGAATTAAAATCCGCATCAAAGCTGGAATCATATCCCGGAACCAATCCATACCGGGAACCGCTTCAGAAAGTGCAGAAACTTCTCGCTTCCTGTCCCGGCACGAAAAAGTCCGATGCCGCCACCGGCACAATGCCTGTGGAGAACGCCATCGCGCTCGTAAATGACATGGATACGGAGCTCGCCGCCTCAAATGAGGAACGGGAGTCCTTAAAGACAAAGGAAAAAGAAATCTCTTCCCTTTTGGAGCAGGTTCGCCTGTACGTGGAACTGGACTTCGACATTCCGGCAGTCTTAAAGCTCAAACATATCAAGTACCGGTTCGGACGTATCAGAAAGGAAAGCTTCCCGCAGCTCCAGGCATTCGCCGACCGCTCGGATGAGACGATCCTGTTCAAATGCCACGAATCAGACCACTATATTTCCTTACTTTACTTCACGCCGGATATCACCTCCGACCGGATCGACACCGTCTTCTCCTCCCTGCAGTTTGAGAGGATCTACCTCCCGGATGAGTACGCCGGAACACCGAAGACCGAGGTCGAGCGTCTGGAGAATGAGCTTGCGGAGTTAAAGGCGAAGGAACAGGCTCTGGAAACAAAGGATTCGGAGTACCTGCTCACGCGAAGGACCAGTCTCCAGGATGCCGGCCAGGTGCTGAAATCCTATGAAGCAAACTTCAATGTGAGAAAGTATGCGGCATGCACCCATGATAAGGATCATCCGTTCTACATTCTCTGCGGCTGGATGACAAAAGAGGACGCGGAAGCTCTCCACAGGGACCTCGCAAAGGACGCGGACACATTCTTCGTCTTAGAGGACAGCAAAGAGCACGTGACCAGCATTCCGCCCACCAAGTTAAAAAACATTCCGCTGCTGCGGCCGTTTGAGATGTTCGTAAAGATGTACGGACTTCCGTCCTACGACGAGTTTGACCCGACGCTTCTGATCGCCATCACCTACTCCATCTTCTTCGGCTTCATGTTCGGAGATGCTGGACAGGGACTTGTCCTTCTGATCGGCGGTTTCCTGCTCTATAAGTTCAAAAAGATCGATCTGGCAGCCATCATCTCCTGCTGCGGATTCTTCTCAACGATCTTCGGATGCCTCTTCGGAAGCGTCTTCGGATTTGAAGATGTGATCCCGGCACTGTGGTTAAAGCCGACCGAAGCCATGACGGATCTTCCGTTTGTGGGCCGTCTGAACACCGTGTTCGTCGTTGCCATTGCTCTTGGAATGGGAGTCATCCTCTTTACGATGATCTTAAACATGATCACGAGCTTTAAGAACCATGACACCGAAAAGACCTGGTTCGACACGAACGGTCTCGCAGGCTTTGTCTTTTATTTCAGTCTTGCAGCCACCATCGTGATGTTCATGAGCGGACATACACTTCCGGCGGCAGCAGTCCTGATCATCATGTTCGTCCTGCCGCTTCTTGTGATGTTCTTTAAGGAACCGCTCACAGCAGTTCTGGAAAAGAAATCTGAGAAGATTTCCGGCGGTTTCGGCATGTTCGTCACACAGGGGTTTTTCGAGCTGTTTGAAGTACTCTTAAGCTACTTCTCCAACACTCTTTCCTTCGTCCGTGTGGGCGCCTTCGCCGTCAGCCACGCAGCCATGATGCAGGTCGTTTTAATGCTCGCAGGCGCAGAAACCGGAGCACCGTCCATACCGGTCATTGTTCTCGGAAACCTGTTCGTGTGCGGCATGGAGGGCCTGATCGTCGGGATCCAGGTACTCCGTCTTGAGTACTACGAGCTGTTCAGCCGGTTCTATAAAGGAAGCGGCCGGGAATTTAAGCCGTTCTACGAGAAATAAAAATAAATGGTAAAATACAGATTTTAGGAGGTCATCGTCATGACAATCGCAGTAAAACTTCTTTTAACCGTTGCACTTATCTTCAGCATTGCAGTCCCCTTCGGAGCTTTCGCCGCAGGTGAAAAGACAAAAGGACGCTATAAAACAGCCCTCGCGGCCAACACCGTAATGTTCTTCGGAACCATGCTCTTCGCCGTTTGTGTACTCTTTGGCGGTACCGCATTCGCAGCCGAATCCACAGCGGCATCCGGCGGCATCTCCACCGGTATGGGCTACATCGCAGCAGCTCTTTCCACCGGCCTTTCCTGCATCGGCGGCGGCGTTGCCGTTTCCGCGGCAGCATCCGCAGCACTTGGCGCTATCAGTGAGGATTCCTCCATTCTTGGTAAATCTCTTATCTTCGTAGGTCTTGCCGAAGGTGTCTGCCTGTACGGACTTATCATTTCCTTCATGATCATCGGTAAGCTTTAATGCCTGACAGCATATCTGAACTATTATCAGGAATGGAGACCAGCTATGAGAATGTATTTGATCAGCGACAACACTGACACGCTGACCGGCATGCGGCTGGCGGGCGTGGACGGTGTGATCGCGAAAGAAAAAGGAACGCTGGAAAAGGCGTTGAACGAAGTGTTAAAAGACAAAAATATCGGGATCATCCTGCTCACCGAAGCTCTCGGAAAGAAGTATCCGGAGCTGGTTAAGACGGTACGCACAGAACATAAAAAGCCGCTTCTCATCGAAATCCCGGACCGCCACGGAACAGGGCGGCGGTCCGATTTCATCACGGCATATGTAAATGACGCGATCGGACTGAAGTTATAGTATGCACACAGCGGTTCCATCCACAGGCAACAGCAAGCCGGAACCGCTGCAGATCGATATTGGAATCAAGGAGGTGGCTGCTTTGACAACCGAAGAAAAGTTACAGCATTTTGAAGACATCTGCACAGGCGACGCATTAAAGAAATACGAGCAGGCAGTCTCTGATTATACCGCTTATGAGGAAAAGATCCTGAATGAGCATAAAGAAAACGCGAAAAAGCATGCGGAGATGCAGATCGCTGCCGAAAAAGAGCGGATCGCACGGGAAACCAACAAGAACCTGTCCTTAGGGCAGATCGAGATCCGCCGTTCCTACAGCAGAAAAGATGAGGAACTCCGCGGTAAAGTCTTCTCCGAGCTTCGCGACAGGCTGGCGCGGTTCATGGAGACCCCGAAATATGACGCGCTCTTAGAGGCGCAGATCAAAAAAGAAAAAGCATTTGCAGGATCCAGTGAGATCCACATCTATATCGACCCGTCCGACAAGGAAAAGCAGCATCTTTTATCCTTAAGGACCGACTGCGACATCCGCGTCAGCCAGTACCCGTTTCTCGGTGGCACGCGGGCCGTCATCGCCTCGAAAAATATCCTGATCGATAACTCCTTTGAGACGAAGCTCAAGGAAGCTGAACAGGACTTCCAGTTCTCACTGTAACTGTGCGATACGTTCCCGCGGTCAGCGCGGTATATGCGCAGACCTGCCGGACAGTTACTTTTTATAACATTTTTGGAGGAAATCAACATGGCTGCAAAAGGCACAATTTACGGGATCAACGGCCCGATCGTCTATATCGCCGGTGATTCCGGTTTTCAGATGAATGAGATGGTCTACGTCGGAGAGGCAAACCTCGTCGGCGAGGTCATCGGACTGACCTCCGAACGCACAACGATCGAGGTCTATGAGGAGACCACAGGTCTGAAGCCCGGAGAGCCGGTCACCGGAACAGGAGCTCCTGTCTCCGTCACACTTGCCCCCGGCATTATCACAAATATTTTTGATGGAATCGAACGTCCGTTAGCCGCTATCAAAAAATCCAGCGGCTATTATATTGACCGCGGTGTTCATGTAACATCCCTTGATACAGAAAAGAAATGGCAGACCCACATGACTGTAAAGCGCGGTGACCATGTCTACGGCGGCACCATTATCGCGGAGGTCCCGGAGACGAGAGCCATCACCCATAAAGTCATGATCCCGCCGGATCTGGAGGGCGATGTCCTCTCCGTTGTCTCCGACGGTGAATATACGATCAATGATACATTGATCACTCTTATGACAAAGGACGGAACAGAAAAAGCCATCACCATGACCCAGAAGTGGCCGATCCGTATCCCGCGTCCAACCGTAAAGCGTTATCCGGCATCCAAACCGCTGATCACAGGCCAGCGTATCCTTGATACCCTGTTCCCGCTCGCAAAGGGCGGCACAGCGGCGATCCCGGGCGGATTCGGTACCGGAAAGACCATGACCCAGCACCAGATCGCCAAGTGGTCCGATGCCGATATCATCATCTACATCGGCTGTGGCGAGCGAGGCAACGAGATGACACAGGTCCTGGAGGAATTCAGCGAACTGATCGACCCGAAGAGCGGAAATCCTCTGATGGAGCGAACTACACTGATCGCCAACACCTCCAACATGCCGGTTGCCGCCCGTGAGGCGAGTCTTTACTCCGGCCTGAC
Source organism: uncultured Clostridium sp. (assembly GCA_902496665.1). Lineage (GTDB taxonomy): Bacteria > Bacillota > Clostridia > Lachnospirales > Lachnospiraceae > Pilosibacter. The sequence goes on along the minus strand of CABVBU010000016.1, from coordinate 11,303 downwards.
ACTTGCGGAATACTACCGCGACATGGGCTACAACGTAGCGATCATGGCAGACTCCACCTCCCGTTGGGCTGAGGCGCTCCGTGAGCTCTCCGGCCGTCTGGAGGAAATGCCGGCAGAGGAAGGTTTCCCGGCTTACCTTGCATCTCGCCTGTCCCAGTTCTACGAGCGTGCCGGAATGGTCCAGAACTTAAACGGAACAGAAGGTTCCGTATCTATCATCGGTGCCGTATCCCCGCAGGGCGGCGATTTCTCCGAGCCGGTCACACAGAACACCAAGCGTTTCGTCCGCTGCTTCTGGGGACTTGATAAGAACCTCGCCTACGCGAGACACTTCCCTGCGATCCAGTGGCTGACCAGCTACTCCGAGTACTTCACCGACCTTTCTTCCTGGTATTCCGAGCATGTAGATAAAAACTTTGTCAACTATAGAAACCAGCTTGTCACGATCTTAAACCAGGAGAGCAACCTGATGGAGATCGTAAAGCTGATCGGATCCGATGTTCTCCCGGATGACCAGAAGCTTGTCCTCGAGATCGCCAAGGTCATCCGTCTCGGTTTCCTTCAGCAGAACGCTTTCCACAAAGAAGATACCTGCGTTCCGCTGAAAAAGCAGTTCAAAATGATGGAGATCATCCTTTATCTCTATAAAAAATCCCGTGCCCTCGTTGCCATGGGCATGCCGGTATCCGTCCTCAAAGAAGAAAAGATCTTTGAGAAGATCATTGCCATCAAATATGACGTCCCGAACGACCGTCTCGACATGTTTGACGACTATAAGAAGCAGATCGATGACTTCTACAATTCCGTCATCGAGCGCAACGCATAAGGAGGCAGATCAAAATGGCAGTCGAATATCTTGGACTCAGTTCCTTAAACGGCCCTCTTGCCGTCCTGGATGGCGTTTCCGGGGCATCCTACGATGAGATCGTGGAAATGACCGTCGATGGAAAAGAAAAGAAGCTCGGGCGCATTATCGAGGCGTACGAGGATAAAGCCGTGATTCAGGTGTTTGAGAGCACCGGAAACATGGCATTAAAAAACACACATACCCGTCTCACCGGACATCCGATGGAGATCGGCGTCTCCGCCGATATGTTAGGCCGTACCTTTGACGGTCTCGGAAATCCCATCGACGGTCTCGGTCCGATCCTGGCAGACAAAAAACTGGATGTAAACGGAAAGCCGTTAAACCCGGTGGCCCGTGAATATCCGCGAAACTATATCCGTACCGGTATCTCCGCCATCGATGGCCTGATGACCCTGATCCGCGGACAGAAGCTCCCGATCTTCTCCGGAAACGGACTTCCCCATGACCAGCTGGCGGCACAGATCGTTATGCAGTCTTCCCTGGGAGATAATTCCGATGAAAAATTCGCCGTCGTATTCGCAGCTATGGGCGTCAAGTACGATGTTGCCGAATACTTTGAACGTACCTTCCGCGAAAGCGGTGTTTTAGACCACGTTGCCATGTTTATCAACCTGGCGAACGATCCGGTCGTCGAGCGTCTGATCACACCGAAGGTCGCCCTCACAGTTGCCGAGTACCTGGCATTCGAAAAGGGCATGCATATTCTGGTCATCCTGACAGATATGACCTCCTACGCCGAGGCGCTGCGTGAGGTCTCCTCCTCCAAGGGCGAGATCCCGTCCCGTAAGGGATATCCGGGATATTTATACAGCGATCTGGCTTCCCTCTATGAGCGCGCCGGAATCGTCGCCGGAGTCAACGGATCCGTCACACAGATCCCGATCCTTACCATGCCGAACGATGATATCACCCACCCGATCCCGGACCTTACCGGATACATCACGGAAGGCCAGATCGTTCTGGACCGCAGCTTAAACGGCCAGTCCATCTACCCGCCGATCAGCGTGCTTCCGTCCCTGTCCCGTCTTATGAAGGACGGCATCGGTGAGGGATTTACCCGTGAGGATCATCAGGACGTTGCAAACCAGCTGTTTTCCTGCTACGCGAAGGTGGGCGACGCGAGAGCTCTCGCATCTGTTATCGGTGAAGATGAGCTCTCCCCGATCGATAAAAAATATCTGGAATTCGGCCGGGAATTTGAAAAACGGTTCATCGGACAGGATATCCATGACAACCGCACCATCATAGACACCTTAAACATCGGCTGGGAGCTTTTAGGACTTCTTCCGAGAGAAGAGCTCGACCGTATTGACACAAAGATCTTAGACAAGTATTATAAACCTGCAGACGCCGCTTCAGACGCTTCATAAGGAGGGGATCTCATGAATCCGAACACATTCCCCACCAAGGGAAATCTGATCCTTGCGAAAAACTCCCTCGCCCTTGCGACCCAGGGATACGGACTGATGGACAAAAAGAGGAACATCCTGCTGCGGGAGCTTATGGGCCTGATCGATCAGGCAAAAGCGATCCAGTCCGAGATTGATTCCACTTTTACCGCCGCCTACAGGGCGCTCCAGAAGGCCAATATCGAGATGGGAATCCACTACGTGGAGGAGATCGCAGGTTCACTTCCAGTCACGGATGATATCCGGATCAAGGCGCGCAGCATCATGGGAACGGAAATCCCGCTGGTCGAGTATACACCGTCAAAAGATGAAAAACCGCCTTATTCGTTTTACAGCACCAGCGATTCGCTGGACGAGGCGCGGATCGCCTTCGAACGCGTGAAGGAACTGACCGCAGACCTCGCAACCGTGGAGACATCCGCCTACCGTCTTGCCGAGAGCATTAAGAAGACCCAGAAGCGGGCTAATGCACTAAAGAACATCACGATCCCGTCATACCAGGCACTTGTGAAGGACATCACCAACGCCCTGGAGGAAAAGGACCGCGAGGAGTTCACAAGACTAAAAGTAATCAAACGGAGTACCACGAAATGACAAAAACAGCAAAGACCATTACCTACGCCGCCGGGATCTTCACCGCGTTCTGGCTGATCATCGCGTTCCTTATCACGTCCGTCGAGGCGGTTGCCTACTGGACGCCGGGATATTATGAGAAGGAATACACGAAATACCAGGTTTTAAACGATCTCCCTGAGATGACCATGGACGATCTTCTTGACGTCACTGACCAGATGATGGCATTCCTTCGCGGAAAGCGCGAGGATCTTCACGTATACACCACCATGGGCGGGGAATACCGGGAATTTTTTAATGACCGGGAAATTGCCCACATGGAGGACGTGCGGGGGCTCTTCATCGGCGGCCTGTGGCTCCGGCGGATCGGGATCCTGATCACCCTATGCTTTGCGGCCCTGGCTTATTTCTGGGGACATAGGAGTGCGGAGCGGACAGAGGCGTTAAAGCGCCTGATCCCGAAGTCCCTCTGTATCGGCACCGGCGCGGTCTTTGCCGTGGCTTTAGCTTTGATCGGCATTATATCCACTGACTTCTCAAAATATTTCATCGTTTTCCACAAAATCTTTTTCAACAATGATCTGTGGGTCCTGGATCCACGCACCGACATGCTCATCAACATCGTTCCGGAAGGTTTCTTCTTCGATACCGCCGCCCGGATCGCGATGGTGTTTATGGTGCTCGTTGTGGTGTTTTTTGTTGGGAATCTGGTTGTGTGGAAAAGAGCCGGGAAACATTGATTTCCAATGCCATTCTGCACATGTAAATAAAAGAAAGAGCAACGATATCAAGAAATTGTATCGCTGCTCTTCCTTTTTATATAAAGATTTTAATTTTATCTTCTTCTGAACCGCTCTCTCATTCTCTCCCAGAATCCCGGCCTTTTGATTCCGGATTTCGATCTCAAATGCTCTTCCATGATCATATCAAATTCCGTCGTGGAGTATCCCCATTCCTTCAGGCGCTTTTCACGTCTCTGATGGCGGAGAACACGCTCATTCTGGGCTTTATTTTCCTGATAGATCATGATTCCGAAGACCACGCCGCCGATGATGCCGATAACAGCGATTACGGTCAGGACTTTCTTTATGATGCCGAAAGCAGGGGACGCCAGCCAGGATGTCTTACTGCTGCCTGTTTTCTTATCGGAGCTGTCCGCTTGGTTTGCGGATTTTCCGGAATTTCTGGCAGAAGACGTTTCCGCGGCTGCATCAGTACCGGAAATATCGGCCGCAGTGTTTTCCGTCTCCGGATTACCCGCAGTTATCTCAGCCGCCGCGCCAGTCTCGCTGGTATCCGCATTCTGCTTCACAGCCCCAGGCACATATCCCTGGGTCACAGACGCTTCCAGATAAGCCTGTCCTACAAGCTTATCCCCATACTGGTAGTCGATCCGCGCGATCGCGCCATCCGGCACGTCATCGGTGAGATCGTAATCCAAAGTGGAAGTCACATCGGAGAAGCTTCCGTCCGCCGGAAGAGTCACCGCGCTGTTTTTATTCACCGTAAGTCTCGTGGCACTTCCGGAAAAGATCCCGGAGATCGTCAGGTCATCCGCCACCTTGCTGTAAGTGCTGTCCTGATCCGCCACCGGGACGGACTTGAAGTTTTTAAATCCGTAGTCAAACAGCGCTTTTGTATCGGAATAATGGGTCTGATGGCCATTTAAAACGACAGCCACAAGCTTCATTCCGTCGCGCTCTGCGCATGTCACCAGCGTATTTCCCGCCAGGGAAGTATAACCTGTTTTTCCGCCGATGACCCCCTCGTAATACAGGGAGTCATTCCGGCGCAGCATTCTGTGGTGGGCATAATAGCGCCAGCCGTCCGGATACTGCTTTAATTTTCCTGCTGGAACATCATAATAGGTTGTTGAATCCACCTCCACGAAGGTCGGATTGCTGAATGCCGCTTTCGCGATCAGCGCCATATCATAGGCGGAGACATAGTGGTCTGGGTCATTCAGACCACTGGGATTTGCAAAGTGGGAGTCCGTACACCCAAGCTCCGCCGCCTTCTCATTCATCATCTCCGCAAAAGCGTCCATACTGCCCGCGCAATGTTCCGCCAGGGCGTTGGCGACCTCGTTTGCGGACTGTAAAAGCAGGGCATAAAGGCATTCTCTGACACTTAACGTATCCCCGGCCCTCGCGCCTAAGATCGAAGAGTTCGGCTCCAGCGTGTTCACCGCCGTGTTGGAGAACGTCACGGTCTCATCAAGGCCGCAGTTTTCAATTACGATTAACGCCGTCAGGATCTTCGTGATACTTGCCGGATAATAGGGCTCATGACTGTTCTTCTCAAACAAAACCGCCCCGGAATTGATATCCATCAGGATCCCGCCATCAGCCGAGATCGAGATATCCGATGGCCACTCTGCCGCCGCATATGCTGTCTCCCCCGGCACAAATCCCAGGATCAGCGCCAGGCAGAGAAAAATACTTAAAATTCGTTTCATGAATAAAATCCCTTCAATCTTACTCCATCCCATGCAGTTTCTTCTGCCTGCTTTTTTCCGCTCTGCGGATCCGGGCCTCTTCTTTTTTCTGGAAGATGACCGCGGCACCTTCCTCATCTACCGGCTTTACGGTCTTCACGGCGAAAACTCTGCCGTCCTCAGACTTTTTCATCCGGATCTTGCCTTTCATCATGCCGTGTTCCGGGCATGTCGCAAGGCAGAGGTAATAGCGCTGTCCCGAGGAAAACCAGCGGATCTTTTTCCTCAACATCCGGCGGCACTTCGTGCAGACAACATCTGTCACCCGCTTCTCCTCCATCGCCTCTTCCTTTGTCTCAAACATCCGGGACACAAACTTCGTGTACTCCGGGAAACGCAGCGTGAACTCCTCATCCTCGCTCTCCGGCGGCATATAGTAGTCCACGGACACATAGTCCTTCACAGACTCAAAATCCATGGCCCGCATCACACGTCCCGTATACTCTGCGTCGCCAAGCGCCCTATGGAACGGCGCGTCCACGTCAAGTGCAAAGGACTCCACCGCCTCATCCAACGAAATTCTCGCCTTTCCGTCCTGATAACACAAGCTGTACAATTTCTGGATATCATAAAAAAGAAACGGTTTCGGGAACGGGAGTGTCATGCCGTGATAGATCATGTTCCTCTGCAGTTCCGTAAGATCCATACTTCCCCAGGTGCAGAACATATAGTCATCGCCGCACCAGTTCAGAAAGTCCTCCATCACCGCTGTAAACGGCTCTCCGTCCCGCTCCAGTTCTTCAATGGAAACATGGGTCACTTCCGAGATGATCCGATGCATCTGGCGGTACACGCACGGACGGATGATCCGGTGAAATTCCGATACCTTCTCACGTTCTTCATTCAGTTTTACTGCTCCGATCTCAAAGATCTCAAAAGGAAGCCGCTCCACAGACGATTCCTTCCCGCCCGGGTTCTGGTTCCACTCCAAATCAAATACAATAAAATTTTCCATAATACAAGAGTATAGCACAGTTTTTTCTGCCCGTCACTGAGAAATTATGTATGGACGCGGGTGCATACTTTTTTCTTGCACTCTGTTTCAAATAATTCTATAATAGGCGTAGTATAAATTAGAAAAAACTACAACAGCGGCGTTTCCACCTCTGTATGATCACTCAAATAAAACCGTCTACTTCTGGCTTGATGCTTTTATCTGTGGATCTACTATGCTGGAACGCGGAAAGGATTCTTAATTATGAAACACATTACAGGACTTGCACATATCGCACTTTTCACAAAAGATCTTGAGACATCCGTAAAATTCTACGAATGTCTTGGTGGAAAAGTAACTGGACAGGCTGATGTCCAGAAACCACTCGGAACAAACCACATCAAGATCGTCAGCATGCCGGGCTTTGACCTCGAGATCATCGAGCCGCATGACGGCACTGATGTGACCGCCCAGGGCGGTCTCTTCCCGCACATCGCAATCGAAGTCAATGACATCGACGCAGCTATCGCAGACTTAAAGGCAGCCGGGATCACAAGCTTCCGAGGCGGCATCGACAAGGCAGCTGACCTCCCGATCTTCGGCGGCATCCGCAACGCGTTCTTTATCGGACCGAACGGCGAACAGCTGGAGCTTTTACAGCATATGTAAAATCCGGCGGACCGCAGATAATGCGGACCACTGTAATTTAAGCACATAATTAAAATCCCCTGATTAAGAAACTACCGCTTCCTATCATTGGCAACCGGTTCGTTTCCTATCAAGGGATTTCTATTTTCTACTCTTTTGTCCTCTACTTTTATTCTCTAATCGAGTATTTTTACCTATTACTCTCCTAATAACGCTTTAAGGTCTTCCTCCGGTGTCGTCACCGGGCCGATTCCGTAGTTCTCCACGAGGAAATTCAGGATATTCGGGGAGAGGAAAGCCGGTAAGGACGGGCCGAGGCGGATATTCTTGATCCCAAGATGCAGGAGTGTCAGGAGAATACACACCGCCTTCTGCTCATACCAGGAAAGCACAAAGGACAACGGAAGCTCGTTCACCTCGCACCCAAACGCCTCAGCCAATGCCACCGCCACCTTGATGGCACCGTAGGCATCGTTGCACTGGCCCATGTCCATGATCCGCGGGAGACCGCCGATATTTCCAAGATCCAAATCGTTAAAGCGGAACTTGCCGCACGCCAGTGTCAGAACAATGCTGTCCGCCGGCGTCTGCTTTACAAACTCCGTGTAGTAATTTCTTCCCGGCTTCGCGCCATCACAGCCCGCAACAAGAAAGAAATGGCGGATCGCGCCGGATTTTACCGCGTCAATAACCTGATCAGCCACGGAAAGGATCGTCCCATGTCCGAATCCCGTCATGACCTGAGTTCCGCCGTTGATTCCCGTAAACTGGCGGTCTTCCTGATATCCGCCGAGTTCCAGCGCCTTCTCGATCACCGGGGTAAAGTCTTTCTCATCATCGATATGGACCATTCCCGGATATGCTACGACCTCCGTCGTGAACACGCGGTCCGCGTAGGATTTCTTCGGCGGCATCAGGCAGTTTGTGGTAAAGAGGATCGGAGCCGGGATATCCGCAAATTCCTTCTGCTGATTCTGCCATGCAGTTCCGAAATTGCCCTTTAACTGCGGATACTTTCTGAGTTCCGGGTAAGCGTGGGCCGGCAGCATCTCGCCGTGGGTGTAGATGTTAACGCCTTTTCCCTCTGTCTGCTTTAAGAGAAGCTCCAGGTCCTTGAGGTCATGTCCCGTCACAACGATAAACGGTCCTCTTTCTACCATAAGAGGTACGCTGACCGGGACCGGAGTCCCGTAAGTTCCCGTGTTTGCCGCGTCCAGCATCGCCATGCAGGTGAGGTTCACCTCGCCGACCTTCAGAACCGTCGGGAGCAGGCTCTCGACGGTGCCGTCCTTTGCAATCTCACGGAGTCCCGTTAAGAAGAGCTGGTTTACCGTCTCATCAGATGCCCCCAGCATCAGCGCATGGTACGCGTACGCCGCCATTCCCTTTAATCCGAACAGGATCAGGGATTTCAGGGAGCGGATATCCGGGTCCATGTCCCACAGCAGACCGAGATTATAATCATCCGTATCTTGCACACTTGCTGCCGCACCTGACTCTCCCGCTGCCTTTTCGCGCGGTCCTGCACTTTTCTTCACCGGCGCTGCGAGCAGCCGCTCCTTCTCCCTGTGCGTCTTCTCAATCTGCGCCCGGATCACGTCATCATCAAAGCTTACATTCGTAAGTGTCGTAAAAAGCCCCTCGATCACCGTGCGGTACACTCGATCTCCCGGACATTCCACGCCTTCTGCCGCTCTCGCAAGCCCGATCATCGCACCTACAAGCTGGTCCTGCAGCCTTGCTGTCTCCGCCGTCTTTCCGCAGACACCCGTGCTCCCGGTACATCCCGCGCAGCCTGCAGTCTGCTCACACTGATAACAGAACATTTTCTGATCCATTTTATATCCTCCATATATTTTCCCGGCTCCTTCCGCGAAGCTATGATCTGCTCACCCAAGTCGTCCACCGCAGCCGCTCCTCGTCTTCGCAGTTTTTGCCGATCTCAAATTATCCCGGCACACGCGCCGCCTCTGGGGCAGCCACGACCGGCTGGTCATCATGTTTCCCTGTCCGGCACCGCCGGATCATGTCTGCATTATAACAGCGGTCACCGGTCAAGTATGTTGTAATTACAACATTTTTAAACAAACCACCTGGAAATGATTTCCACACCTCCACCTCTCACACCTTTCGCAGACCGTAACAGAGCCTGCCGCTCTTTATGAGTTCCTGTGCGAAGCAGGAATTTTCAGAACTTGAAAATCCACAAATTTCGCTTTTCTTTACATGCATAAACGCTTATAATGGAACAAATGCTTTGTGAAAGGATTCAGGTTATGTTTCGTATTCTTTCCGCTTTCAGGCGGTTAAATTCATTTCAGATCATTGTTTTAGGCTTTGCCTTCGTGATCTTGCTTGGCACAGGACTCCTGATGCTGCCGGTATCATCCGCCCAGAAGGTCTGGACACCTTTTATTAACGCTCTTTTTACAGCCGTCACCTCCGTCTGCGTGACCGGACTTGTTGTCTATGATACAGGAACCTATTGGTCTGCATTCGGACATGCCGTGATCCTTCTTCTGATCCAGATCGGCGGTCTCGGTGTGGTGACGATCTCCGCATCCTTCACGATCATCTCCGGGAAAAAGATTGGACTCTCCCAGCGCAGTATCATGGCAGAATCCGTTTCCGCCCCACAGATCCGCGGGATTGTGCGTCTCACCGGTTTTATTGTGAAGGTTGCCCTTACGGTCGAACTGATCGGCGCACTCCTCCTCATCCCGGTATTCAGCCGGGATTTCGGGCCTTTGCGCGGGATCTGGATGGCCGTGTTCCACTCGGTCTCCGCATTCTGCAATGCCGGGATCGACCTCATGGGATGCCGCGGCCTTTACTCCTCAATGACCGCCTACGCCTATGATCCGCTGCTCAATTTCACACTTATGCTACTGATCATTATCGGTGGGATCGGCTTTCTGACCTGGGACGACATCCACTCCAACGGATATCATTTTTCCAGATACCGGATGCAGAGCAAGGTCATCCTCACATACTCCCTGGCGCTCATCCTCGTCCCGGCCATCCTCTTCTTTTTCCTGGAATTTCAGGATGTCCCAGCAGGAAAGAGAATCCTTGTCTCCCTGTTCCAGTCCGTGACCACGAGGACCGCCGGCTTTAATACTGCGGATCTCTCCTCTATGAGAGAATCCGGACAGTTTCTCATGATCCTCCTGATGATGATCGGCGGAAGCCCGGGATCCACCGCCGGAGGAATCAAGACAACGACCATCGCGGTTCTTCTCACCTGCGCGGCTGCCGTATTTACACGCAAAGACAGCCCGGAAATGTTCAAACGCAGAATCGCTGCTGATATCGTTGCGACAGCGATCGCGATCTTTTTTATGTACACGATCCTTGGGACTGTGAGTGCCCTGACGATCAGTATCATCGAAGGACTTCCGCTTATGGCCTGCCTGTTTGAGTCCTTTTCCGCCATAGCGACCGTTGGGCTGAGCTTCGGTATCACCCCGACTCTGTCACTTCCTTCCAAACTGATCCTGATCTGCCTCATGTACATCGGCCGCGTTGGCGGACTCACGATCATTTACGCAACAATGTCCGGCTACAAGATCCAGTGCGGACGATTTCCGCAGGAAAAGATTTCCGTTGGATGATCATGAACCCGTCTGGAATTAAATGAATGGGGTTTCCCCATGTTATCATGAAGGAGAAAATTATGAAATCGATTCTTTTGATCGGCCTCGGCCGTTTTGGAAAACATGTTGCCATGCATCTTCACAACCTCGGACATCAGGTCATGGCCGTTGACAGTACGGAGGAACGCGTCAACGCAGTCCTTCCCTATGTGACGGAAGCACAGATCGGTGACAGTACAAATGAGTCCTTCCTTTCCTCTCTGGGAATTCGCAATTTCGATGCCTGCATCGTAGCGATCGGCGATAATTTCCAGAGTTCCCTTGAAACGACCTCTCTCTTAAAGGAGCTCGGCGCAAAGCTCGTTGTCTCCCGCGCTTCCAGTGATGTTCACCAGAAATTTCTTCTGCGAAACGGCGCCGATCAGGTCGTCTACCCGGAACAGCAGCTTGCGAAATGGACAGCGATCCGCTTCAGCTCCGACCATATTCTTGATTTCGTCAATCTGGAAGGCGACTACGATATCTATGAGGTAGACCTTCCGGAGCGCTGGGTTGGCATGAGCGTAGGTGAGATCGATATCCGGAAAAAATATGGCATCAACATCATTGCCGTCCGGCGAAACGGCACTCTGGATTTCTCTGTCAAGCCGGAAACCGTCTTCGAAGACGGCAATACGATCCTGGTTCTCGGACAGTATCGGGATCTGCAGAAATGCTTTAAAATTTAACCGAATCAAGTAAGTCCCCTGCTTCAATTGCGAAAAGCAATAAGCAGTGG
>CABVBU010000015.1 GCA_902496665.1 uncultured Clostridium sp. | reverse complement strand
CTTTAAGTTTTCTGTGCATTTTAGACAAACAGTGTTAGTTTTTATGATTCTGATTTCACACATTTAATATGTAAGGAAATTTATATCGTCTTCTCTATTGATTTTTTTTTGTGCAGAAGGTACAATGTATCTAAATTGTTATTCTTTTAGATATGATTTTAAATATGTTTTATCATTTCCCTTACAAGAACAATATGGAAAGGATTTTATTATGTGCGCAAAGGTACCAAGATATATCGAGATCTATTCTGATCTCCGTCTGGCGATCTTGAACAATCAGTATCTCCCCGGTTCCTTCCTTCCCACGGAAAATGAGCTGATGGAACAGTTCAACGCCAGCAAAACTACGATCCGCCATGCGGTCCAGCTCCTCAGGGAACAGGGTCTGGTGGATGTCAGACAGGGATCCGGAACACGGATCACCTCAATGGAACAGAAGACTGTCACAGGAAAAAAATATAATCTTCCAGATGCGGAGACCTCCGTTCATGTCCACTATCTTACGGACGGGGACGGGGAAGTCCACAACACAAAAGCCGTTTTTGATCTGGTCCCGGCTCCGCCTTCCGCCGCAAAGGTTCTTGGTGTCCCGGTGGGATACGAAATCTACCGTCTTCAGAGACTTCAGTTGGCCGACGGTGTTCCCTTTGGGTATATGGTAAACTATCTCTCTCCCGTAACTTTTCCTGATCTCTCCTCTAAAGGTGAACTTTTGACCGATTTGTACGGTTTTCTGAACAAACATTTCGGTATTCTGGTGGACCAGATCGAGGAGACGATTGACACGATCAATGCCGGATTTATGGAATCCCAGTTCCTTCAGGCCGATATCGGCGTCCCTCTCCTGCTCTTAAAGCGTACCGCTTCCGGAAATGGAAAAGTGGTGGAATACTGTGAGACCACCATGCGGCCGGATATCTTCCAGATGACGATCCAGCTGGTCTCCAGGGGATCATCCAGTGCGTTTGCTTTCTATCCGCCCGCAGAGGTCCGCCCATGACATGCGATAAAACGATTCAAAAAACGGCAGTCAGCATCTTGACTTGCCGTTTTTTTTCGTGTATAATGCAAAAAGAATATCTTTTAGATATCTTTTAGAAAAGATATTTTATTGTTCTTATCATTTCTTGACATTCCCCTGTCTCGTGTACATAATTCCACCCAGTTTATTTTTTCTGAAAGGATGTGTAATTATGGCACTGACGACTGCCTATACAAAATACGGTGTTCTTCGGGGCATTCCCGGAAAAACTCCATCCAACACTGTCTTTAAGGGCGTTCCTTACGCAAAACCGCCGGTTGGTTCCCTGCGTTTTGCCCCGCCAAGACCTGTGGATCCGTGGGAAGGTGAACTTCTCTGTGACCACTATTCTCCCTCCGCGATACAGCGGAGACCTTTTGAAGATCCCGATGTGACCGAGATCTCCGAGGATTGTCTCTATTTAAATATCTGGACGCCCGCAAAAGCTCCAAACGAGAAGCTTCCAGTTATGTTCTGGATCCACGGCGGCGGATTTACTACCGGCTGCGGCACCTCAAAGGAATTTGACGGAGATGCGCTCAATGAACGCGGCGTGATCCTCGTCACTTTCAACTACCGTCTCGGCGCCCTGGGATACATCGCTCTCCCGGAGCTTGCGAAACGCGACGGAACCACCGGAAACAACGGTCTCTTAGACCAGATCGCAGCCTTAAAATGGGTACAGGCAAATATCTCTGCCTTTGGCGGTGATCCAGACAACATCACCGTATTCGGTTTCTCCGCAGGCGGCATGTCCACAAGAATGCTCATGTGTTCCCCGCTCTCCCGCGATATCATGAAGCGGGTCATCGTGGAGTCCGGCAGCGGCATCACCGATTCCGACTACTACCGCCCGTTAGAAGAAAAGATGGATATCTGTGAACGCGGAATGAAGTCCCTGGACTGGACTCTCGAGGATATTATGACGAAGGATGCCTCTGAGGTCTGCGACAAGCTCCAGGACGCCACCATCGGGGAACTGGAATTCTGGGAAAAATCCGTGTTCCAGCCGGATACGGATGGATTCTCCCTTTTAGAGACACCTGGCGTTACGATCTGGAAAGGCGAGGCCGCAGATATCCCGGTGATCTCCGGCTCCGTGAGCGGCGATAACGGATGGATCAAGATCGTAAGAAAAGACGTTCCGGACGAGACCATGATCCCGGCTTTCGTCTACTCCCGCGGTGTTGCCTGGGCTCAGAGAAATGTGGATACCGGACGCCGTCCGATCTATACTTACCACTTTGAGCGGACACAGCCGAAAAAGCGCTGGGCCAGCGAAACGAATAAGACGCCTCACGGCAGCGAGATCACATACGTTATGGGAACCTTAAACGAGAAAGATTTCGATGACTACGATTTCGAGCTCTCCGACATGCTCACAAGCTACTGGGCAAACTTCGCCTGGAACGGAGACCCGAACGGCGACGGACTCCCGGAATGGCCGGTATACTCCAAAGACCACCGTGTTTCCCTTCATGTTACCGATGAGGGCTGTCAGATCGAGCAGCTCATGAAGACGGAAGTCACCGAACGGGCCATCCGCTTCGTGACGAACCATCCGGGTGTGATCAAGGACCTGAACGGACTATGATCCGGAAAAATCAAGTTTTCTCTCCTATAATTTCATAAAACCTATCAAAAGAAGAACTGCCGCCCAGCAGAAATTACTTTGTTGGGCGGCAGTTCTTCTTTACCAGTTTTCTTTGGCACGAAAAAGTGCATCGAAATGACCTCCGTTTCGATGCACTCTTATTTCTTTCATGCTTGTTCTGCTTATTGTTCAACGTTATCTGACTGCGATTTTTCTGGTTGTCTGAGATCTATGATCTGACTGTTCTGAGTTCCCCGGCAAGCTCTCCCGCGATCCTCTTCACCGTGTCCACAACTTCCGCGATCTTCTCCTTCGTCATTCCATCACAGTGAAATCCGCCGGTGCAGACCGTCACCCGGCCTGTGGCAGCGCAGATCGTCTCCGCCAGCTCCCGGCACAGGAATTCATCCTTGTGTCCTGTAAGATTTAAGACCGAGGATGTGGCACTCCTGCTCCCATCGCCCGTTAAGGACAATCTCGGCACCGCCTGGACGACGCAACCGATGTGGGGGCGGTCTCCGCCGTTCACCCACACCGCAATGTCGTCTCCGATCCAGCGGACCCCGACCTCAAGTTCCGCGAATGACAGCTTCTCTCTTCTGATCAGATTCCCGTCCATCTTCGATATTCCTCCGCTTCCACTCCGAATGGCTCCACAAGTTTCGCCGCAATGTGGTAGACCATCTCGTCGATGCTCTCCGGCCGGTGATAGAACGTCATCATCGGCGGGATGATCCGCACTCCTGGGATCATGGAGAGTTCCGAGAGATTCCGCAGGTGGATGGCGCTGAGCGGCGTCTCCCTGGCCGCCAGGACCAGGGGCCTCTGTTCTTTGATCGTCACATCCGCCGCCCGCAGGATCAGGTTCTCCCCGTATCCCGCGTGGATCCCAGCCACGGTCTTCATGCTGCAGGGAACGATGAGCATGCCCGCAGCCTTAAATGATCCGCTGGCGGGACCTGCGCCGATCTCCGTGTTCTCAAGCACATGATCGGCGAGTTCCAGGACCTTTTTCTCCTCCCCCGGCATCTCCTGCCGCAGAGTCAGCTTTGCGCCATCGCTCAAGATCAGCCAGCTTTCCAAATCTCCGTCTTTTTTAATCAGTTCCAGGCACTTTGTGAGCAACGGCATCCCGCTGGCTCCCGTGGCGCCTACAATGATCCGCCTCCTCATAAGACATCCCCGTCCGGGAACCACTTTTTCGGATCAAGTTCCAGGAATCTGGAACGGACAAACCGGTCTTTCTGGTCAAAAGGCACCGTGCAGTCAAAGATCGTCTTGCAGGCGATCCCGTGATCCCTGATGGAATCGGAATAGGCCGGATCGCTGGACGGATCTAACGGATGGCAGCGGACGCCCGGGATCGTGATAATGTCCTTATCTCCCTGGAATCTCGTGTTCATCGCCCAGAGGACATCGTTCATGTCGAAGCAGTCCACGTCCTCATCCACGAGGAAGATATGTTTCAGCTCGCTGAATGCGGAGAATGCAAGCAGCGCCGCCTGTCTCTGTCTTCCCTCATCGCTGTCCACCGTTTTCTTAAACTGCAGCACCGCCATGTACTTTCCGCCGCCCGGGGAACAGCAGTAAACATTCTGGAGCTTTCCAGGCATGGCCTTCTCGATCATGCCGTAAATACTGGCCTCCGTCGGGATACCCGCCATGGAGACATGTTCCTCGCTGGGTCCGATGCAGGTCTGCATGATCGGATGGTTCCGGTGTGTCACGGCTTTCACCTTGATCTTCCAGCATACCGGGCACGCTTTTCCTGTGTAACCCGGGAACTCCGGCATCGCGAATCCAGTGTGGCTGTTCTGGTCCTCCACGATCCTCTCTCCCGGAATCACTTCGCCCTCGATGACATATTCCGCGTTGGCGATGGCATACTCGTCCACAGAGACGCATTTTGTAAGCTTTACCGGCTCACCCCGGAGTGCTCCCGCTACGGAAAGCTCATCGTATCCTAACGGTGTGGTCGGAGGCTCAAAGCAGGAGCCGATCTCGATGGCAGGATCCACGCCGATGCTGACGGAGATCGGGAGAACCTGTCCAAGCTCCTCCGCCCGCTCTGCCATAGCGCCGATGTGGCGGGCACCAGGTGTGAAGAAGATGGAAAGCTCATCCTTTCCCTGGATGCAGAGTCTGTGGATCGTCACGTCATGTTTTCCGGTATCCGGGTGTGTGGCATAGCACATGCCGAGGGTGATATATGGGCCCGCATCATCCGGTGTGTTTGTCGGTGCCGGAACAAGTTTGTGGAGATCAAAATCCGGATCGGATGCCAGATGCACCACCTCCTGGCAGAGCGGCTTTTCCTCGCTCACCACCGGCGGAACCGGATGTTCCACGCTCTTATAGAGCTTCTTTCCGACTTCCTGGGGTTCGCAGTCTAAAAGCTTTGCCACGCGCTTTCTGCTGGCCAGGACGCCGATCGCCACCTTTGCGTCCGGGTGGCCCTTGATGTTGTTGAAGACCACCGCCGGTCCCTCTTTTGTCGGTCTCTTTACCGTACCGCCAGCTCCCACATAGCGGTAAACGCCGGAAAGCTCCGCCATCGGCTCCACTTCCACGTCCGTCTCCGCTAACTGTCCCGGAATCGTCTTTAATAATTCCAGGGCACTTCTCAGATCATTTACTTTCATTTTCACATGTTCCTCCTCGTTACTTTTTGAACATTATATAAGTATTTCCGCGTTCTGCACCAGGCAGACCGCAGCGTGTTACCTGTTTCCTGTATCATTTCCTGTATAAAAGGAAATATTTCCCGGAAATCTTAAGTTTCCGTCCGCTTTTCCCGTCTCCTCAAGATGCCCGTCTGGAAGGACTTTCAGCGTGATCACCTGGTGGGCGGCATTATTGGCCACGAGAATAAACTTTCCATCCGGCGAGAAAGCAAAACCTCTCGGATTCCCCTCTTTTCCGAACTTAAATTCCTGTTTCTTTTTTAATGTTCCATCCGCCTCATTCACCTCGAACACCCAGATGGAATTCGCACCCCGGTACAGATCATACACATATCTTCCGTCCGCACTGACTCCCACATCTGTCTGCATGACCTTCTTTCCGGTCATGTCAAAATCAAGATCCGGTGTCACATCA
The DNA here is from genome assembly GCA_902496665.1 of uncultured Clostridium sp. Classification (GTDB taxonomy): domain Bacteria; phylum Bacillota; class Clostridia; order Lachnospirales; family Lachnospiraceae; genus Pilosibacter. The sequence continues at coordinate 55,146 of CABVBU010000015.1, read as the reverse complement.
ATGGTCTGGATGATCTCCATCTTCCAGTTTTCATCCACATGCACCACGTCAAGAACATGGGCGTGCTCGTTGTTTAGATAAAAGACCGGGTGTTCCGGGTGAAATGCTGCATAGTGGGGATAATTCCCATCTCTCCACGTTTTTCTGTCCCGTTCGATCATTCTGCCGTTCTCCTGATCCAGCTCATAGGTGAGAACCAGGTCCTGCTTCATGTCTGTCAGGACGAAATGTTTTCCGTCCGGAGCAAACTTCACGCAGTGAAGGCATGCCGTCTTCGACGGTCTCCGGCTCCAGTCCACCGGAAAATCAATGATCTGGACCGCTTTTCCAATCCGTCCTTTCTGATCCAGCGGATAAAGAACAGCCGACACATCGCTGTACTCCGTAATAACATGGTACATTCCGTCCTCTCCCCTGACATGTTTCGTGACCGTTTTCCGGTTGCTGTGGTTGCAGGCGATCAGCCAGTTTCTGCTTCCATCCTGTGCAAGATACGCGGGGAGCAGTCCGAATGTCGGCTGTTCGTCCCCGAGTTCCAAGAGGTCTCCTGTCTCCGGATCGATGAAAAACGCCAGGACTCTTCCGCCCCCGCCTTCATGAAAAAACTCTTCGCTGTCTGTTCTCTCATCCACTGCGTACAGAATTCCTCTTTTCTGATCCACGCACATCATTCCTGCTGTAATATCCGGCCGAACGGTTTTCCTGTGTGTGAGACCCCCATCGGCCTCATGATATTCATAGACACCAATTCCTCCGCCATTTTCCGACGCCTGGACCGTCCATGTTCCCACATAAGCAAATGTCTTTTTTTCCATAAACACCTCCATAAAATAAAGGCAGCCGAAGCCGTTTCCCCGCAGCCCCGGCCGCCTTTATCGTCAGCCTATTATGTATGTTTTTAGATCAGGCCAATTCCTCCAAAGATCATGGAGAGGATCGGGATCACGATCACGCAGCAGAGCATTCCGACAAGTGTGATCGGCCAGTTTCCTTTGATACAGTCTGTGAAGCTGTAGTGGCCGGTTCCGAATGTGTACTGCCATGTTCCTTCGATCGGGAACAGGAAACCTGTACCCGCCTGGATACCGATCAGTGCCATTGCCGCGGATACCGGAACGCCTGCTCCTACAAGGACCGGAGCGATCACGGTAGCGCTCAGTGCGCCGTTTGCGGAACCCTGCGGTACGAGGCAGTGAACCAGGAATGCGGCGATGGTAGCCATGATGAAGATCACGATAAGGTTCCAGCTTGCAGAATCAGCAAAGATCTTGTTAACGACCCACTCACCAGCACCAGTGCTGCTCATTCCGGATGCTAACGGGAAAATGCAGAGCATGGTAACGACTACCATTGCGGAGAAGTTTTTCTTGTAATCTTTCGCGCTTAAAAGATTGATTCCCGGCATCATCATTAAGAACATGCCAGCCATCGCAACTGTCGCGGTATCGACTTTCTTTACCCAGTTGCTTGCGAACCATAACACGATCATGATCGTTGTGATAACGATATACCATTTATCCTTCTTCTCGAAGTGATCCGGGATCTCGGAGAACAGCTTCTCGACATCGGATTTCTGCTTTTCAGATAACTGCTCCGGTTTGAAGTAGCGCGGAAGCATCCAGGACGCGAAGATCGTTAAGATAAGTCCGCACGGGATTCCGAACAGTGCCCACTGGAAGAATGTCATCGGTGTTCCGGATACGACCTCGCTGAGGTCCATGATCGCTACGTTTACACTGTTGGAGCACGGGAGGAATAATCCACCAGTGAAAGCTCCGATCGTGATCGCCATCATCATTCCGCCTGCCAGTCTGCTTGTGCCCGGCTCCGGATCTCCGAAAGCTTTTACAACGCCGGTAACAACTGCCAGAACAACGATCTGGGCTGCTCCATCAGAGACGAAGATGGAGATGATTGCGGACAGCCAGCAGACTGCGCTGATCATCTTTCTCGCATCGCCCTTTCCGAGACGGTAAAGTGCTCTTAAGAGAATTGCCGCCAGGTTCGTATTCTGCAGCGCGGCTCCGATTCCGAAACCTGCCATACAGAAGAATACGGTACTGGAACATGCGGATTGCTGGATCGCTTTCCATCCAACAACGCCGGTATACTTCATGGTAACAATGATCATAAAGCAGGTTGCCGCAAGCGGCATCGCCTCGCTGATAAACAGGATCATCGCTCCGATGACGATCGCCAGCATGGTCCATCCTTCCGGTGATAACCCCTCAGGCGGTGCGATGACCAGACTTCCCAGGACAAGGACAGCAGCTACGATGATACAGCCAATTTGAAAAATTGGATTTTTTTTCAAATTTGTCATAATTATCCCCTTTCCATTTGTATAGTTTTCACAACTTGCTATCACCAATATACACTAACAATGTTAGCTTCGTCAAATTGCTTTTATTCTATACAAAATAGGTTGATAGTTATTTATCTTAAAATCAATAGTTTTATAGTTATCGGTTTAACGATTGATTGACCTTACTCTCATAATGTGATACACTCATTTTAGCTAACAGCGTTTGCTTTGTCAACAGGAGGCTCTTTATGGACTTGTCATCTTTAAAGTATTTTACCACAGTTGCCGAACTTCAGCATATGAACCGGGCAGCACAGAAATTAAACATCACCCAGCCATCCCTCTCCGCTTCCATCAAGCGGCTGGAGGCGGAGCTCGGATACCAGCTCTTCGATCGAAACGGACGCGGCATCCAGTTAAACGAGTACGGCAGGATCTTTCTCCGGGGTGTTACGGAAGCGGGATTGATCATGGAGACCTGCATGGCGGAGATGGAGGCGTTAAAGCGGAGTTCCGTGGACTTTATCCGTCTCGCCTGTTCCACCTCCCCGGCAAACTCCATGCTGATCGATTTTTTAATTGAAAAGGGAACGAATCTCCGTGTCGCTGTGATCCCACTGGACTGGGAGCAGGAACTGCTCTCAAAGAACTGTGATCTCGTGATCACCATGGGCATCATGCATCACGCCAGGATCCGCCAGGAGGTCCTCTGCATGCAGAAAGTTGTCTTCGTTGTCAGTAAAAATCATCCCTTGGCTTCACGGAATTCCGTTGACCTGGAGGAGCTGCAGAGATATTCCTTCTGTTCCACGGATGCCCCCTACTCGATCTTAAATACGGTAGGGGAACAGCATCCGGAATTCGGGCTGCATCCCCGGATCGCCTTTCTTGGGCGCAATTCCTCCGACATGTTTAAGGCCATTGATTCCGGCAGATATATCGGTCTCATGGTCAAGCGAAATCTTCCTGTGACAGACGATATCGTGATCCTGCCCGTGAAAAATTTTGATCTCTCCATGCCGATCTTTCTATATGGACGGGAAAGTGATTCGGCAAATTCTGATATTTCGGCCTTGTGGTCTGATATCCTTGATTTCTACAAAAATTTACCGGCGGAATAATTTCCGCCGGTAATTTTTTGAATAAGGAGGGTATTTACATAGATCTTATTGCATCCAGCTTTCAGATCTTATGAGTTAGCATTTTTTAACATTTCTTCCCAGTTATCCGGAAGTTCGATCTTTCTGCTTGTCAGTTTCGCCATCGTATAGTTGGAGCGGAAGAACTGGCTGCGGTTTCTTGTCGGGTCGCCGACAACGATGATCAGGATATTTGCGCCCGGTCCAAATAACGGAACCATACGCTTCGGATCGTCAGACTCATGCCACTCCGGTCCGAGATTTCCTTTCTCGACTTCTTCTTTTAAACTGTACGGCTGCCAGTGGTTGAATCTGGAAGCGTTTAACTCAAAGTATTCTGCCGTTACTTTCGCGTGGGTCAGGATATATTTCGCGATGGTCTCTTTTGTATATCCCTGCTCCGCCAGAAGCTTTGCAACTACCGGGCTTAAGAACAGGACATGGTTCTCATGGTAATCACGCATGGTCTCATACGGCTCGATCATTCTGGTTGCCCAGTCTGTCATGTAGTCCAGGTGCTGCTCCGCTGTGGAACCGTTTGTCTGCATCGGATCGCTGCATACACGGCCGGAAACGATGGACACAACATTCTCACCTTTCTGGAATCCCTGGATCTCCGCAACGGTCTTGAATCCGATCTCTTCGCACACCTGATCGTTCTCCGGGATCACCGGACGGAACATCTGTCCGTGTGTGGACATATCGGTGGAACCGATCTGGAAACCTGCGATATTTCTCAACATTAAGCGGTAGAAACGTCCGATCGTCACGTTCGGCATGCACTCCGGGCGCTGATGTCCGATCTTGTAGTTGAACTTTAACTCGTCTCTGATCGGTCCGTTCAGCATGATCATTGCCTCCCAGCCCGGTGTCGCGCCGGAGTCTTTTACGCTGAATTCCGGTGTCACCATGATCTCAGCGATTGCGAGAAGCATCGGGAAGTATTCCGGACGGCAGCCTGCCATCACGCCGTTTACAGCGACTTTCCATACGGTGCAGGCACCCATGGACGGCTCCATGATTCCAATCACTTCTTCCGGATCACGTTTTGTGTATTTTAAGAATTCTTCTACTTTCTCGATGGTCGGAGGAACAATCGGAAGACCATCGGACCAGCGTTTCTCGTAGTAGTAGTTCTGTACTTCCTCGTATGTACCCTCAAACACGATGTCCCTGGAACCCGGCTCTCTCTTCTTTGCCTTTGCCGTTGCTCTCACCTGTTTTGTGAGTGCCTCGATGATCTTCGGGATCACCACGTTGTGGATGTTCTCACGCACCTTCTCCGCAGAGTCGAGGGCGATCGCGTTCGGATACTCCACGAATCTCGCATCCGCGTATCCGGAACTCTTTGCGATCTGCTTTGCCATGGTCGGGAAACCCTTGCAGAGCATTCCGACTGCCGGGATTCCCTGATTCTCAACAAGGACAACACCGCGTGCTACTGCCGGGGAACATGTTCCGCAGCATCCATTTCCTACGATCACCGCGTCAACGCCGAATTCTTTTAACTTGCCCGGAAGTGCTTCCATCATCTGTGCCTCGTAGGTCGGATCGTGGAAGTTCCCGAATTCCTTGTAGCTCACAAATTTGATATCCGGGTAGATCGCCTTTAATTCTTCCTCGATCATCGGGAATGTCTCATCGCCACGGAATGCCCAGTTCCAAAGCTCACCGACTACTTTGCCGTTCAGATCCGGGAGGGACGGAGAAACATTTTTGCCTTTTGCAGTCAATGCCGCTGCCGGATATACTACCTGAAAAATTTCACCCATAATACCTTTGCTCCTTTTCTTAAGACTCTGGTTATTGTTTTATTTTACCGTTTCAGTCTCTGTTTCTTTGTTGTCTTCATTATATCCGCAGAGGTACCATAAATCAAATTCAACTTATTCGATGATTGATAGCCTGATAGCTATCAATCAACTCTATCCATAGGTTTTTCTCACTCTTCTCCCCGGACTCTCCAAAGCCCCACCGCCGGGGCTTTGATGAAGTAATACTCTTCCCCGTGGTCCTCGTACCAGCCTGTCTCCTTCCTTCTCGGCTGATATTTTTCCATCATCGGTCCTATATCGGTCCATTCATACCCCACAGATCTCATGGTCTCCTCCGACATAAGTTCCGGGTCTGCCGCGTAAGTGATCTTAAATCTGCCGTCCGATGAGCCATGGATCAGGTGGGCCGCCGCCATCTCGATTCCTTTAAACTCCCCGTTTTCATAGGCATTCCGGATCTTTTTCGTGCCGCTGTAACCGTGTTTTCTGATGCAGGCGTCCACCTCCTCATTCTCACCAAAGGATCTTATTCCCGGCGCCAGGATCAGAAGCTCTCCGCCGTCCGCGATCGCCATTCTCGTCCGGTATACCGCCTTGTTTCCAACCCAGGTACTGCCAAATTCCGCCGGATCCAGCCATGCGATGACCTTCTTCGCCCGCTTCGGAAGCCAGGTGATATTCTTCTTTTCCGCAAGCCTGCATGCCGCGGAAAATGTCTCCCGCTCTTCGCCGATACAAAGACCGTAGAGGTCCGAATCCTGATGTTTCTCACAGGTCACCGTCAGCATGAATGTGATCTTAAGCTGGTCCAGATATTTTTTCTGGACATAGTCGAAGAGTCGTCTCACCGGTGTGTTTTCCCGTCCCATGATCGTCTCGATCCCGCAGATGGCGCTGATCATGTGGGACTGGTTGATCATGTCCCTGCCGCCGACACCCACCAGCAGGTTTTTCGTGTAGTTTGCCATTCCCACCACCTCATGGGGAACCACCTGACCGACGGATACGATCCGGTCAAACTCCCCGGAGAGAAGATGTCGGTTCAACTGCGCGGTGATCGATCTCTTATATTTTCCTCCGGTGATCTCCGAGATCTTGTCCTCCGGCACGACGCAGATATCCTCCGTGTCGTTCCTCCAGTCGTGGCAGAGAAAGCAACTCTCCGGGATCGGGCCGAAAAATTCTTCCTGCTCTTTTCTTGTCATCTGCCTGTGCGTCCCCACTGCCGGCATGATCCGGATCTTGCATGCTTCAGATAGTTTTTCATACAGGTACGCGGTGAGCTTTCCCGCGTAGGAATAACACCTCGTAATATCCGGCGGCAGGATCAGAATCTTCTCCCCCGGTTGTACCTGCTTGATCCATGTGTCCAGTGTGCTCTTCCATTCGCTGTCTGACAACGGTGTGTCGACATTTTCTGTGTAAAACATATTTCGTGCCTCCCTTTTGATGACTCGGTAACGTTCTCTTTTGCCACGAATATAGCACTGATGTTTTTGGAATGCAAGTAAAACTAACAATGTGTGTTTACATTTAAATATCTGCACCTCTGTTTTTACGGTCAGCAGCCTTTTCCACGTTCTCGGCACTCAAAAAGAGCGGCCGCCCGATCTGGTCAGGTGCTCCGCTCTTTTATCACATTAATATTGCTTATCAATAATATTATTTTTTCAATTGATTATAAATTATATCTGCATCATAACCAGGGGCTGCTGAAACGACCGCCTCATAGATCGGGCGTAATGTTTCTATTCTTTCCTCCAGCACATCTGCAATCTGTTCCAGAGATTGACCTTTCTTTACTTTCTTCACGACCTGACTAATCAATTTATTTGTCTCTCCCTCTTCAAACCCCATCTGCCGAACATTCTTCAAATGGAGTTCCTCATTATAATCTGACCACATAACTCGTTTCACCTCCGCTCTGTTCTTTCTAAGAATATCTTTCAAGACACCTTCACTCATAGAATTATTGATCGTATCATCCACAGCCTCTTCCAATGTCTTTCCACTCTGCATTTCCCTTCGCACTCTCTCTACAAAATACGAGTAATATTGATAGAATCAATCTTATCACGATCCATTTGAAAAGGAAATTGATTTTGCTTAATACGCAAAAAGACTCAAGTCTTTCGACTTGAGTCTTTCGTGCGGAAGATGGGACTTGAACCCACACGATGTAACCACCACAAGATCCTTAGTCTTGCTCGTCTGCCAGTTCCGACACTTCCGCGTATCGGGTGTTTCAAGATTTTGTATCTCTCACCGACGCATATTAATATACCACAGTTCTTTCTGTTTGGCAAGTACTTTTTTAAACTTTTTTTATTTTTTTAATAACATATTTTTTTTGCTCAATTTGTACTATATTCTATCCCATGGCATAACCGAAATCTGCTAAAGAGATCATCTCCATAGTAATCTCCATATCAAAGATATCACGCAATGATCTCTACGGCTATATCTCATAAAACATCTTCTACAGTCATCCTTCAGAAATATCATCTATCTTAAATTTCTATCACCTTTTCTCCTGCTCTTCCCACAAATGCCGGATACAGTGCTGCCCTCTGGTGCTCATCTCAACCACTCTTCCTTCTCTCCGTGTTACACTTTGCGTGACGTTTTCCTCAATATACGCATTCATACACCGGTTCGACAATTCCAGTATCATCACTCCAACCACCAGGCCCTCCGCGTCTATCGCTATTTTCCCTATAACGTAAAAAGACTCAAGTCTCACGACTTGAGTCTTTCGTGCGGAAGATGGGACTTGAACCCACACGATGTAACCACCACAAGATCCTTAGTCTTGCTCGTCTGCCAGTTCCGACACTTCCGCGTATCGGGTGTTTCAAGATTTCATATCTCTCACCGACGCATATTAATATACCATAGTTCTTTCTGTTTGGCAAGTACTTTTTTGAATTTTTTAAAAAAAATGTTTTTTTAGCAATATTTAAAAAACTCTTGACAAATCCCACACCTTATACTATAATATGTTTTGTCAATGAGATACGTCATCTGACGAGATGCAGAAGTGGCGGAATTGGCAGACGCGCACGGTTCAGGTCCGTGTGATAGCAATATCATGAGGGTTCAAGTCCCTTCTTCTGCACGAAGGCTTAAGTCGAAAGACTTAAGCCTTTTTTCGTTTATCCCAACAATCTCGCGATGCCGCGGCGTCCAAAGGGTCCCGCGCATCGTCTAGCTTTCGCCAACACCTTCTCTCCCTCCGAAACCTTCCTTTCCCTTCTTCTCGCTCCCGCAACTACACAGCACCGACGGGCCTCCGGGCACGGACGCGCGTAACACCTACCACCATGAACCTCTCCCAAAAACGCAAAAAACCTCCCCGGCAGATCACTCCACCGGAAAGGTTTTCTCTATTCTCACCGACTAATTAAGCCAGTTTTGTTTTTGCTAACTCAGCAAGCTTTGCAAAGCCCTCTGCGTCGTTGATAGCCATATCGGATAATACCTTACGGTTCATAACAACACCAGCCTGCTTTAAGCCATACATGAACTTGCTGTAGGAAAGGCCGTTGATTCTAGCTGCAGCGTTGATACGAGCGATCCAGAGCTGTCTGAACTGTCTCTTTCTCTCTTTTCTGCCAGCGTAGGAGCTTGTTAAAGCTCTCATTACGGACTGCTTTGCTACTCTATACTGTTTGGAACGAGCTCCTCTGTAACCTTTGGCTAACTTGAGCACTCTGTTATGTCTCTTCTTGGCATTTAAGCCACCTTTAATTCTTGCCATTGCTTAATTTCCTCCTTAATCTTAATTCCGAAACAAATTATAAATACGGTAAAATCTTCTTCATTACCTTGCTGTTTGTGATATCGGTAACGATGTCTTTTCTAAGATTTCTCTTACGTTTTGTGGATTTCTTAGTTAAGATATGGGACTTATAAGCTTTATTTCTCACTAACTGACCAGTTCCGGTCTTTTTGAAACGTTTTGCAGCTGCTCTGCTTGTTTTCATTTTAGGCATTGTTGTTTCCTCCTTAAAATTGTTCCCTTATCGTTTTGCAGTTAAAAACATTACCAGGCTTCTTCCCTCTACCTTGGAAGGCTTATCGACAACAGCGATATCGGAAAGTTTCTCAGCGAAATCATCCAGAATATACTTTGTCTGGTTCATATGAGCCATCTCTCGACCGCGGAAACGAAGCGTAACTTTTACCTTGTTGCCTTTTTCGATGAACTTTCTCGCAGATCCGATCTTTGTGTTAAGATCGTTTGTATCGATATTCGGGGAAAGACGTACTTCCTTCACCTCGATCGTTTTCTGCTTCTTTTTCGCTTCTTTCTCCTTACGGATCATCTCATACTTGTATTTACCGTAATCAATGATCTTACATACCGGCGGCTTCGCTGCCGGAGCAATCTTTACAAGATCCAGTTCTGCATCCCTCGCCATTTTATAAGCGTCCTTTGCAGACATGATTCCAAGCTGCTCACCATTTTCTCCAATTAAACGAACTTCCTTATCACGGATCTGCTCGTTAATCATTAACTCGCTAATAGCCGTACACCTCCAACTCTCATACTCTACATATGTCGATAGAAAAGAAAAAGCAGATAGGTAACTATCCGCTCGTAACTGCATTGGTTTGGCATGCTGCTGCATGATAAAAACCGATGTCTATGAACCCGGGTCACTTACTCGTGCCAGGGTGAGGCGGATACCTGCTTTCCTGTCAGTTGTTCTCACAACTTATGTTATTCTACTATATCGTTTCCGTTTTGTCAATCACTTTTCCCGGAATTTCCAATACTTTTTCGACTCAAGCCCTCCACGATTCTGCCCGGTATTTTCCACAGCCCTTTCATACTTCTCCCATAGATCTGTCTTCTCACAGACGCATGTCAAAAATCCACAATGCCTTTCTTTCAGGCAAAACAACGACTTTTCTGCCAAGTAAAAAGGAACCGGCAACGGTCAGTTTGCTATCATCAGCTTTCTCCGCAGCCAGTCCCTTCTCTATTCCTACTTCTCCCTAAAGCTTGCACATTCCGTCTGACCGACAGCCATAGCGCCGTCTCCCGCAATCGTGATCCGCTCTGCCCTGCACTGATGGTCATCATTATAGAGACAGTTCGCTACATCACATTCCACCTCAAGCTTTGATTCCGGCGTCTTAAAAAGATTCTTAAAAAGTCCGCCCCTGTTCTCCTCAAAGCTTCCGCAGCAGGTATCACAGCAGTTCTTCGCCTGTGCTCCCTCCACGAGGATGCCGCTCTTGCAGCAGCACTTCTCCGCGTTATGGACGCATGTCGTCACGGTACAATCCAGTTTTGTCATAAAATGGCCTCCTTTTCCTGTTTCATCAGAGGTCATTATGCGCAGAAAGATCCCAGAGTATTCACTCTCCCGGGATCTTTCCTAAAACCGGCATAATTATTCAATACCTTCATAGTTACGCGCAAAAATCCATTCCAGTTCAGCTTCCCTGATGGGATTTTGCCTTATGCTTCCTCCACCGGATATTTCAGGCGTTTCAATCTCTCCATCAATGTACTGCTGTCCTTCATAAGCGGATAGATCGTAACGATGGACTGGTTGTTCTTATCGATCAGTTCATAGCTCACGATAGATCCCGTCTTTTTCTTCTTATAAACAATCGCTTTTTTCAGATCTGAAAACGGGACCACTTTTTTCTTTCCAATTACCGGGTTTACCTTGATCGTCTTGCCATCAATCGTAGTCTTCCACAAAAGTCCCCACAGTGCAAATAAAATCCCCGCGATCCCGCAGATCACATAGAACGCCTTGATGAGCAGTTTTCCATCCGCCGCCGGATTCATAAAGAAGCTTCCCATAGTCAGCGCATCCACGATTCCCATGAACGGCACGACCAGCGTATATTTCAACTTCAGTGTTGGCAGCTTTTCGATCTGCATTTTCTCTTCTTTTTTAATTTTCATCCCCAAAAGATCCTCTCCATTTTATTTTACACAGCTCCGCCGTTCGGAGCTATGCACTTCCATATAGAAATGGTCCTTCGCCCCTCTATACGTTTCTCACCTTCTCGATCACCTTATCGCACCGTTTTTCAAGGAAAGATCCGAATGTCTCCTTCTTTCCGCGGTAGAATCCCGCCTTCTCCACAGGGATCGCAAGGGATTTGTTCCAAAAGACCATGTAATACTTGCTGGTCTCCTTGATCCATGCGATTCCCTCGTACTGGTACTCCGTGATGATACCCGGCCGCTCCACCGTAAAGGTGTCCTCGTAGAAATTCATGGTGCAGTGGTCACCCTTTAATCCGGAACTCTCCAGAAGCTGCAGAGCCTGATTTTTATCAGCAGATACGGAATTCGCCTTCTTTCCGGAAGTCTCCCCGTTTTGTCTCTCATTCATTCGCCGCAGCACCACTGCCGCCACAAGTCCGCAGAGCACCGCCTGCAGAATTCTCGTAGACTGTTCAAGCTGTCCGAACGCCATGTAAACAGCCGCGCCCACAAGAAGCGCCATCAAAGTATCTTTCAGTCCGAAATCAGGAAGCTGGAACTTGATCTTCTTCCCATCGTTCTCCTTCGGCATCATCCGCGGCTTGGAAGCCACGACCTGGTGATAAAACATATCTTCATCATATGTAGATTTTACTGCGTATATCGGTTCCATCCCGCACCTCCTATCGTACTGTGATCTGTTCCATCGGAAGATGGCACTTTTCTGTCAGGAATCCCGCAAGCTCCGCAGAATTTCCCTGTACCGCATCATTCTTCATGAAATAACGCACCACATTTCCGCGCTCCACCAGCACATACATGCCGGATATATCAATAAGGCGTCCCACGTTTTTATACTGCACACGGGATTTCTCATTCTTTCCGATGACCTCATATCCGTCCTCGTAAAAGCGGTATTCCCATTGATAGTTATCTTCCATCTTGCCCGCCTCGAACTGGAGATGGATCTGCTTTTTCGCATCCAGCCAGCCTTTCAAAAGGGCATAGGTTCCAAACACAAATCCCATGGCACAGAGAATGCCGATCATCATGAGTGCGTCCCCGATGGTCCCGCCGACTACGACTTTTGCTGCCATGCAGAGCAGGAAAAGTCCAAGAAAGATCGACATGATCCTCTTTCCGCCGGACTGGAAGCCGAGTTTCCGGACTCCTTTTTCCAGATGAAGCAGTTTCTCTTCCGTCACATGATGCCGGATGATAAACCGCGCGTCCCTTTCGTTCCGTAATTCCATTGTGTTCCTCCTTATTTTGTGTGATACAGCTATGCAGAACCTATGCGGTATACCTGATACCACCCTATGCACGGCTGTGAATTTCTTAGAAGATGATGATCGATGCTGTAAGGCTCACGATTCCTAGAATGATCGATGCCGAGTTCACCGCACTGGCAAGGTTCACATCTCCCTCAAGCATGGAGGTGTACGGAACGCCAAGGGCCGATACCGGGCCGAACATCAGGATCGCCAGGGTTCTGCGGATCTCCAGGGAAAACGGCAGAAACTGATAAAATAAAACTGCCAGGACTGCAGAAACTGCAAATCTCGTTCCCAGGATCTTCGCGACACTGCCCGTCTGCTCTTTCGTCATATGTAGCTCCAGTCCGAGACCGATCATGGTCATAGAGAGGAAGGTGTTGGCGTTACCCACAGTCTCAGCCACCTGATTCATAAAGGCCGGAAGGCGGAGTCCCGCCATCGTCAGTGCTGTCATAATAACATAGCAGTCAAACGGGATGGATTTTAAGAGCTGGATCACGATCCTGCGGATCTGATGCTTATCTCCGGCACTGCCTTTTCCTGCCACTGACACAGCCACCGCGTAGGAGCCACCGGTACAGACCACCGCATTTCCCGTATCAAAAAGGCTGGTACAGGCCACGCCCGGCGCTCCTAAGAATCCCTGGACGAAAGGCATCGTAAAGCAGCCGATATTGTATCCCGACGCGTTTACGAGGCCAAACGCCTTCTGGTCCCTCGTCCCTTTCGCAAAAAGTCCGTATCCAATCACCGCATACGCACCGCTGCACAGGAAACCAATCAGCACGATCACCAGCATGGAGACATCCATGGTCGCCTGGCTGAAGTTATGGATGATCGCTGCCGGGAGTGTGATCTTCGTGACGAGCTTCGAGAAGACCGGAAGATCCGCCTGGCTTAAAAGGCCGATTTTTTTCAGACCATATCCCATCAGGATGATCAGGAAAAAGCAGCCCGTTTTTAGTAAAACTGAACTCATATTTCATGTTCCTCTTTTTATGTATTTTTCTCGCAGAAATAGAAACAAAGTTTATTATATCTCAAAGTCACACTTGAATCAATCATTCTTTTTCCGCCCGTTTTGCCCGCTCCTCCACTGGACATGTTTCCATTCTGATGTTATACTTGTTCTGTTCTCATACAGTTTTCAGGGAGGTTTTTACCATGTCCGAAGAAAAAGATGCAAAAATCCAGGAACTGGAAGCCGAAATTGCCCGTTTAAAGGACGAAAATTCAAAGCTTCAGGAGACCGTCCAGTGGATGCACGACCTGATCTGGAAGATGGTCCGTGAACGCGAGGGACAGAAAGGAGACCCGTCCGATGGTACATACGCTTGTCCCGATGTCCGTGAAAATTAAGATCAAAAATTTTGAGACACCGGCGAGACTGATCAACCATATGGAATTATCCTGCGCAGTCGGCATGGCGTGCCGTCAGGCTTCGCTTCCGTGTCCGGAGGGAACTGCCGGAACAGATCTCAAGGAATTCGTAAAGTCGGTTCCGGACACGATCTATTCGAGTCCTGCCGTTGACGAGAAGCTGAAAGTGCTGATCCGCGATTATATCTACAAAAAGGGCGAGGTTCTGGATGATGATTCTCTGGTCACCCTGAAGATCGGATATGAAAACACTTAAGTGATCGTGAGGATCCTGAATCATCACACACTACGATCCAAGTCCGGATCACAGGAAAGGAGTTTGCAGCTATGGATTTTACACCAGCAGAATTTCCAACCACGGGAGTTTCTGAAAAAGAATTCATTGATAAGATGATCGCTCTGGCAAAGGCCGGCGAAGACGAGATGGAGCATTTAAAATGCGTATTCTACACATGGGCTGTTTTTTATGAGGCTGACGAGGAGACCACCAGCGGTATCGCTGAGTTCCTCGCAAATGCGGCTGAGATTGCAGAGAAAGACGCATTTATCAAAAGTCTGACTTGCATTTTATAAGAATTCGCATGTCCGCGCAGTGCAGAGGTTGACTATTTTTTTCTCTGCTGTGCTCATATAAAAAGATACCGGTATGATTGCGAACCAAGTCGTCCATACCGGTATCTTTTTGTTCTAAAAGGTATTATATGCCAGCGATGCGCACTCCGGCAAAAGTGTTACTTGCAGCAAATGACCGCGCACGGCACAAGAATATGCCAATTATTCCTCTGTGCTGTCATCTTCCGGGCAGAGATACTCAATCAGAGCGTCCTGCTCTTTTCCGGAAAGGCGGAAGAAACCTTCGCCTACGCAGAGGTAACCGTCCTCAACATAAACTTCGCTGGAATCGAAATACTCGCCCTTCGCGAACTTGCGGTTTAACTCTGCGTTGATCTCGCCATAGTTCTCCACCTGAAGGATCTTGTTTTTCTTCTGCTCGATCTTCATTAAGTGATAATATGCTTTCTTTAAATAGTCGCCCCGTTTTTTCATTAGAGTTCTCCTTTACTTTCGTTTCATATTTCTCCCGGCAGTTCTTGGTTCCGGGAAGTGTTCTGTAATTTAAAGTGTAAAGCATGAAAATAATTTTGTCAATCTGTGCTGTTCTCTTTCCAGTATAAATAGCTTTTCATGTAATATTTCGTGTGATACTTTCCCCATTGATATGCACTTTCAAACTTTTATCTGCAAGGACAGCGTTTTGCAAAAAACATACAAACAGGCATAAAATAAGGGAAGTCCCGACTTTTCAAGACTTCCCTTATAGTGGACCTGAGGGGAATCGAACCCCTGTCCGAAAACCTATCCCCTGTTCTTCTACTATCATAGTCTGTTATTTAGAATTCCCGCCCGAACCCGAAAGCAGACATCCTGATCCGTTTGGTAGCTTCATCATACGCCCGCGTGCGCAAAGCTTTGCACGTGTCGTTTCCTGCTTTAAATGATGCCGGTTACTTAAAATGCAGGTATTCTAAGGCCGACAGCTGCCTAAATTAGGCTGCGTATGCTAATTCGTCGTTAGCGTTTATATTTAGGTTTGCCATTTAACGCATTGCATGCGGATAGCTTCACCAGCTTCAAAGCCCCCGTCGAAACCAGTACAAGCCCTTACTGGCACTCTCTTCGGAGTTTTTCGCACCGCCCGATCCGCAATGGTTCGCAGACATTCTCCCGATGCGTTCGCTTTTGACAGTATTCAAAATTCAGGCGACCCCGAATTCTATACTGTTCTCGCGTAACACAAATCTTACCATCACTCGCCCAAATTGTCAAGGGTCCGCAGTATAGATCCGCTCTAGTACAGGTTTTTCACCTTGAATTCCTTCTCCAGCTCTCTTCTCTGGTCCTTCTTCGCGATATCAGCGCGCTTATCGTAGAGCTTCTTACCTCTTGCGAGACCGATCTCCACTTTTACGAGACTTCCCTTAAAGTATACCTGGAGCGGCACTAAGGTATAACCTTTTTCCTGGATCTTTCCCTTTAATTTGTTGATCTCGTAACGGTGCATCAGGAGTTTTCTCTCGCGGAGCGGGTCCTTGTTGAAGATATTTCCCTTCTCATACGGGCTGATGTGCATGCCGTAGATCATGACCTCGTCGTTTGTGATCCGCACGAAGGATTCCTTGATGCTGCACTTGCCCATACGCATAGACTTTACTTCCGTTCCCGCAAGGGCAATACCGCACTCGAACTTATCGTCGATAAAGAAGTCGAAATACGCCTTTTTATTGTTTGCGATCAGCTTAAAGCCGCTGCTCTTTGCCATAATCCTATCCTCTTTTCTGTTCCGGCCGGGAACTCCTCCGACCGGAACTTATCTCTATATTATAATACCATTTCACTGCAAAGCAATGTTTTCCGGGAAATTTTCGCCGCCAATCCGTCGTGTCCGGATCATTTCGCCTAATCAAAGTTTCTTACCGGCAGAAAATCTATCGTCTTCAGATATCTGTCCACAGAGACCACCTGGATCTTCACTGTCTGTCCCAGCTTATATTTCTTTCTCGTCCGCTCTCCCACTAACTCATAGTGTTCCTCATCGAACACATAGTAATCGCCATCCAGGTTCGCCAGGCGCACCATGCCTTCCACAGTGTTCGGGAGTTCCACATAGAAACCGTAGTTGCTGATTCCGGAGATCACGCCGGTGAACTCCTCGCCAATATGATGTTTCATGAACTGGACCTTCTTCGCCTTGTCAGTCTCCCGCTCCGCCTCGTCCGCAAGGCGCTCCCTGGATGATGTCCAGACCGCAACCTCCGGCAGGATCTTCTCGTAGTGTGCCACACGCTTCTTCGTGAGTTCGCCGTGGAGATTTTCCTTGATAATACGATGGATCTGGAGATCCGGGTATCTTCGGATCGGGGAGGTAAAGTGGGTATAATAATTTGCAGCAAGGCCAAAATGTCCCATGCAGTCCGTCGTGTACTTCGCCTGCTTCATGGAGCGGAGCGCCAGCCGCGCGAGAAGCGCTTCCTCCGGGGATCCGGCTGCCTTTGCAAGAAGCTTCTGCATTTCCTTCGGATGAAGTTCCCCGTTCTGGAGACGGATCGAGTAGCCGAAATTGTTGATCAGGATTCCGAAACGCTTGATCTTCTCCCCATCCGGCTTCTCATGGCTGCGGTACAGGAACGGCGCCTGCTGCCAGTAATAATCTTCCGCCACGGTCTCGTTGGCCGCCAGCATGCAGTCCTCAATCAGCATCGTCGCCGCGTTCCGCTCGTATGGCTTGATCTCCACCGGGCGTCCCTTTGCGTCCAGGATGATCTTGCACTCCGGGAAATCAAAGTCCACAGTGCCTCTCGCCATGCGCTTTTTTCTTAAGACGCGGGCGGTCTCGTCCAGGAGCAGGAACATCGGAACGAAATCCTCGTACTCTTCCAGGCACTTTTTCGCGAATTCTGCTTTCTCTTTCGCTGCGTCTTTCTTTTTCTCGAGATCATCTTCCTGTACATTTTTCAGACTCCGTTTTGATTTTTTCTGTTCATCATTCTCAAAACGCTCGTCCTGGTTCCGTCCATTTGTCTCTGCTAACTCAGCGTCCTCCCCGCTATTCTTTCCATTCTTCGCTTCCAGGATCGCGTTCACCGCCGTATACGTCATTCTCCGGTCAATATTCACCACAGACTCACAGATCTTATGTCCCACAATAATACCCTTTTCATCGATATCCATAAGGCAGCTCATCGCCAGCCTGTCACATCCCGCATTCAGGGAACAGATTCCGTTGGAGAGTCTGTGGGGTAGCATCGGGATCACGCGGTCCACAAGGTACACGCTGGTTCCCCGCTTGTACGCCTCCTCATCGAGAGGGCTCTTCTCCTTTACATAATGGCTCACATCCGCGATGTGAACGCCTAGATGGTAGATCGTCTCCCCGTTTATCGTCTCCTTCGACACACTGACCGCATCGTCCAGATCCTTCGCGTCCTCGCCGTCGATGGTCACCATCGGCACATTTCTGAGGTCCACTCTTCCGTTCTTCTCGATCTCCTCCGCTACATACTCCGGTGAGAGCGACTCCGGAACATGGGAGACCTCCTCCATCACCTCTTCCGGGAACTCCTCCGGCAGCCCGTAAGCCCGGACGATGGACAGGATATCCACTCCCGGATCATTGATATGGCCCAGGATCTCCTTTACATGGCCCTCCGGATTCTTATTTTTCGTCGCGTAAGTATCCAGCTTTACCACAACTTTATGCCCGGATACCGCGCCGTTTTCCTTTCCCTGGGGGATAAAGATATCCATGGTGATCCGCGGGTTGTCCGGGATCACGAAACCGAAATTCTTGTTTTTCTCGAAGGTTCCGATCAGGGTCTCGTTGGCATGCTTCAATACCTTTAAGACTCTCGCCTCCGTTCGGCCGCCTCTTCCATTCTCATTGATGATGACCTGGACCGTATCCCCGTCCATGGCATCCCCGGTATCATCCGGAGGGATAAAGAGATCATCCTCCCTGCCCTCGATAGTCACAAAGCCGAAGCCGCGGTGATGGGCCGCAAAAACTCCCGTCTGGGCGAAGACCTCGGATCTCGCATATTTTCCCTTTTTCGAGATTCCAACCTTTCCAGATGCCACTAACTCATTTAAAACTTCTTCCAGCTCGCCGCGCTGCTCCTTTGCGACACCAAGAAGCATCGCCAGCTCTTTTAATTTCATCGGAACATATGTCGGGTCCTTCATCAGGTCCAGCAGCATATTTTTCCGCTCTTCCATTAACTTTTCTTCCATTCTTCTCCTTAAATAATATCCAGTAAAATCGAAACATTCTAAAAGTTCCCAGCGCAGTATTCACACCGGGCAGCCGCAAATGATCAAATTAACAAGGTTCTGCAGACCATATTACAAATAATAAAGAACGTGCCTTTTTGTCACCCGGAATTTTCATCGAAACTTCCTGTTAAACAAAAAACACTCCTGCACGGAAGTTATCGCTGCAAGAGTGTTCGTCATCTTAGAATTAAATTACCTTTAAATTTAATACCAGGGCAAGTACAAAAATCAGGATTGCCGCAATTTTTGTAAACTTTTCAAGGTTGCCTTCCATAGAACGGCCTTTATTTTTTCCCCAATAGCTCTCAGCTACACCGCTGATCGCGCCAAGTCCGGAAGTCTTTCCTTCCTGCATTAACACGATCACTGTCATTGCGATACATAAGATAACGAATACGATCGTCAGAATAATTCTAATCACCGACTACACCTCCTGTCCACAGATAAAAGAATCATAGCATAAAACGCCTGCGCTGTCAACGACCAGCTTTAATCCTTCAGACCGCTCACATCCAGCCAGTCTCCATGGTAGACCTTCTTTCCGTCCGCACCGGTCGTCCAGATCTTATAGGGATATGGCTGATTTACGAGTGCCTGATCATAAGGTTCCGTGATATCCGCCCGGTCTCCTGCGCCGCTCGGTGTCAGATGACCCAAAGCACTCTGGTCTGCCGGGGAAACCGCAAACTCTCCGGTCCCCAAATTCGCACGATCACCGATCACCGGCTTTCCGGAAAAGCCCGCGAGCTCCAGATAAAAGCAGGACTTCCATTTGATTTCGGAAGAACCTGCGCTTCCGATCAGGATTCCAACATTTGGGTCCCAGCCGCGCGAGATCGTTGTCCCGGATTTTATTGTGCTTCCATACCGGTTGATATTACCAACGAAATAGCAGTTATCAAAAGAAGCCTTTGAGTTACCGTTTGCAAGCCCGATAAACCCGCCTGCAGCCTTGTTATTTTCTCCCGCACAGTCATAGATTCCTGCAGCGATGAAACTGTTTGAGACCTTCAACGCCCCCTTCAGTTCTCCCACGAAACCTCCGACCTTCTTTCCACCGGCAAGATTCACACCGTCGATCAAGGTTGTCGGTCCCTTACCCGTATTCGTGTCCGGCTGTGCGTCATTTCTTCCTGCGACATAACAGTTTGTGATCTCAGCCGTTTTTTGTGCTGACACGGTCAGCTGACCGATCAGGCCTCCGGTTCCTTTTGTATTATATGGATCCGTAGAGCCGACAACATGCCCGGAAAACACACAGTTTTTGATCAACATGGAATCCGTGATATCCAGAGAACCGGCAAGGCCTCCGACAGCACCTCCGCCATTCTTCTGGACCAGAACCGATTTTCCATAGATCTCAACCTGATCCAGAACCAGCTTTTTCGCCTTCATGGATCCAATGACCCCGCCGACAAATGAACCGTAGCCGCCGATACTAACCTTAATCTTATCCCCGTATATCTTGATCCTGCTCAGTGTAAGCTGTTCAGCCTCTTTACTGCTGTCCCCCGCTACGAGAATTCCGGTATTTCCGTTCGAGGAAACCACCTCCGGATTTTTTAATTTCAGATCTTTGATCTCAAGATCTGAGTTGCCGTAAAACAGCGCTGCCCCTCTGTTATTTTGATAAGAATTCTCCGCGATCTTTAGACCTGCGATCGTGTGACCGCCTCCGTCATAGCAGCGGAGAGAGTCATTATCGATCGGGATAAAGGTTCCTTGCGGTACCGGCGACCAGGTGCCAATGTAAATTTGTAAATTTCCATATGCGTCCTGAATCTCGGTTCCGTAGGCTTCCGCCTGGCTGTCCTGATCAGATTTCTTATCAAACTCCTGATCATTCTGCCACAAAATATCCGCAGTCTGAACAGCCTTCGTCACACAGATCGTATTGGAATTATTTCCACTGTTTCCAAAGAAATTCAGGTTTTCCAGATGTCTCGCGTTTGCAATGTATGCCGTATAAGTTCCATCATCATTCATCTCGACCCTCTGGAACATGCTGTTCATGACGGTACATTCTTTCTCCGTCGGAATTCCGATTCCTTCATGGATCCCGACCTTGATGTCTTCACCGGCTTTCAGATCTTGTGAATTTCCTTGATTATCAATTGAGTGAAGGGACTGATATCCACCGCTTGGAACAGAGAGATTATCCAGATAAAAGCGGATCTTTATCTTTCCGCTTTCGCCCGGAACGATCTCCATCCTTTTCTCCGTAAGATCTTTCATATTTCTCCATCCATAACTCTGGACACTGCCCGGATTCAGATTCTGTTCATTCACCATTGTGAGCCGTGAGCCGGAAAAATCAGTCCCGTTCCAGATCGGGTTGAGCACATAATAAAATGTCTTTCCGCTCAATGTTCCATTTACCGACACTGAAAGATACGTTGTCTTATCGTTTATCTGTGGAATTTCTATCTCATGTTCCACATATAATCGGTTCATGCTGTTTGCCTGAGTATTTCCGGTGTCAGGGACTTCTTCCTTTTTCTCTGCGGGCACCATCCAGTCTCCAATATGCACCCGCACATACCGGTAGAGCGCTTTTTTCTGCTCCGCTGTCACAGCCGGATCTTTTCCGTTCAGATCCGTGACAAGCGGCATCGGATAAGCCGTTTCCTCAAATACCGGATCATATGGAACTGCCTGATTCTCAGACTTTTTCGCCTTCTCCGGTTTTCCCGGATCTGCAGTATTCTCCGTTCCCTCAAACAGCTCCTTCAACGTATCCGCATATGCGACTGCCCTCGCCCCGTTCACGATTGCGGCGCTGTAGCAGTACGGATACTCCGATGCCTGTTTTCCGTCGATCGCGGTGGTTCCGGCCGCGTGCGGATCTCCGGAGAGAGCGATAAATGCGGCACACTTCTGTCCGTCGTCGGCATCCGGTTCGTTCCCCCATTCAGAAGTCTCAGGCGCCAGGTTTACCCCCTGCGCAGAGTATAAGGAAGCCGTCACATAGGAATGGGAGATCTTGCTGTTCGCCGGCATCACAGCCGCGAGACCTCCCGCCCTCGTGGCTCTCGAGACGATGTTGTACCGTCCTGAAAGCCCGTCAAACTCCTTCTTGTCAGGAAGCGGGGTGATAAGAAGCTTTCCACCGGACGTATGTGCCCCGACGTAGCAGCTGTCAACCGTGACCGCCCCGCTCGTCACGACACTTCCGAAAAGTCCGCCCGCGTAGTCTCCGCTGTCCACATAGACGGAGGCGGCACTGCTGAAGACGCGGACGATACCAGAAGAGATGCTGCCGACAAGTCCTCCTGCGTTTCCGGATGACGAATAGATCCCAAGAGTCTTTTTCTCATCGTCCGACGGTTCTTCCAGAGCAGTCTTCCCGTGAACTGCCGCCGAAAGCTGTTCCGGTCCACTCACCTGCGTTTCTGCCATCTCCGGCGCGCTTTTCTCCTCCTTCTTTGTGAGGAAGCTGTCCTCGACAACAACGCCCTCGATGGAGAGCTCCGCCCCCGAGAAGCTTCCGATGAGGCCTCCTGCATCCACCGGCGCGGTTGAAGTCATCGCCTTCTCCCCCGACGCATGGACCGACGGATACTGGATCATAACATTTTTAAGCAGGATCCTCGTATCCGCCCCGCCTGTTCCGATCAGCGCACCCGCACACGCCAGACCGGAGACCTGGATCTCCGGGCACCGCAGCTTCAGACCGGAAACGGAAAGGTTCTTTATGACCGTTCCGAACAGTCCACCGCTCATTTCGTAGTCCTCGTCCCCGGTGACTGTGATCCGATCGATCGCAAAAAGATTTCCGTCATAATTTAACGGGAACTGCGGCTCCACCGGAAGAAAGCTTCCGGCAGCTGTATGGACCGTTTTCTGACCTTCTGTCTCATCCAGGACATGGAAGGAAACAGAGATCTCACCCTTCGTCTTCGCAAGCGCCGGTGCGAAGGACGCGAGGCGGTGGACGTCCGCCGTCTCCTCGCAAAATTTCTCCCAGGAGAGATCTCTCTGCTGGACCGCGTCATAGAAACAATCTTCCCCCACCGGTGTCAGCCCAAGAGCGTCTCCCCTGTTTACAGGATCAACAGCGGAGACGCGGTAATCAAGATTCTCCAAATGTCTCATATTTTCGACTGTGACTTTGCCGTTCTTTCCCACATCACCGCTTTTTTTATCCCCAAACAGGCTGTTCTCCCGGTAAACAGTCGTCGTCTGCACCGGGTTCTTCTGTCCGGCAAGCAGCACCTCGACGCTCACGTCGATGTCCTCGCCCGGAATCAGTTTCCGGGTTCCATCAAATGTCACATGTGTATCGGAATTCAGACTGTCAAAGTTCATACCCGATGCCGTAATATCATCGAGGATCACATAATAGTCATGCCCCGCGAGATCCGTCGCCGTCCGGGCATTCGCGCTGTCCGATTTTTTTAACTCCATCCGGCATTTCGCACCGCTCTGGACTCCTTCGATCACAAGCTGGACTGTGTAGTCCGCGCTGCTCCCCTGCATGTTCGGGTCGTGGACCTTCGCATATAGGACGGACTCATTGTAAAGACTGAGGGATACCGGCTTCAGATCCGCCTTCGGCTTTTCGCCTCCATTCTCCACGGTCTCCCCGCTGTAATATCCGACTGTTACCGTCTTCCCCGCGAAATCGGAATTTGCGCCTGAAAAGCGTTGGCGTATTCCAGGATCCGCCGCCGCGTCCTTAATCGACTGCGTTCCGATATCCCCAGTCACAAACCGGTACTCGTCGGAATACCAGACAGCACGGACACAGCCCGTCCCCGGCTCATAAAAGATGAGATAGCTTCCGTCTGTCCTCACGGTCTCATCGATCGAGCCGAAAGGGAGAAGACGTTCTCTGATCTTATCATTTTTGTCCACTGCACCCGCCGCGTAGACGATACAGTACTCCCCGTCAGTTCCGGACGGTTCCCCGAGCTTATTCTCGCTGTCGGCCGCATCCTTTAAAAGCTCTGCCATTGTCCCCCGCGAGGTCTCAAGGCTTAAACGGTTCTGCGCCGCCAGGAAGACCTGCTTTGCCGTCTGGTCCATCTCGACCCGTTTCAGCTGTCCCTGATAACGGATCGCCGCAACAAAAGAAACACCGGCAAGGATCGTGATGATCACGACGACCACCAAAAGCTCTGCCAGTGTAAAACCCGATTTTCCTCTCTTTTGTCTCTCTCTTCTGTCCATCATCTAAAGTCCCTCCAGGTTGACCGCGCGGATCGTCAGTTCCGGAAGGATCGCCGCCGGAGTCTGTCCGTCTTCATTCGCCTCCGCCTTCTCATAGACCGCAAGGTTTTTTACGGTGAAGCATGCGTTTTCATAGGTGCAGCTCTCAAATTTTGTATAGAAATGGTCCGCCATCGCCCCATTTGAGAGAAGCGGGACCGACTGGGACGCTCCAGCATAGACCTTACAGATCCCTTTCTCCGGATCATTTGCAAAGCTCATCCATACCCCGTCTTTTCCGTTCCTGAACGTGAGGCTCCCGGAATCTTCCGCTTCCTCCACCGCGCCGGAGAGTTCCGCCGAGAGAAGCTCCGCCGTCGTCGCGAGGACAAGCTCTGCCTCTGAGCGTCCAGCTGTTCGCCGGTACGCCTTCTGAACCGCCATGACGCCTCCGCAGACGGCGATCGTCACCATTGACATGATGAGGAGGGACGCAAGGAGCTCAACCAGAGTCATCCCACACTCCGATAACCGTTTTTTCTTATCTCGCTGCCGCATCGTCATACCTCCAGATCTCGGTGTGCCCGGTTCCCGCATGGTACAGGATGATCCGGTACGACCCGTCATTTCCGTCCGCGGCACTTCCGATCCGTTCGCCAAAACATCCATCTCCCGCCGGTCCGCTGGTCTCCCGTCCGCTGATGAAAAGAGAACCGTCTGTCCGGAGCTCTTCCTGTTCCTGTTCCAGCGCATTTCTGCCTGTATAGTAAGAATCGACCTTCGCCTCCCCGAGCTCCAGCATCTTCTTTGAGGAAAGAAGAGCTGTTGCGAACATAGAAAGTCCCAGGGAGACGACGAGGACAGAAAGCAACAATTCTGTCAGGCTCTCGCCGTTCTCAGATCTCATCTTTTTCCAGATGCCAGCCATCGCTTTTTGTCCTCCTTTTTGCATTCGCCGCGCAGAACGCAGAGTTTACGGTTCCGTGATCATTCCTCGCTCCCAGGCGATCTCTGTCGTCTTTGTGGTCGTTGTGATCGTCCACTCATCGATGATATTTCCATCATCGTCCGTCTCTTTCCCGTACTCCACCGACACATCCGTGTCTGTTGTCTCTTTCGCCGGGATCACAAGCTTCCGCCTGCAGAGATCTTCCGGGGAGTCCTCCGGGGTCACTGTGTCGGAGATCAGCGCCGTAAGTCCATACTCCGGAGCAACGGTGAGCGTGACGTCCACCGTAAGATCTGTCACCGTCTTTTTCTTCATTCCATCCTGTTCCGTCACCGTCATCGAGAATGTCCTCTTATCGCTTTCCGCCGTCTGTGAAAAGCTGCACTGATCCGACATCGGCTCATACTGGGATTTCACGAAGGATCTAAGAAAGGAATCCCCGGAGACTGTGTCTCCCTCACCGGGTGTTTCTCCTCCTTCTCCGCCCGCATAGGAAAAGCTTACCGTATCGCTTACGGGATCGGATCTTCTCGAGTCCTCCACAAGAACCTCCACGATATGGACCGCGTTCGTCGGACGCTGGATCTCATCACGCAGAAACGCAGCCGCGGATTCCACCGCGAGCCGTTTCCGGTCCGCCTGTGGGACCTGCTCCATCTTTCCCGCCGAGGCAGAAGCCGCCGCAAGGATCATCGAAGCGCAGACAGCGCAGAGGACAAAAAACAGAATTGCCGCTGCGAGACTCGCCCCATATTCGTTTTTTAATCTTCCGCGTGTCAAAAACCAATCCATCCGTTACTTCTCCAGTACTGCCTCCGCAGCCGTCTCAAGATCTGACCGCTCCAGATCTGACATGTCCGCATTCGCGAGACCGCCGTTTCCGGAGTTCTCCTGCGCCGGCACTCCGATTCCCTCCGTTGAGTTCGAATCGATGTTCGTCTCATACGCCGTCATGTAGAATGATACCATCACCGGTCCGTCCACAATGTTTTCCGACTGAGCAGCGATCACCTTATTTCCGCACGCGACGCTGACATCGTGGATCATCGTCCTGCAGGAGCTGTTCATGACCTCGTTCATCATGGATATCGCCGCGTCATAATTCTTCGCACCAAAGCTCACGGAGACATCCCGGCGCACTGTGTTTCCATCCGCGACCGGCTCAGAAAAGCTGAAATTGAAATCCGTCGCTGTCGAGAAGATCTGGTTCAACTCCTCGACCTCGTTTTTAAAGTAATTGTACGTCTGAAGCTCCGGAAGACCTGCCGCCTTGTTCTCGTCGATCTCCGCCTGCATCGCCTGGAGCTTCTGCGCCTTGATCTGCTCCAAAGAGATCTCATCCTCGAGATCTGTCGTGTCAGCCGCACGGATCCGCGCCTCAAGCGGCGCGTAGATCCCGCAGTACCAGACCGCGCCGAGCGCCAGAACGACGAACACTACGAGAAAAAATTTTTCTCTTTTTGTAAAAACGTATTTCATTAAACGATTCATGATGTCTCACCGCTCTCTCCAGGCTTGTAGAATGATACTGAAAGGACCACGTCCACCGGCTTCTCCGCCGCAAGGGCATCGATACTTCCTGCTTCCTGCTCCTTCGTCGATTCGAGGGAGGCGGTCACATAGCGGACCGTCCCATCCTGTTCAATCTGCGCGATCAGGTTCGCGAGGACCGTCCCCTTCGGGAGCACGCATGTAATGTCCATGTGGTCCTCATTGATGGAGACCGCGGAGACGGACTGGCAGAGTGGGAAGATCGTCGTCTTTAAGGTACCGAGCATTTTGATCCGGTCAGGAGTTCCCGCCTCCTCCTCCGTCAGATAGCTGCTCCCGTAGTGGGCGTACTCGACCGTGACCTCGTCCATGGCGCTATTCGCCTCCTTAAGGCTCTCGAGTTGGAGCACCGTGTTCCGATAGCGTTCCTCCGCGATATCCGCCGCCCGCATCGGGGCAAGAACAGCAAACTGCACGAAGAAATACAGGAGGACCCAGAAAAGCACGAACGCGATAAGCTCCGCGATGACCGTCTCCTTTTTATTTTCCTTCTGGTGAAGATTGATCCGCTTTTTCTCCGGATATTTCGGGCCTCCGATCCGGACTGCGGCGATTGACTTCAGATCCGCCATGGTTCATTCTCCTTTTGTAATTTCTGTAACGGCTGAAGCTCCTGCCACCCGCGGCAGAAACCGCTTCGCCGGTCTGTTCGTTCTGATCTAGTCTAAAAGTACTCCGTAGGTCTGCGGGCTGTCCATCCACTCCGGCATCCTCTCATGATCCACCTCCGGGGCTAGCTCCGCGAGGCTCTTTAGCGGAATGCTGACATTCTCGCTGACTGCCCGGAGCAGCGGTTCATACTTCGCGCCGCTTCCACAATAGTAGAGGGCATCGATCGTATTGTCCGCGTTGTTAAAGCTGTAGAAGTTCATGACACGCATCACCTGGACCGCAATACTCTGGAACTGCTCGTCCAAAAGTCCCTGATACCTGTTCTTCTCCTGCTCTTCCCATAGGCTCTCGTCCGCATCAAGCCCGAATTCCGTGAGCTTTTCTTTATTCTTCCCGACAAGGAGCTCGATCTCGCTGCAGCCGGGCTCCATGTTTCTCGTCATGTCATAGATGCCCTTCCGGAAGAAATGGATCATCACCGCGCGGTTTCTGAGATCCAGGACCGCGAAATCCTTCTTTGCTCCGCCCTTCTCTCCAACTTCCGCACGCTCCAGGATCCGCTCAAGTCCCACCGCGGCCGGAACGATACCGGCGATCTTTAATTTTGCAAGCTTCGCGATCTCCGCGATCTCCTCACAGAGATCCTTTCTGCACGCGGCAGCAAGGAGGTCCATTTCCTTTTCATCTCGGTCGATCAGGGCATAATCATACCGGTAATCCGCGCTGCGGTCTCCTGTATAATCGTGGAATTCGTACGGCAGGTTCAGTTTCAGCTGATCCACCGTCATGAGAGGCATGTGGACGCGCTTTACGTAGGAATCCTC
The DNA here is from genome assembly GCA_902496665.1 of uncultured Clostridium sp. Taxonomy (GTDB): domain Bacteria; phylum Bacillota; class Clostridia; order Lachnospirales; family Lachnospiraceae; genus Pilosibacter. Next base: position 27,394 of record CABVBU010000015.1, on the reverse strand, counting down.
CTGCTTCAGGACGAAGACCGCCTTTTTGCAGCGGACATTTTTCTCCGCGAGAAGCTCCCGGACTGTCTGGGCGATCAGCCTGTGGTCTGCTTTTTCTCCGTTTTCGATCCTCTCGGAAAAGTATTCCGCCAGAACGTTCTTTTCCATATATGCAATTTTGATCCGGTAATTACCGAGCTCTATTCCGAGACAATTTTTCATCCGGTTCTTCTCCAATCTAAAATAGTCCTGTATACCATGCGGTAAGCGGCTCCCCGTAAAGCAGCATGACCATGCACGCAGCCGCGATCGCGGGTCCAAAGGGCAGGCGCTCTGTTTTTCTCACCGCCGCGAAGAAAAGTCCAAACATACAGCTTAAGATCAGGTAAAACAGGATCTCCCAGGCAGACGTCATATAGAGACCTGTCATAAAAAAGAGTTTGATATCCCCGCCGCCAAGGCTCTCCTTCCCCGTGATCTTGTCAAAGATCAGGGACAGAAGGAGCAGTCCGCCGCCGAGGGCAATTCCAAAGAGGACTCCCCGAAGGATCCCGAAAAACGGCTCTCTAAATAAAATGGACGATCCGAGATAGAGGACCGTTCCGAGGATGATCAAGCGGTCCGGGATGATCCAGTCATGAAGGTCTGTGAGACTCAGTGTCAGAAGGATCACCCATAGGAGGATCACCTCGAGGCTCAGAGCCGTGACGTCAAAGTGGCAGACGATGAGCACACAGGCGATCCCGGAGAGGAGCTCCGTGATCGGGCACTCCGCCGGAACCTTCGCCCCGCAGTATCGGCAGCGCCCCTTTAAGACGAGCCAGGAGACGAGGGGGACAAGGTCAAGCGGTCCCAGCACATGTCCGCATCTGTCACAGTGCGACCGCCCGGCAAGGACTGACTCCCCGGAGAGCAGGCGCGACGCCGCGCAGTTCGCGAAGCTCCCCAGCGCGCAGCCGAGGATGAATGTGATCGTAAGGATATAGGCAGTGATGCCCGCGCTAAGGTGCAGCATGGTTATTGTCCTCTCAAACTTTAAATGGTTCGTTAAACCGGTAACTCTTTCCTGGTCCGTACAGATTCAGCAGGTTTCCCTTTTCTCTCCGGGTGTTTCGTCATCGTTATAATATAGGGCTGTCTGAGTCGGAGCGACAAATCACTCTCCTGCCGTACAAAACAAGTTTTTAATTTGCAACGGCAGATCCCGCCCCAGGTCCGAACGGGTTGGTATTTCCACCCTGGTATCCGACTTTATCCTCGCCGGTGTAATAAGGAGCTGTCTGAACCGGAGCTGCCTCTATTTTGTTGTTTTTTCCATCATCCGGTCCACCGATAAAGACGATGATCTTATCGCACACCTGATCGTTAATGGCTTTCTGGCTGTAGTCCTTCGCCAGCTGGTTGCAGCTTTTTCCTTCGTACTTGGCACCGCCATAATTGGTTCCGGTTACCAGGATCGGGTCACTCAAGGTTCCTGTCTTCGTATCATAGACAAAATAGACCGCCGTCTTCACACCGTTTCTCACATCCTGGACATCCGGATCCGAGTAAAAGACGGTAATCGCTGCTGCCTTTGCCGCGCGGATGTTCGCTTTATTCGTCGCCATGACCGCCTTTCTCCTCTGTCCCGCAAAAAGTGGAACGCTGATCGCAACGAGGATCCCGACGATCGCTACCACGACAAGAAGCTCCGCGAGGGTAAACCCTCTGTTTTTTCTCGCTTTCTTCATAAAACTTTCCCCCTCAGTCCGTTTTCCGTGGAGCACAGTTGTCTGAAAATCGGCCTTACTAAATAAAGGATGGGGAACCCCCATCCTTTATTCCACTGTGTGTGGTTCCGGAAAAATGATTTACTTCTTATTTACAAAAATTTCAACTTTTGTTGTTTGTGTCGGAATATCTGGGTTTTCTACACAAACGCCGACTATAATGTCCGAATATACTCTAGATGTATCTGCATCTTCGATATTCTTAACATCATATTTGTCTTCTTCTGGACGCGCATATGGATTTAATGAAGTTACTGTGCCTTTTTCCAGATTATATGTATAGTAAACCTCTTTTCCATCTTTTGCATTAACAAGATACTGTGCAGTCGCGGCAATCTTTGCTGCTCGCATATTTGCCTCATTTGTCGCCTTCCGGGCTTTTCCGAGCTGCGCCGTAAATAACGGTACTGATATTGCGACAAGAATTCCGACAATTGCAACTACCACAAGAAGTTCTGCAAGTGTAAAGCCTTTTTCCCTACAGCGATTGTCCTTCAAGCTTTTCATCCTCTCATTTCAATGTTTAATCTGTTGTAGCATATAATGTAACTACTGCATCTGCAGTATCTGAGCCATTAACATCAACATAAATATGTTTATATGTGCTTGTTGTAGTTGCAGCACCAATTTCAACTTTATTGCCTGTTACCGTTTTAGTCTTAGTAACCGTTCCAGCTGCGATATCATAGCTATATTTGATATCTGCCTTGGCTCCATCATCATTAGTCATATAATCTGCAACTGCTGCAACCTTTGCAGCTCTGAGATTTGCTTCATTTGTAGCCTTTCTAGCCTTTCCAAGCTGAGCCGTAAACAGCGGTACGGAAATCGCAACCAGAATACCAATGATTGCTACAACTACAAGTAACTCTGCAAGGGTGAATCCCTTTTTGTCTCCACGAACTTTCTTTAATAAATTTTTCATGTTCGTTCTACTCCTTTTTCCTTTGGAATTATATATTTTGAACGGGAATCCCCCCGGTTCAAACATGGTTGCCTCTGTCATCCCGATCCAGGATCACATCAGGTCGTACATCGTAAAGATCGGCAGATAGATCGAGACTACAATGATTCCGGCGAATATCGCCAGGCAGACGAGAAGTGTCGGCTCCAGCATCGCGAGAAGCTTCTGGACCCGGTAGTCCGCCTCGTTCGCGTAGTAGTCGGCGACGTTCTCGAGGTTTTCCTCGAGTTCACCGGTCTCCTCCCCGACGGAACACATATCGATCATCGTCTGGGGGATACAGGAACAGCCCTGGAGACATTCCGTGAGGGAACGTCCCTGCTCAATCCCGGCTTTCATCGACTGGATCTCTTTTTTAAACAGGACATTATCCATGACCCGCGCCGTCGTCTCAACCGCCTGGTCGAGCGTGATACCGGCAGCCAGAAGGACTGACATTGTGTTCGCGAACTGGGCTGATGCGTTCATCTGGTTGATTGTACCTGCAAGCGGCAGCTTCAGCGCAAGCTCCGATTTTCGAAGCTTTCCCTTCTCCGTATTTCCCCACATCCGGAAGACCATATAGAGCAGGAACAGGATCCCAAGCATCAGGATCCAGTATTTTGCGAAGAAATTCGAGGCTCCGATCAGCATTCTCGTTAGAAGTGGAAGTTCACCGCCGAGATCTGAGAATACATTCGCGATCGTCGGGATAACCTTCGCCATCACAATGATCACGACAACGACAGCGATTGCGATAACAAATATCGGGTATGTCAGCGCTCCCTTGATCTTTTCCGTCGTCCGGTAGGATTTTTCGTAGAACCGGTGCAGCCGTTCAAAGGAACGGTCCAGCGTACCGGACTGCTCTCCCGCACGGATCGTCTCGATAAACGTCAGCGGAAAACGCTCAGAGTATTCCTCGAGGGCGGAAGCGACTGTACTTCCTGAGGCTACCTTTTCTGAGGCTTCCTCCATCACCCGCTTCAGTCTCTTATCCCCACTCTGCCCGGCGAGCATCCGCATCGCCCGGGCGATCGGCATTCCGGACCGGAGCGTGATCGCAAACTGGGAACAGAGGATCGCGAGAGTCTTCGTCTTAAAACGTTTGCTTCCGATCTCCATGCTCAGGAGTCCGGAAAGTGACTTTTTCTCATTGAGGGGAGTGATACTTAAAAGTATCGGGTAACTCTCCCTGATTCTTGAAACGGCAGACGCCTCATTTTCCGCCTGCAGCGTACCCCGGATTTCTCTGCCGTCCCGGCCGCGCGCGCGATAAGAAAAATTCGGCATATCATCTCTCCTCCAGTTATTTTGTTGTCACGATTCTTACCGACATTTTAACCTGTTGTTTCGATTTTGCAAAGATATATTGACGCATTTTTCGACAAATTTTCCCATCTTTGTATAAAATTTAAGCATTTCATTTCTCCAACTGCCAATCTGGGGAAGAAATGATCCGGATACGCTCCGCAGGTATTTTCTATGCAGATTTTCAGATGCAAACGCTCCGCCTTCAGAAATTCCCGCAGATATTCATCTGCTTCCGGACATCCTCCGGGTGCTCGGACACCTCCAGTGCCGTCTCCGGCATAATGATCCCCTGTCTCGCGAGATTTGCAAGCGAATGGTCCATCGTGACGGATCCGTCCTTCGCCCCGGAGAGCAGAAAGCTTGCCATCTGCGGTGTCTTTCCGTCCCGGATCAGGTTCCGGATGGCCGTTGTGATCATCATCAGCTCGCACGCCGCGGTCCGCCCGTGCCCGGAGGCGAGGGGAACGAGCTGCTGGGAGAGGACCGCCTTCAGGGTCATAGAGAGCTGCAGCCGGATCTGAGGCTGTTTGTTCTCCGGGAACACGCCGACGATACGGTCGATGCTGTCCACCGCGGAATTCGTGTGGATCGTTGAGAATACGAGATGTCCCGTCTCCGCCGCCGTGAGCGCCGTCTCGATCGTCTCCGGCGTCCGCATCTCCCCGATCAGGATCACATCCGGATCCTCACGGAGGGAGGCGTAAAGTCCTGTCTCATAATCTTCCACATCTACTCCGACCTCGCGCTGATTGACGATGGCGCATTTCGGCGTATACACGTACTCGATCGGATCCTCCAGCGTGATGATATGGAGCGGCCTCGTCGCGTTGATCTCTTCCAGGATCGCCGCGAGCGTCGTCGATTTTCCGCTTCCCGTCTCGCCTGTCACAAGGACGATCCCCTTATTCCATTTTGAGAACAGACTGGCTGCCGGGGGGAGTCCAAGCTCCGAGAGCTTTGGGATACCGTCCCGCAGGAGTCTTAACGCCGCAGAGAGCCTGCCCTGCTGCCGGAATAAGTTGACTCGTAATCTCCTCCCCGCGACCGCCGCCGCGAAGTCGAGCTGTCCGGTCTCCCGGATCTTTTTGATTTCCTCCCCCGCAAGGCTCTCGCCGTACTGCTCACAATCCATGGGTGTGAGCGGTTCCCCATAAAGGTCCGTGATCCGGCCGTCGATGCGGCATTTTGGCGGGAGTCCCGCGATCAGGTGGACATCGGAGGCGTCCCGCTCCGATGCGATCCCGATCAGTTCTTCTATGCTCAACATAAGTCTTTTCCTCCTGTCAGACGGTAAGCGCAGTCTACGTCCGTCAGATCGTCATCAGCGTCCGGATCACCTCGTCCACCGTGGTGATCCCGCTTTCCACAAGTGCCCTCGCGTGCTCCGCCATCGTCACATAGCCACTCTCTTCCCTCGCGGCTTTCATGAACTCTTCCCGGTCCGCGTCGTTCACAATGCATTTTCTCAGGTGCTCCTGGACCATCATGACCTCAAAGACACCGATCCTTCCGCGGTATCCGGACCGGAAGCAATGGTCACAGCCCGCGCCCTGCCAGTAGATCTTTCCCGGAACATCCGGAATCCCGGCGAGCTCTAAGGCTTTCTTTGAGGGAACGATCTCCTTTTTGCAGCTCGGGCAGATCCGCCTTAAAAGTCTCTGGGAGATCACGCCGCGGAGTCCGGCGGCGATCAGGTACGGCGGAACGCCCATGTCGCGGAGACGGTCGATTGCAGAGATCGCGTCCTCCGTGTGGACCGTCGTGATGACGAGATGTCCCGTCATAGCGGCGCGCATCGCAATCTCGGCTGTCTCGCCGTCACGAATCTCTCCGACACAAATGATATCCGGGTCCTGTCGCAGGATCGATCGGAGTCCCGACGCGAAGGTCAGCCCGACCTTCTCATTGATCTGGACCTGGGTCGCGCCGTTGATGTGGTACTCCACCGGATCCTCCAGCGTGATGAGGTTCGTCCGGTCGGAAAGAAGCTCGCGGATCAGGGTGTACATGGTCGAGGATTTACCGGAGCCTGTCGGACCGACAATCATGATGACGCCGGATGTGAGCCCTAAAAGGCGGTCGATCTTCGCGTCCTCCGCCGCCGGAATACCGATCCCGCGCCGGTTCAATGTCTCCTCGTTTCTCCTTAGGATTCGGATCACGACCTTCTCACCGTAGATCGTCGGGAGCGTCGATGTACGCAGGTCAAGCTCCGTATTCTTGATAAAGATCACCGCTCGACCATCCTGCGGGATCCTCTTCTCGACGATATCGAGCTTTGCCATGATCTTTAAACGGGAGATCACGGAATCTTTGAGCTCCGACGGGATCGTCATGATCCGGTGGAGCTCGCCGTCAATCCTCATCCGGATCACAAGCTCCTCCGCAGTCGGCTCGAAGTGGATATCCGACGCGTTCTCGGAGACCGCCCTCTCGATGATGGAGTTCACGAGACGGATCATCGGCGTGTTGTTCTCCTGCATCTCCTGTACCCGCGCAGTCTCCGGCTCCTGGGTTGCAGCCGTCTCCGCACGGATCTCCGCCATCGCCTGGGCGGCGCCCTCGTTTCCGTAGAGGATGTTGATGGCACGCTTCACTGCCGGCTCCGAGGCGATCATCGGAACGATCCTCTTTTTCGAGGTCCGCCCCGCCTCCTCGACGGCCATGAAATTTAAAGGATCCGCCATGGCGAGGTAGAGTTGGTCCTTCACGATCCGCACGGGAACAATGTTCATGCGCTTCGCGAGGGATTTCGGCACATACCTCGACATCTCCGGCGTGATGTCCACCTTTGTCAGATCGATGTATTCAATGCCGAGCTGCAGCCGCAGGGTGTCGATCAGCTGTTTTTCCGTAATATAGTTATGTTTTACAAGTGTCGCGCCAAGACGATCTTTCTCCATCGCCTGGTACTTTAATGCCTCTTCGAGCTGTTCTTCCGTGATCAGTCCCTGCTCAATGAACATGTCTCCCAAACGCTTTGTCCGCATATTTTTTCCTCTTGTTCCTGTACAAAAACAGCAATCTCCACAGAGTCCCCGCAGAAATTGCTGTTCCTGCCGTTTTTCTTTCCCTGTGGCCAGTGCGGCAGATGCGCTGACCGGATCCATGGTTGTCTCTGATATTTACCGGATATCAGCTCCAAGACGGAACTTCAGGTTTCCAAGGATCTTCTTTACGAATCTCTCGATATCCTTCGGATCAAGTGCCTTGTCCTCCGGAATAAAGTTGATCTTGAATGCCATACTCTTCTTTCCCTTGCCGATCTGGTCGCCGCGGTAGATATCGAAGAGCTCTACGTCACCGACCTGCTTGCATGCCTTCTTGATCTCATTGATCAGGCTGCCGCAGCTTACATCCTCGTCAACGACCATAGCCAGGTCTCGGGTAACCGTGTCATACTCGGAGATCGGTTTGTAGCGCAGACCTTCCGGCACATGGGAAGCAAGTGCCGCGAAGTCGATCTCACCGAGATAGATCTGGTTGTTTGCCTTGCTGTCTTTCGGGAGCTTTAACTCACCCGCAACGCTGTTTGCAAGCTTACCGAAGGAACCGATGCGCTCGCCATCACAGAGAATGTATGCGGAGATTCCCGGATGAAGATACGGAACATCCTCTGCTCTCTCGTAGTCGAAGCTTACGCCGAAGGAAGCTGCAAGCTCTTCCATGGTTCCTTTGACGGTAAAGAAGTCTTCTTCCTCACCGAATGCCGCGAATCCCACATGCGGGATCTCGTTCGGAAGTTCTGTAAGCGGAAGTGCCTTCGGATAGTACACATTCGCGTACTCAAAGAAACGTCCTGCTGTGTTGCCTTTCTTCACGTTCTCAACAACTGTATTCAGCATGGATGGAGCCAGTGTTGTTCTCATGATGGAAAGATTTGTGGTGATCGGGTTTAACAGGCGGATCACGTTGCGCTCCTTCGCATCCTCAGCGATATGAAGCGCGTCGAGGTCAGCGTCAGAGTAGAATGCCAGAGTGGATACCTCGAAATAGCCCTGGGATACCATCACCTGTTTTAATTTTGTTCTTCTCTTCTGTGCCGGGTTTAATCCACCGTTTGTGACTGCGGAATCCTTTAAGAAGGTCGGAACGATGTGCTCGTAGCCGTACTCACGGATCACTTCTTCTGCGAGATCCGGCTCACCAACCTCGATATCCTCACGGTAGCGCGGTGCTGTCACAGTAAGAACATCACCGTCGCGCTCTACCTCGAAGCAGAGTCTGCGGAGAATGTCAAGAACATTCTCTGCCGGAACCTCGATGCCGAGGATCTTGTTGATGCCGCTCAATGTCGCGGTAAATTTCTTACCTTCTCTCGGTGCGCCTGCGCTCACATCGAATGCGCTGGCTGTGATCTCGCCGCAGCCGAGTTCTTCGATCAGGTGAAGGGCACGTGCCATACCGATCTCTACGGTATACTCAGCGATACCTTTCTCGTAGTGGCTGGACGCATCGGTGTTCTGTCCGAGGCTTCTCGCTGTCTTACGGATGTTGTCACGCATGAATTTTGCAGACTCAAAGAGAAGCTGTGTGGTGTTCTCTGTGATCTCACTGTTCATGCCGCCCATGATACCCGCAAGTGCCACCGGCTTACTGCCGTCGCAGATCACGAGATTGTTCTCGTTTAACTTGAACTCTTTTCCGTCCAGAGTCTGGATCATCTCGCCGTTCTCCGCGCGGCGGACAATGATCTGTGCGCTCTCTAAGGTGCTCATATCGAAGGCATGCATCGGCTGTCCGATCTCAAGCATCACGTAGTTTGTGATATCGACAACGTTGCTGATGCTCCTTAAACCGCAGAGAGCTAACTGGCGGCGCATCCATCTCGGGGACTGTCCCGGAGTGATGTTTCTGACACCATGACCTAAGTAGCGCGGGCAGAGATCCTGTGCTTCTACTTTGATGTCAAGGTTTTCATATTTATAATCGCTCTCCTTGTAGTCCAGAGCCGGCATCTTAAGCGGCTTGTCCAGTACCGCAGCGACCTCTCTCGCAATACCTAATACCGACTGGCAGTCCGCACGGTTCGCTGTTACGGAGATGTCGAAGATATAGTCGTCTAAGCCAACGACTTTCGCGATATCTGTTCCCGGGACGGTGTCCTTCGGAAGGTCTAAGAGACCGTAGACCTCAGAACCCGGATACAGGTCCTCGTTTAAGCCCAGCTCTTCACCGGAGCAGAGCATACCGTTGGACTCGATGCCGCGCATCGGTTTTGCCTTGATCTTGATGCCGCCCGGAAGTGTGGAATTGTCGAGGGCTGCCGGTGTGTGCATGCCTGCGTACACATTTGGAGCGCCTGTGACGATCTGGATATCGTTTCCATACTCGCCGCAGTCTACTTTACATGTGCAAAGATGTGTTCCCTCCACCGGGGTACATTCTTTTACAACACCGACAACAACACGGTCGATCTCAGCGGAGAGATCGATCAGTTCCTCTACCTCGAATCCGCAGCCGAAAAGCTTATCTTCTAACTCCTGGGCTGTCACGTCAATGTCAACATATTCTTTCAGCCAACTAAATGGTACTTTCATGATCTTCTCCCTCCCCTATTAGCCTTTGAACTGCTTTAGGAAACGAAGATCATTCTCATAAAGCAGGTTGATGTTGTTGATACCGTATTTTAACATGGCGATACGCTCGATACCGATACCGAAAGCAAGACCGGAATACTCATTCGGGTCGATTCCGCAGTTTTCCAGGACCTTGTGGTGTACGATACCGCCGCCGAGGACCTCGATCCAGCCGGTGTGTTTGCAGAGCGGGCAGCCTTTTCCGCCGCACTCGAAGCAGCTTACATCGACCTCAACGCTCGGCTCCGTGAACGGGAAGTAGCTCGGACGGAGACGTGTCTTAACTTCGCTTCCGAAGATTGCCTGTACGAACTTGTCCAGCATGCCCTGAAGGTCGCAGAGTGTGATCTTCTTATCCACAACAAGACCTTCCATCTGATGGAACATCGGGGAGTGGGTCGCGTCGCTGTCGGAACGGAATACACGTCCCGGTGCCAGCATCTTGATCGGCGGCTTCTTCGCGTCCATGACACGAATCTGTCCCGGGCTTGTGTGGGTACGGAGTAAGATATCCTCCGCTACATAGAAGGTATCCTGCATATCTCTTGCCGGATGGTTCTTTGCAACGTTTAATCTTGTGAAGTTATGGTCATCATCCTCGATCTCCGGGCCGTCGTAGATCTCGAAGCCCATTCCGGCAAAGACATCGATCATCTCGTTCTCTGTGACGGTGAGCGGATGAAGTCCACCTGCCGGGCGCATCTTTGCCGGCATGGTGATGTCGACCTGCTCGCTCTTATTACGGGCTGCAAGCTCCAGCTCATCCATCTTATTTTTCATTTCCTGGTAGCGTGCTTCTACCTGGTTCTTAAATTCGTTGATCGTCTTACCAACGTTCGGGCGCTCCTCCTTCGGAACGCTTCCAAGACCTTTCATCAGGTCCGCGATGCTGCCTTTCTTTCCAAGGAAGTTCTGCCAGAACTCACCAAGCTGTTCCTTGGACTCTACACTGCCGAGAGCGGCTTCCATCTGCTCTTTCAGTGCCTTGATCTTCTCTTCCATAGTCCACCTCATTCTTTCGGTATGGTTTGGTTATCTATCAGTGCGGCGGTCAGGCTTTTCTGCATGGCCATATCTTCTTGTTTTCGCTTTCACGAAAACAAGAAGCACGGGGCGTTCCCCGTATGATGATTTTTCCTGAAAAAGGCTTATGCAAGCGAGCTTGCAACACCTTTCTCAGGAAAAATCATCGCATGGCTGAACTGTTAACATGAAAAAAGCCCCGTCCCGCGCTATGGGACGAAGCTGACTCTCCGTGGTACCACCCAGATTCCGCATGATTTATATGCGGCACTCTAACGTCTGTAACGGGACTTCCCGTCCTGCACTACTGGAATTTCTTTCGCACAGGCTGCTCAAGAGTGAATTTACAAAAGTTTCCTTCGGAAGGCCTTTCAGCCGGTGAACCTTCTCTCTGTCATACCGGAATTTCCTTGTACTGTCTCTGTCATTGCGTTTTACACATTGACGATGGTAGCACAATCCGTAATATTTGTCAAGTGGCGGGCAGTCCGCCGGGATGGCTCCATGATTTAACCTGATCTGTTAATTTTCCGTTTATATCTGTGAATTTATTTCGAAACATCACCCGCATTTCTTGACACAATTCCCGTTTTATGGCATTATCACCTTGTGGCAGCAAATTATCTGCATATTATCTTTTATTTCATCCATTCGCATTCGCAATATGCAGGTCTTTTCGAGACAACACCTGTCAAAAAGGAGGAATTTCTATGGATTTTCTGACACTGACCATTGGTAAACAGAAAAACATCGCTCTGATCGCCCATGACAGTAAGAAACATGAGATGATCGAATGGTGCGAGGCAAATAAAGAGATCTTAAAGGGACATTTCCTGTGCGGCACAGGAACTACCGCGAGAATGATCACCGAAGCCACCGGTCTCCCGGTAAAAGGCTATAACAGCGGTCCTCTCGGCGGTGACCAGCAGATCGGCGCGAAGATCGTGGAGGGGCGCATCGACTTCGTTGTTTTCTTCTCCGATCCCCTGACCGCCCAGCCCCACGATCCGGACGTGAAGGCGCTTCTTCGTATCGCCCAGGTCTATGACATCCCGATCGCAAACAATAAGGCAACGGCAGATTTCATGATCTCCTCCCCGCTTATGAACGAGACATATGACCACCGGGTCATCAATTTCCATGAGGCGATCGCGGACAGGGCGAAGACGCTGTAAGGTTATTGATTTCAACCAGGCGGCACAGATATCAGAAAAAGCAGAAAAACATTCCATGTGGATGTTCTTCTGCTTTTCTTATTCTTAAACCTCTAAACCATCAATTCAACTCTCCGCTGTTGATCACAGCTTCCAGTTCTTTCAGTCGGCTCTCCCCGTACACTTTCAGTCCATACCCGGCAAGCAGGGCCGCAGTCTTTCCCATTCCCTCGCGGAGTCTATGGGAAAAGGTTCCGTCATAGATGCCGTTTGAGCCGCATGACGGGCTTCTTTCTTTTAAAATCGCGATGGTGCAGTCATATTTTTTCGCCTCCCGGAGCGCGAAGTCGGCGCCGAGGAGGAATTCTGCCGTGACGTCCTCGTCTTTCGTGTTCATGACCGCCTCATCCGGCATATGGATCTCGGAGGCCGCCCGTGGGGTCGAAAGTCCGCCCGCCTGTTCCGGGCAGACCGGATGGAACTCCGCCTTTCCTTCCATTTTTTTCATAAAATCGAGCACATCCTGATTTCGGTTGTTCGTGCCGTCCCACTTACAGTTTTCGCCGATGAGACAGGCACTGATCAATATCTGAAGCATAATTCTCCCTCTTTCAATGCACGCCGGACAGCGTTCCAGACTCCTGCATCAACACATTCTGCTGCTCCGACAGCAGGAATCCATCACACAGGTTTCTTATTTCTCTTGATCCGGCTGTATGATAAAAGCAGGACCATCCCACACTTTTTCATGCGGAAGCGATCCTGCTTTCTTTCTATCTTTTCATAAGATCACGCTGCGTCTTCGTGACCCTTTCTTCGTGCGTTTCCGCGCAGATGATGATCAATGATTACATCTGGCTCTTCTTGCTGATCATTGCTCTCTTTCTGAGGGTCGGATCAAGGATCTTCTTTCTGATACGAAGGCTTGTCGGTGTGATCTCAAGAAGCTCGTCCGTATCGATGAAGTCCAGACACTGCTCCAGGCTCATGATCTTCGGCGGAACAAGCTTTAATGCCTCGTCGGCGCTGGAGGAACGTGTATTTGTTAACTTCTTTGTCTTGCAGACGTTGATCTCGATGTCCTCTGCCTTCGGGCTCTGTCCGACGATCATACCGGAGTAAACCTTTACGCCCGGTCCGATGAACAGGGTACCTCTCTCCTGGGCGTTGAACAGACCGTAGGTGATGGACTCACCGGCCTCGAACGCGATCAGGGAGCCTGTCTTTCTGTAGCTTAACTCGCCCTTGAACGGAGCGTATCCGTCAAAGCTTGTGTTTAAGATACCGTTACCCTTTGTATCTGTCATGAACTCACCGCGGTAACCGATGAGGCCTCTGGACGGGATGGAGAACTCAAGTCTTGTGTAGCCGCCGTTTGTCGGACTCATTCCCTGAAGTTCGCCCTTTCTGCTTGTAAGCTTCTGGATGACAGCTCCGGTAAACTCATCCGGAACATCAACGTAAGCGAGCTCCATCGGCTCTAACTTTCTGTTTCTCTCGTCGTATTTGTAGATAACCTCTGCCTTGCTGACAGCGAACTCAAAGCCCTCACGGCGCATGTTCTCGATCAGGACGGACAGATGAAGCTCACCACGGCCGGATACCTTGAAGCAGTCTGCGGACTCTGTCTCTTCTACACGAAGGCTGACATCCGTGTTTAACTCACGGAACAGACGGTCGCGGAGGTGACGGGAAGTAATGAACTTACCTTCCTGACCTGCCAGCGGGCTGTCGTTTACCATGAAGTTCATGGAGATCGTCGGCTCGGAGATCTTCTGGAACGGAATCGCCTCCGGCTTCTCCGGGGAGCACAGGGTATCACCGATATGGATATCCGGGATACCGGAGATCGCTACGATCTCACCGATGGTCGCGTTCTGTACTTCGACTCTCTTTAAGCCGTCGAATACATAAAGCTTACCGATCTTAACCTTCTTCATCTTATCCGGATCATGATGGTTTACGATCACGCAGTCCTGATTTAACTTTAAGGAACCGCTGTCGATCTTACCGATACCGATACGGCCTACGAACTCGTTGTAGTCGATGGTGCTGATGAGGACCTGGGTCTCAGCCTCCGGATCACCTTCCGGCTCCGGGATATAGTTGATGATGGTCTCGAACAGCGGGCTCATATCCACTTCCGGATCATCTAATTCTTTCTTTGCGAAACCTGCGCGGGCAGACGCGTAAACGAACGGGCAGTCAAGCTGCTCATCAGATGCGTCGAGATCCATGAATAATTCAAGAGTCTCGTCGATAACCGCCTCCGGTCTTGCCTCCGGGCGGTCGATCTTGTTGATGCAGACGATAACTCTTAAGTCAAGGTCAAGTGCTTTCTGGAGAACGAACTTTGTCTGCGGCATCGGTCCCTCGAATGCATCGACAACAAGGACAACACCGTCTACCATCTTAAGGACACGCTCAACCTCGCCGCCAAAGTCCGCATGACCTGGGGTGTCGATGATGTTGATCTTCACGCCTTTGTAGAATACGGCTGTATTCTTGGAAAGAATGGTGATTCCTCTTTCTCTCTCGATGTCATTGGAGTCCATGACACGCTCTTCTACTTCCTGATTTGCGCGGAATACGCCGCTCTGCTTTAATAACTGGTCAACCAGTGTTGTTTTACCGTGGTCAACGTGGGCGATGATCGCAATGTTTCTGATATCTTCGCGTTTGATCTTCATAATCAATCCTCTTTCTTCATCTATAACTGTCCTCTTACCGATCATTTCCCGACCCGTTTTGCACAGTCATCTTACATTGTATACACTACATTTCCTAATTTTTGCATTACCGACTCAAAATTATAGCATTCATGAAATCAAAATGCAATATATAATCTTTCAAAATTCGGGGCAGATCTGCCTTTTCTGTGTGTTTTTTTCTGTCCAATCGGCAGTTAGTTTTCTCTCACCTATTCAAAATGTCAGAACCCCCGTTTATACTGGCTTGCTGCGGCATTCAAGGACCAGCCTGGTATCCTCTTCAAGGCATAACTTCTGTATGTGCAGACTGATGCCCCGGCCGGCAGTTAAAACAGAATTACTTCCTTATTAAGTGTTCCGTACCACACCTCATCGCCCTTCCCGATCTTCGCGCCGCCGCTGGTCCCCTCGGTGATCTTCTTTTCCAGGCTATCGTACTCTGCCACCGGGACGAGAACGGAAAACTCCACCTTATCCGTGTACACGCTGTCTAACACCGTCATGTTTTCCTGTCCCAAAATATACTGGATCTTTCCGACTCCTGTATAGTCCGTCACGATCTTCATCTCAAAGGCGCGCTTCTTCTCAACGATCTCGCAGGCCGCAAGCCCCTCCTTCACAGCGCCGGAATAAGCCCGTACGAGACCGCCTGTTCCAAGCAGGGTTCCGCCGAAATATCTCGTCACGACGACACATAGGTTATGGACATCTTCTCCCAAAAGGACGTCAAGCATCGGCCGTCCCGCCGTCTGGGCCGGTTCCCCGTCATCGCTGCATCTTGTGAGCTCGTGGTTCATGCCGATGGTAAAGGCCTGGCAGTTATGGCGGGCATCCCAGTATTTCTTTTTGATTTCGGCGATAAACGCCGCTGCCTCCTCCTCGGACTCCACCGGTTTCAGGTTCGCGATAAAGCGGGATTTCTTCACCTCGATCTCCGCTGTGCCGCCTTTGTACAAAATTTTCATGCTGTCAAGAGCCATGTTCTTCTCCTTTTTCTCCTGCCTCAAACCACTCTCCATCCCGTATATTTTTCCGAAATTTTCGGTTTCCAGGCGATCTGAGGCGGCAGTCCTCGTAATTCCGCATTGCGGAAAGATATTCCCAATATTCATAAATTTGTCATGTTTTTGACGATTCCGACCACAAAATGTAATTTTTCCTTCATATTTTCCCACTTTGCGGTCAAAAATATCATAATACAAACCAAACTTTTCCACAATAACTATTTATAAATGAATGAAACTTTGCTATAATTAGGGAATGATAAAGGAGGCATCCTGAATGAATTATGGAAAAAACGAGGTGGAAAAGACACTCCGCAAAACAAATTCCAGATCACAGAAGATCACCTCACATCTGGTGCTTCTTCTCACAAAGATCATCCTGATCCTGGTTCTGTTTGCAGCGGTGCTTGGAATCAGCTTCGGCTACGGAATCTTCAAGGGCGTTATCGACGCGGCCCCGGAGATCGATGTGGCGAGCATCGAGCCAAGCGGTTATGCCACCATGGTCTATGACAGTAAGGGAAACCTCACGGAAACGCTCGTAAAATCAGGAGCGAACCGTCTTGAGGCATCCTACGAGGAACTTCCCCAGTGCCTGATCGACGCTTTCGTCGCGATCGAGGATTCCAGGTTCTGGTCCCACAAAGGCGTTGATGTCCGTTCCATGGTCCGTGCGGCCGTCGGAATCATTACCGGAGACTCCAGTGCCGGCGGCGGAAGTACCCTGACCCAGCAGCTCATCAAAAACAATATCTTTGAAGGCGGCAATGAGGACACCTTCGGGGAGAAGCTTGAGCGAAAGATCCAGGAGCAGTATCTGGCGATCCAGTTAGAGAAGATCATGGATAAAAAGATCATCCTCAAAAACTACTTAAACACCATCAACCTCGGAAACAACACTCTGGGCGTAAAGGCAGCGGCTCTCCGTTACTTTGATAAGGATGTTTCGGACCTTACACTCTCCGAAGCGACCGTCATCGCCGGAATCACCCAGAACCCTTCGAGATTCAACCCGCTCTCCGAGAACGGAAGAAAACGCAACGAAGAAAAGCGCCGCGTGATCCTCCAGTACATGTACGAGCAGGGAAAGATCACGAAGGAAGAGCAGGAGGAGGCTCTTGCCGATGACGTTTACTCCCGGATCAAAAACGTGGATATCGTCACAAAAGAGACCCAGACGCCGTACTCCTACTTTACCGACGAGCTGATCGACCAGGTATTAAAAGCCCTGCAGGACAAGAAAGGCTACACGGAGACGCAGGCCTACAATCTCCTCTTCTCCGGCGGTCTTGAGATCCACACCACCCAGGATCCGGATATCCAGTCCGTGGTGGATGAAGAGATTAGCAGACCGGAAAACTACGACGTTGTCTACTACTCCATCGACTACCGTCTGTCGATCCAGCATGCGGACCAGACAACGACGAACTATTCCGATGAGACATTAAAAACATATTTCCGCAAGAAACTCGGCGAGACAAACTTCGATGGTCTCTTCTCCTCAAAGGAGAAGGCGGATGAGGCCATCGCAAAATACAAGGCTTCAGTGACAAAAGACGGGGACACAGTTCTCGGCGAATCTGTCCACTATGTACTTCAGCCTCAGGCGTCCTTCGTCCTCATCGACCAATCCAGCGGCTATGTGAAGGCGCTCAGCGGCGGCCGCGGCCAGAAAGAGGTCAGCCGTTCCTTAAACCGTGCCACAAACACCCTGCGCCAGCCTGGTTCCACCTTCAAGGTCATCACATCCTTCGCCCCGGCGATCGATACCTGCGGCGCTACCCTGGGAAGTGTCTACTACGACGGCCCCTACACCATGGGCACAAAGACGTTCCGGAACTGGTACAGCAGCAAGGGCTACATGGGCTACAGCACGATCCGTGACGGTATCGTCTATTCCATGAACATTGTTGCCGTCCGCTGCATGATCGAGACTGTGACACCGCAGCTCGGCGTGGAATACGCGAGAAACTTAGGAATCACTTCCTTAACAGATACGGACTACAACGCTTCCACCGCTCTCGGCGGTATCACAAAGGGCGTTTCAAACCTGGAGCTCACCAATGCCTTTGCGGCCATCGCAAACGGCGGTATCTACACGAAACCAGTGTTCTTCACCCAGATCCTGGACCACAACGGAAAATTGCTTCTGGAGAATGCGCCGGAGACAAAGCGTGTACTTAAGGACTCCACCGCATTCCTTCTCACGGACGCGATGTCCCAGTCCATGGAAAGCAGCCGCATGTTCGCGTCCTCCGGAGTCAGCTTGAACTCCACAAGTGCCGTGGCAAATATTCCGGGAATGTCCAACGCCGGTAAGTCCGGTACTACAACAAACAATAATGATATCTGGTTTGTCGGATTTACCCCGTACTACACGGCGGGAATCTGGTCCGGATGTGACGACAACCAGAAGATCTCAGCCATCGGAAGCAGTACTTCCTACCACAAGAAAATCTGGAAAGCGATCATGACAAAGATCCATGAGGGACTTGCGGACACCGGTTTCCCGGTTCCATCCTCCGTCACAACTGCCCAGATATGCCGGAAATCCGGAAAGCTTGCGATCCCTGGTGTCTGCGAGAATGATCCAAGAGGAAACGCCGTTTACACCGAGTACTTCGCAAAGGGAACTGTTCCAACAGAGGTCTGCGACCATCATGTACAGCTGACCGTGTGCAGCGAGTCCGGCGGACTTGCAACGGAATACTGCCCGGAGAAGACTACAAGGACCTTCATGGTGATCCCGGACGGCGAATCCGGCGGAACGGATGATTCTAAATACCGTTCTCCGGGAACCTGCACGATCCACAGCTCGACCTCCGTTGTTCTTCCGAGCGAAGAAGGCACTGAGAACATGGGTTCCACAAAGGTCGATGCTGTTCCGGAAACCGTCCCGGAGACCACAAAAGCTGCGCCGAAATCGCCGCTTGACCAGGTATATATTCCTGTGGGACCTGGATATAACTAATCCTAAGTAAAGCAATACGCCGGATAGATTGAGTTCTATCTGGCGTATTTTTATAGAATTTTAGTAACTGTTCAGTAGGTCTGCGCACTTGCTGCGCTGACCGTAAGAAAACATAGGCTGGAAGGCAAAAATCCCATCAGCGAAGCTGATCTGGAATGGATTTTTGCACGTAACTATGAAGGTACTGAATAGTTACGAATTTTATAAGATTCCAGACACTGCCTGCAGCGAATTTATAGTCGATAAAATTCTCTGCTGATTCACAAATAGTAATAAGCTGCAAAGCACCACTCAGAAAGTTATACTGCTGAAAAATCCCCCAGCTTTAATACCGGGGGACTCTCTCTATTTACATCATGGCTTTTGTAAATACGACCTTTATTCCGCTTTTCTCTTCTTCATCTCTTCGATCATCACCGGAAGAACCTTTGTAACATCGCCGACGATTCCCACATCTGCCACATCAAAGATGGACGCGTCCTCGTCTTTGTTGATGGCTACGATGTAGCCGGAACCGATCATGCCGGATACGTGCTGGGTGGCACCGGAGATTCCACATGCGATGTAGAGCTTCGGAGCGACGATCTTGCCGGACTGCCCGACCTGGTGAGCTCTGGATACCCAGCCTTCCTCAATTGCCGGTCTTGTGGCGCCTACAACGCCTCCCATGACGTCTGCAAGCTCCTCTACAAGGGCGAAGTTCTCCTTGCTTCCCATTCCTCTTCCGCCGGATACGATGATCTGCGCTTCCTCGAGGTTGACGCTCTCAGCGATCTCCTTAACGGTCTCGATGACCTTTGTGCGGACTGCGTCTGCCGCTGCATCCTCAGCAATGACCTCGCCGGTTCTGCTCTCATCCAGCGCCTTCGCGAAAGATCCGGAGCGGACGGTTGCAACATGCGGAAGGTTCTCTCCCATCTTCATGTCGTTTAATACGTTTCCGTTGTAAGAAAGCGCGGTATAAACGCCGTCTGCGGTAATTCCTGTCACATCTGTCACACAGCCGGACTCAAAAGCCGCGGAGACAGCCGGAGCGATCATCTTTCCGTCCGGTGTTCCTGCCATGTAGAGTGCCTTCGGCTGATATTTCTCTGCAAGTTTTACGAGGATCTGTGCCTTCTCCTCTGCCTGAAGTCCTTCCTCGCCTGCTGTGAGGACCTTGGAAGCTCCTGCCGCGATCACTGCCTTTGTATCGGTGTCTTTTCCGAATACAACGGCGATCACTTCCTCACCATTTGCCTTCGCAAGCTCTGCTGCCTTGCTGACAGTCTCAAGTGCCGCGCCGACCGGTGCGCCGTCTGCGCTCTGGGCGTAGACCATGATATTCTTTCCATCTGTATATTTCATTGTCTCAATTTCCTTCCACGCTTAATTTGGGTTATCGCACATGCACTGACTGCACGCACTATATCCATTCCTGACGATCCGGCAATTTATCAGATCGCTTTTGCTTCACTCATCATGGCAAGCGCCTGGCTTACTGCATCTGCCGGGTCCTCTGCCTTGATCTTAACACCAGTTGCTCTCTTTGCCGGCTCATAGACCTTGAGAACCTCCACCTGTGCTTTCTCTGCCTCTGCGGCCGCAAGCTCCTCGATCGGTTTCTTTCTCGCTGCCATCTTGCTCTTGATCGTTGGGTAACGCGGATCATACTCCGGTTTATTGACGGTCACAACGCAAGGAAGTTCGGATTCGATCATGCGGTAACCTTCCTCTGTCTCCTGCTTTGCTGTCACATTTCCTTCGCCTGCTGTGATATCAACGACATCTGCTGTCACCGGTGCGGAGAGCTCTTTTGCAAGGATCGTTCCTACCTGTCCGGAAGCGAAATCTGTGGTCTCTTTGCCGCAGAATACGATGTCAAATTTCTTTCCTGTCTTTTCCTCGATGGCTTCCTTCGCTGCCTTCAGCTTCTTCGCGATGATCTCCGGATCCTCGCTCTGGTAAGCGTCGTCTGCCGCGAGATACGCGTAGTCCGCGCCCACTGCCAGGCAGTTCTTTAAGGAGTTCTTAACGCTCTCATCGCCGATGGAAAGAACGGTCACCTCTCCGCCTGCCGCCTCTTTTAAACGGACAGCCATCTCCAGTGCATATGTATCAAATGCGTTTACTACCGGTGTCACGCCGTCAAGAGCCGGCGCACCTGTCTTCGGATCCAGGGCGATCTCAACGGAATCGTCCGGAACCTGTTTTACACATACTAAAATTTCCATGTTTTCCTCCAAAATTTATCCGGTCCCGGCAGTACCAGTTCTTCGCTGGCACCGCTGGTCCGGTGTAATATCTCGAAATCTGGCGGCTTTAACAGCCGTTTCTCCGCCATTCGCTTGTCTTTACGCGCAAATACCTTTTACTTTCCAATTACGTTATTTGCTACAACGATTCTCTGAACTTCGTTCGTACCCTCAAAGATCTGGAAGATCTTCGCGTCTCTTAAAAGCTTCTCAACCGGGTACTCTCTGCTGTATCCATATCCGCCGAACATCTGGATCGCCTCGGAAGCAACTTCCATTGCGATATCGGAAGCGTAGCATTTCGCGATTGCGGATTCCTTGCTGTACGGAAGTCCCATATCCATCTTTGTCAGAGCGTGCGCTACCATCTGGCGGGCTGTCTCGGTCTTGATCTCCATGTCAGCTACCTTGAACTGTAATGCCTGGTTCTTGATGATCGGCTTGCCGAACTGGATTCTCTCCTTGCCGTACGCAACTGCCTCGTTGATGCCTCTCTGGGCGATACCTGTGGCAACGCAGCCCATCCATGCGCGGGCCTGGTCGAGAGTCTTCATTGCGATTCCGAAGCCCTTTCCTTCCTCACCGATGAGGTTTGCTGCCGGAATTCTGCAGTCTTCAAATACAACATCGCAGGTGTTGGATGTACGGATACCCATCTTGTTCTCCTCATGTCCTGTGGAGAGACCCGGAGTTCCGGCGTCAACTAAGAACATGGAGATTCCCTTTACACCTTTGGACTTATCGGTCATGGCTGTTACACAGTAGAAAGAAGCAACACCGCCGTTTGTGATGAAGCATTTTCTTCCGTTTAATACGTACTCGTCACCGTCTTTTACGGCTGTTGTCTTGCCTGCGCTTGCATCGGAACCTGCGCCCGGCTCTGTTAAGCAGAACGCGCCGAAGCCGCCGTCAAGGACGAGGTCGCAGACATGCTGTTTCTGCTCATCGCTTCCTGCAATCAGAACCGGTTTCATACCGAGGCCGCTGGCAGAGATCGTTGTGGCAAAGCCTGCGTCAGCGATGGCCATCTGTTCGATGAGGGCAGCTACATCCACGCGGGAGAGACCCGGGCCGCCGAACTCTTCCGGAACTTCCAGAGCCTGGTAGCCCTGCTCGATCGCTTTCTCATAGATCTCCTTCGGCCATTCGCCGGAAACATCATATTCTTTGCACTGTTCTACGACTTCTTTATCACAGAAATTTTTAACGTCCTGCAGGAGGTCCTGCGCTTCTTCAGAAATTAAGTATGCCATAATCAAATTCCTTTCTTTTCTATTCGCGTCGGCCGGTGCATGGGGGAGTCCGACCGACAGGCAGTTTAACAAAATATAATGGTGTACGGCGGCTGTCTCACAGGGAGGAAAAGGACTGCCGCCGGGATCAGCTTTTATGCCTCTTCTTTCGGATCGTAGCAGATCTTGCCCGGGTTTAAGATCATCTTCGGGTCGAAGGTCTCCTTGATGCCGCGCATTAAGCGCATATTCACCGGACCTGCAAACTCAGCGAGATATCCTTTCTTTCCGAAGCCGATTCCGTGCTCACCGGAGATCAGGCCGCCGAGCTCTGCTGCCTTCTTGTAGATATCTGCCATGAACTCGGAAACTTCTTTCTTGAAGGTCTCCTCATCAAGGTCATTTGCGCATGTATAAATATGTAAGTTTCCGTCTCCTGCATGTCCGAAGCTCTTTACCGCGAAATCATACTTCTCGGAAACACCTTTGACGTATGTCAGGTAATTTGCAATCTGGTTTACCGGAACGACAACGTCGCACTCATCGAGAAGCTTTGTCTCTGCCTCGATGGCCTCAAGGAAGGAACTTCTCGCTGCCCAGGCGTCTTTCTTCTTCGCCGGTGTGTCAGCCACGAGAACATCTACAGCGCCTGCGTCTAAAACGACTTCCGCTGCCTGCTCGGTGAGTTCTTCCAGCTGTTCCATGTTGTCGCCGTCGAATGTCACAAGGAGGTAAGCGCCGATGTCAACGCCCTCGACCTCTTTCGGGAATACGCTCTTTCCGAGGTAGCGCTCGGAAGCGAGAACGATCTCTTTCTCCATGAATTCCAGTGCCTGCGGCTGGAAGTGGTTCATGAAGAATTTCGGAACTGTCGCGATGCAGTCTTCCAGGTTCTCATACGGGATAATGAGGCTGATGGTCTCCTTCGGTGCCGGAATCAGCTTTAAGGTAAGCTCTGTGATGATACCTAAGGTTCCCTCGGAACCGATCATTAAGTTTAACAGGCTGTAGCCGGTACTTGTCTTGGAAACAGTAGCACCAAGCTTTACGATCTCACCGGTCGGGAGAACAACGGTCATGGCGCGCACATAATCTCTTGTGCATCCATATTTTACTGCGCGCATGCCGCCTGCGTTTGTGGAAACATTGCCGCCCAGGGTCGCGAATTTTTCACCCGGATCCGGCGGATATAAGAGACCCTGTTTCTGTGCGTCCTCAGCGAGGTCGTTTAAGAGAACGCCCGGCTCCACGCGTACGACGAAGTTTTCAAGGTCGTATCCAAGGATCTTGTTCATCTTGCTCATGTCGATCATGACACCGCCGTCTACCGCAACAGCCGCTCCGGTAAGACCGGTTCCTGCTCCTCTCGGGATCACCGGGATGGAGTTCTCATAACAGACTTTTACGATGGCCGCGATGTCCTCTGTCGTCGTCGCCTCGATCAGAACTTCCGGCGCACCCTTTCCGTAGATCGGCATCTCGTCGTGGAAATAGTCGCTGTTGATCTCCTCGCCTGCGTATACTTTTCCAGGAACGATCGCTTTGAACTGTTCCAGGATCTCAGGCGTTACCTGATTATACTTCTTTGCCATGTTTGTTTTCTCCTCTTCTCATTCTCATATATTCTGAAATGTATGAATTCTTCAAATTTTCGTGTTTGTTGGTTTTTTATGACTCCGCCGCTTTTCTCACGATCACGGACACGCCGTCCGGGATCACGGTGATTCCGGCTTCCTGTTTTCCTAAATACGCGTCCGCCATCTTGATGGCTTCCTCAACACTCTTAGCGTAATCCATCTGCATATCCCGCACCATGGATTCCGGAGCTCCGGTGACCATGATCACCTTGTGTTTTAAGAGGATCCTGCAGAGGATCTGTGCTTCCCACTGATCCGGGATCGTCTTCTCCATCGGAGTGTCCAGGAACTGCTTCATGATCGCGGCCTTGTCTTTTCCGCCTGCGAAGGTATCGTAGAGGGACTGACCTCCGTGACCCTGTCCGCACTCAGCCACCATGATGATCACACCGCCGGGCTTACAGGTGGCTTCCGCCGCTGTCATTCCCTTTACCGACTGGTAGATGTTCTGGTCTAACGGGTAACCGCCGTTTGTGGAGATCACGATGTCCGCCGGAATCGCGTCGACTCCGGAGAGCTTATCGACAAATTCGCAGCCCTCTCTGTGGGCTTTATTGAAATCACCGGCATAGGCACGGATTACTTTCTTATTTTCATCGAGAACCACATTGACGATAAAGGCAAGCTTTAATGTCTCCGCCGCGAACAGCATATCCTTATGGATCGGATTTCCGTCCAGGATTCCTGTTCTCGCGAACGGGCTGTCGATAAATTTCGAACAGTGGTTTGACATAACCGTCTGGGCGCTGGAGACGCCCGGAAGAACGCTCTTTCGTCCGCCGGAAAATCCCGCGAAGAAGTGCGGTTCGATAAATCCCTCGGAGATTAAAAGATCCGCCTCCGCGGCGATCCGGTTGACCTTTAAAATTCCACCGGACGGGAGAACTCCCATCTCCTTCATCTCATCATCATTGTGGCTCTTATGTACCACGAACCGGATATCGTCCCGGTCCAGATACTCTTCCCCGAATTTATCTGCCAGCTCCTCTCTCGTCGTCTCCCGGTGAAATCCGGTTGCGATGAGGACCGTGAGCTTCGCGTCAGGATTTCCTTCTTTGATCTCCCTTAACATCTCCGGGAAGATCACTCTGCTCGGAACCGGTCTTGTATGGTCGCTGGCGATCAGTACGATATTTTCTTTTCCTCTGGCAAGTTCTCTCAGGCGGGCGGATCCGATCGGATGCTCCATCGCTTCCCTCACGATCTCCTGCTCCGGTTTTTCAGCATGAAATCCATGGGCACCGGAAACAAGAACTCCCCTTAACCGCTCGTCCGGAATACAGACCGTCTTCATTTCTCTTCCGTATGGAAGTGTGATGTTTGCCATATTCCCCCTCCAGTCTGCTCTGCGGCTGCCTTTTTGCTTTGCTGGCAGCGGGCTTTTTGTGCAATTGATTTTCATTTGTATTGGTAGTACCAATGTTGGTATTTTTAAAACAATGTGAACATTTGTGTTTTTTATGCGCACATTGTTGTTTTGTAATTAAATATTGGTAGAACCAATTCTGTTTTAAAAATAACTGCTCTCTCGCAAGCAGTGTATTTTTTCTGATACAATCATATTACTGTCTCTATTTTTTGTCAAGACTTTTTGTTTTTCTTTGCACGAATTTCACACAGATTGTTTGTTTTTTGTCAAACCTGTTAAACTTATGTCAAAAATTCCTTTTACACTCAATCTGCACTTGATCCTTGCAATCTGTGATAGATCATTTTTCTTTCCGCAGTTACAGTACGCTTTTGATCATCTGGGCATGTTCCATTATCGGCGAATCACAGATTTGTCGGGGATTGGGGGCTTTTTTCTATCGGCTCAGCATCACATATACTGGTAGATATAATGGAAATGCAACTTCAGTCCCTCTCTCGCCTTCTCGATATTTCCCTCCGCGAAGCCTTCCGCCAGGGTCCTGTGGGCGCGGCTTAAGAACTGCTCGCTGTGCATTCCCTCGATGATCTTTCCCCGCATCTTCGGGATATACTCGTCCATGATCTTGTTGAGCGCCTTATAGTTTGCCAGCATGCAGAAGTTTCCGGATGCCTCGATGAGAAGATAGTGGATCGCCTTATCCCAGCGGACACGCTCCTCCTCCGTCTCCGCCCGCTCCAGGTTGTCGAGATAGGACAGCATTTTCTGGCGCTGGTCCTCCGTCGCCTGTTTCACACCTGTCTCAAGGGCACCCCACTCCAGGGTGGAACGGAACTCCGTGATCTTATCCACGTCGATCTTCTTTAAGATATACATGAACGACAGCATCTCCGCCAGGATCTCGTCAAAATTCCCGGAGATATAGTTTCCAGCGCCCTGCTGGCTCTCGAGAACTCCCATATTTTCCAGGATCCTGAGTCCCTCTCGCGCGGAATTCCGGCTGATCTCCAGCTTCTGGGCAAGCTCCCGCTCCGGGAGAAGCTTCTCCCCCGCCTGGATCTCCCCGCTTCCGATTCCATGTTTTACATATTCAATGACTTTCTCGTAGGATTTCTCCATTTTTATTTCAGTGGTCCTTTCTTTTAACCGGCATTTCTGTTTTCCTGCTCCCATGTGCTGATACACGTATTCTGCAAATACGGCATCTCACAACAGACTTCATGTTCGTTCTGGTGCAAGACCGAATATGCCTTTTATGTAATAGAAAATTTCCTATTACATAAAAACACAGCCGCTGTCATTGAAACAGATCGGAACTTCCATTTCCACACCCATAACAACCTGCAGTCCGGCTGTGTTCCTAGATACCTTTTTTTGTTTGGATCTCTCCGTACGACCAGTTTTACTCTTCCATCGCCTTTTTGATCGCCTCGAAAAGCTCATCGTACGTCTCATATGCCGCAATCTCCGGATGATCTTTCTTAATCTGCTCCGTGCTGCGGAATAAGAATCCTGCCTTGCTCGCCTCGATCATTCCGAGGTCATTGTAGCTGTCCCCGCTGGCGATCGTCTCAAAGCCGATGGACTGAAGTGCCTTCACCGTCGTATACTTGGACTTCTCGATCCGCATCTTAAATCCCGTGATCTCCCCGTCCGGAGCGACCTCCAGGGAATTGCAGAAGATCGTCGGCCAGCCAAGCTTCTTCATCAGAGGCTTCGCAAACTGCGTAAACGTATCACTGATAATGATGACCTGACCAAGCTCACGAAGCTTATCCAGGAACTCCTTCGCACCCGGAAGCGGATCGATCTTCTCGATGGTCTCCTGGATCTCCTTCAGTCCCAGACCGTGCTCCTTCAGGATCCCAATTCTCCAACGCATCAGCTTATCATAATCCGGCTCGTCCCTCGTCGTTCTCTTAAGCTCCGGGATCCCGCTGGCCTCCGCAAACGCGATCCAGATCTCCGGCACTAAAACTCCCTCTAAATCTAAACATGTGATATACATAACGCATTCCTCCACAATTCGATTGTACTGCCATAATGTAAGTATTATACCATTACCGAATCTAAAAATCTATAACCGCTTTGCGCGGCTTTCAATATTCAATACATATGCAGCATCCTGTACTCTCCCTGTCTGCCTAATTGTAACGCAGATATCATTGCCTTTTCAAGACACAAAATATGCTGTCCGCCAGATTCATCCGGCAAGACAGCATATCATTCTCTTTATCATTGTTTTAGGAATCTATTTACACCTATTATCTCGCAGCTTCTTCCTTCAGATACTCATACATCACCCGCGCCCCATCACAGATACTCGAAAGTTCCGCATGCTCCGACGGATTGTGTGACACACCGCCCCGGCACGGAATAAATACCATACCGGAATCACAGATCTCCGCAAAGGACATGGCATCATGCCCCGCACCGCTCGGCATTCTCCGGCTGGAGATTCCAAGCCGCTTCGCC
>CABVBU010000014.1 GCA_902496665.1 uncultured Clostridium sp. | reverse complement strand
CCAGAACAGCATTTCCTTGTGCTCCTCACTTCCCATATTTCCAACCTTGGCGGCTGGATTGGAACGCAACTCATAATACCGCACCGCATGATTGAAAATAGCTGATAACTGATTGTGCAGCGTTTTCAGATAGGTCTGTGAGTATGGCTTTTTCTTCTCATCTCGATAGGCAAGCATTTCATTCTGCCATGCGATAACCTCTTTCGTGGAAATCTCACTGATTTTCAACTTGCCGAAGTAAGGTAAAATCTTTGTGCGGATAATATGCTCCTTTGTCAGCCATGTGTTCTCTTTCAGACGGCTTTTCATATCCCGGATATACAATTCGGTAAAGGCTTCAAAACTCATATCCATATCCGAAGAGTTCTGCAACTGGAACATTCGCTCCCATTCCTGTGCTTCTTTCTTGGTCGCAAATCCACGCTTGCATTTCTGCTTACGCTCGCCTTTCCAGTTTACATATCTCGCCATCACATACCATGTTCCATTGCTCTCGTTCTTGAATACCGGCATTATTCATCCTCCTTCCCTGCTCCGTAGAGTCTTTCATAGAAATACTGGCGGTTTACCCGTCCTGAAATCGTAATAAAGCCTTTTGCTTTTAATTCATCATTCAACTGACGGATTAACTTGTAAGCATACGGCTTTGATACGCTAAGTTCCTGTGCCACTTCTTCGGCACAAATAAATCTGTTTTTCATATAATCAGTCCTTTCTTTCATTTTTTATCGCCGTTCTATCCGAATGAAGTTCCAGCAGGTATTCCCTGTTCGGCACTGTGCTGTCCCGATATATCGTAATATGTCAGGCGCTCGCTTGCTGTCTGGCAAGGTTTTGGCGGTTTATACTGTTCGGACGGTCATTTTGTTTTTATTAAACTTATTTGTTTAATTTTGAGCTTATTATACTAAGCATATTTGTTTGTGCCAAGTGGCTTTTGGGAAAATATTAAACTTTTTTGTTTTGTATTATCTTGACTTCTCCTAAACATATCTGCTATACTCATTGTAAAATACATACAAGGAGTGGACACGTTATGGCGATTGGAGAAAGAATACATTTTTTTCGCATTCTGCGTGGGATGACACAGAAATATCTTGGTACGATTGTCGGCTTTCCTGAACGAAGTGCCGATGTACGTTTAGCACAATACGAAACTGGAACAAGAAAACCGAAGGCAGAACTTACTGCTGCACTGGCACAGGCTCTTGATGTTTCTCCTCATGCCCTCGATGTGCCTGATATTGACAGCTATATCGGACTGATGCACACTTTATTTACCCTTGAAGATTTGTACGGTCTGACTGTCAGTGAATCAGACGGAGAAATCTGTCTGAAAGTCGATACTTCCAAAGGTAAAAACGCTCACGAACTCCGGAAAATGCTGTATGCCTGGAAAGAGCAGGCTGACAAGCTATCTTCTGAAGAGATCAGTAAAGACAAATACGATGAGTGGCGTTACCACTACCCGGAGTTTGATACTACGCAAACATGGGCGAAAGTCCCATCACAGGCACTTAGCGACGCTCTGGTTGAAGCCTTCAAAGACAAACTCAAAACCGATGATTGAAAGCAGGTGTACTATGGCGTCAAGTAAAGATTATTTAACCTTTGTATTAGAACAGCTATCCGATTTGAACAGCATCTCCTATCGGGCAATGATGGGCGAGTACATTCTCTACTACCGTGACAAAATCGTTGGCGGTATTTACGATGACCGCTTACTTGTAAAACCCGTATCCTCTGCCATTTCCCTTATGCCGACATCAACTTACGAATTACCCTATGAGGGAGCAAAGGAAATGCTTTTAGTCGATGATGTTGACAACAGGGAATTTCTTTGCAACCTGTTTCTGTCTATGTACGATGAACTTCCTGCACCAAAGAAAAAGAAAACCACCTCCAAAAAATAGCGACAAAAAGCCCTTAGCTATGAGTTTTATACCCACAGCTAAGGGCTTCGTTTATAATATGGATTTATTTGTTGCACAACCACCTGTCAATCATTCTCTAACCCGAAAACCACCGGGTTACAAGAATAATGGCTCTCATGCAACTGTTATCAATTTGTTATCAAAAGACTTTTAAAAGTGCCGCAAACCCGCATAAACGCTGGGTTTACTAAGCATTTTTGTTTATTCAAACTCAATCGTAGCCGGCGGTTTTCCGGTGCAGTCATAGAGTACGCGGTTAACATGCGGTACTTCGTTTACAATACGGCTGGCAACGGTTCCGAGAACTTCCCACGGGATCTCTGCGGCCTCGGCAGTCATAAAGTCGATGGTGTTTACAGCTCGCAGGGCAATCGCGTAGTCGTAAGTTCTCTCGTCACCCATAACGCCTACGGAGCGCATATTGGTCAGGGCTGCGAAATACTGGCCGATATTGCGGTCGATTCCTGCTTTTGCGATCTCCTCGCGGTAGATCGCGTCAGCTTCCTGTACCATCTTTACTTTCTCCGGTGTTACGGCGCCGATAATACGGATACCAAGTCCCGGACCCGGGAACGGCTGGCGGTATACGAGCTTTTCCGGAATTCCGAGCTCCAGACCGGCCTTACGGACCTCGTCTTTGAAGAGGTCGCGGAGCGGCTCAATGATCTCTTTGAAATCAACATAATCCGGAAGTCCTCCGACATTGTGGTGGGATTTGATCACTGCAGATTCTCCGCCGAGACCACTCTCTACAACATCCGGATAAATCGTTCCCTGTACAAGGAAATCAACGGCACCGATTTTCTTTGCCTCTTCCTCGAACACACGGATGAACTCCTCACCGATGATCTTTCTCTTTCTCTCCGGCTCCTCAACGCCTGCTAATTTATCGTAGAAGCGCTGCTGTGCGTTTACGCGGATAAAGTGCAGATCGTACGGGCCATTCGGTCCGAATACTTCCTCGACCTCGTCGCCTTCATTCTTACGGAGAAGACCGTGATCAACGAATACACAGGTGAGCTGGTCGCCGACTGCCTTTGCGAGCATAACGGCTGCAACAGAAGAGTCAACTCCACCGGATAACGCGCAGAGAACTTTTCCATTTCCAACTTTCTCGCGGATCGCTTTGATGCTGTTCTCAACGAACGCGTCCATCTTCCATGTTCCGGCGCATCCGCAGACTTCATAGATGAAGTTATGGAGCATCTTTGTACCTTCCTGAGTATGAAGAACTTCCGGATGGAACTGGATCGCATATAATTTCTTTTCCTCGCACTCAGCGGCTGCAACCGGGCAGTCCGGAGTATGTGCGACGATTCTGAATCCAGGTGCTTCTTTCTCGATGTAGTCATTGTGGCTCATCCAGCAGATCGTCTTCTCGGATACATCTCCAAAAAGCTTGCTTGTCTTGTCCACAGTCACTTCGATCTTGCCGTACTCACGGACCGGTGCCTTACATACATGTCCGCCGAGAACGTGGGACATCAGCTGCGCACCGTAGCAAAGTCCGAGTACCGGAACGCCCATCTCAAACAGTTCCTTGCTGCATGTAGCAGCGCCTTCCTCATAAACGCTGTTCGGACCTCCGGTTAAGATGATTCCTTTCGGATTCATAGCCTTGATCTGTTCGATCGGAGTCCGGTAGGAGTAGATCTCACAGTATACATGGCATTCACGGACACGACGGGCAACCAGCTGATTGTACTGGCCGCCGAAGTCGATAACAATAATTTTTTCCTGATTCATCGGGTGCCTCCTGAAATATGTGCATGTACTTCTTGATAACTGCCCGGCAATCCGCATCGATTTGTGCCGGAATGCCGGACAGATATAAATTTTCCTATTTGGAACTAATTATAAGGGATTCATGGAAACTTGGCAAGTGCTTTCCCTCAAAACCTGTACTTTAATGAGGGTGAAGGTTCCTGTACATGATCAGGCATATTGACACCTCGCACAGGCAGCAACATTATTTCTCATACGTTCCCTTTTTAAGGATTTTCCCGTCTCTCATCATAGGCACGCCCATAGCGATCACCGTATCAAGAGAGAGATCTTCATTCATGATCAGGATATCCGCATCACTTTCTTCCTTCACAGCACCCTTTTTCGGATATAATTCCAGAGCCATCGCCGGATTCTTGGTTCCGAGAGCCAGAAGTTCCTCAAAATCCATATTTTCTTCTTTTACCATGTAGACGATCTGACGGTAGATCGTATCCACATCGGAAACGCCGATCTCCACAAGTTTTCCTTCTGCGTCATAGTTAGACCAGCTTCCCTGTCCATCGGAGCTCATGGTCACCTTCTCCATTGGAACGCCTTCTTCTTTCGCTTTCTTGACAGCGTCTGCAACAGAGTGGAACTTGCTTTCAGATTCCCCACAGGTGAGGTCTATCGTTCCGCCCATCTTCGCGAACTTAAACGCATCCTCTAAGAGATTCGCGTTGCGTCCCACGTGAGTCGGCTGAAATGTTTTCGGCGGGATCGAGGTGCGCTCTAATGCCTCAAATACCGGTTTCAATGCTCTCTTGTCTCCGCCCATATGAAGGCAGATAAATCCAGGTTTTCCACTCAGCATTCCTGCGGTGCGGACATCACTGGCCAGACGGATCAGTTCCTCTGTCGTGATATTCGGCGCACGGTGATCGGAGATCGCAAGCTTCACTCCAAGGATCTCATCAATAAACATGATGTCCTTGCTGACACTTCCGGTCACGGTCGTACTCGGATAACCATAGGCTCCGCAGATCGCATAGGCGGAAATTCCCTCTTCTTTTAACGCTTTTACCTTTGCTAAAAGATTCTCCACACTTCTGCTGATTCCGTCAGTTCCCAAAAGTCCAAGTACAGTTGTCACACCACCCTTGATCAGGCTGGATAGCTGGACCTGCGGTGCCTGAGTATGGAAGCTTCCCTCTCCGCCGCCTCCGGTCACATGGACGTGGCGGTCGATAATACCCGGAGTCACGATCTTTCCGGTTCCGTCGATTACTTCACATCCCTCATATTCCGGCAGATGATCCGCAATTCTTTCAATCCTTCCTCCGGCGATCAGGATATCCTTCACTCCGAGATATTCCGGTGCGTAAACTTTTGCGTTTTTTACTAACAGCATGGGCTTATTCCTCCTGTGTGATCCCTGTTTTACATAACTGCCCGGCAGTGGGAAATTAGTTACAGTTCAGACAAACCAGCACATGGCTGAACTGTAATAGAAATTACTGTCGGGCATTTATGATTCTCTTATTGTTTCAGTATAACATACCGCCGGAAGTATTCCAAGTGATGATTCAAAACTTTCATTTCTTTACTCGTTACAGTACACGGGCACTCCATGCCCGCGCACTGTAACAGGATTTTGCCGATGCTTCGCATTCCGAATCGGCAAAATCCGCGGTAATAACGGTATCATACGGAATTTTCAGTTCAGAAAATTCCTACCCATGAAAAGTAACCTTTAATCATCTAAACCGGCATCTCCGTTCTCAAGATACCTCTTGACATACTGCCCCGTATAGGATTCCGGAACCTTCACGATCTCCTCCGGCGTTCCCTTCGCGATCACGGTACCGCCGCGGTCTCCGCCTTCTGGTCCCATGTCGATAATATAATCCGCGGTCTTGATCACATCCAAATTGTGCTCGATCACAACCACCGTATTTCCACCTTCGGAAAGCTTTCTTAAGATCTCCACCAGCTTATGGACATCCGCAAAGTGGAGTCCTGTCGTCGGCTCATCGAGGATATAGATTGTTTTTCCGGTTCCGCGTCTGGAGAGCTCTGTGGCGAGTTTGATCCGCTGCGCCTCGCCGCCGGAAAGCTCTGTTGAAGGCTGTCCGAGACGGATATAGGAAAGTCCCACATCGTTCAATGTCGCGATCTTTCTCGCGATAGACGGCACATTCTCAAAGAACTTTAACGCCTCCTCCACGGTCATATTCAGCACATCGTAAATGCTCTTTCCCTTATACTTCACTTCCAAAGTCTCACGATTATACCGCTTTCCGCCGCAGACCTCGCAGGGCACATAGACATCCGGAAGGAAATGCATTTCGATCTTGATGATTCCGTCACCGCTGCAGGCCTCGCATCTGCCGCCCTTCACGTTGAAGCTGAACCGTCCCTTTGAGTATCCCTTCGCCTTTGCATCGGTAGTCGCTGCGAACAGATCACGGATCAGGTCAAACACACCGGTATAGGTCGCCGGGTTTGATCTCGGAGTCCTTCCGATCGGGGACTGGTCGATGGCAATGATCTTGTCCAGCTGTTCTACTCCATCGATTCCGTCATGGTCTCCCGGGATCGTCCGGGCGCGGTTCAGCTTTTTCGCCAGCGCCTTATAGAGGATCTCGTTGATCAGGGAGCTCTTTCCCGATCCTGACACACCGGTCACGCAGGTCATAATTCCAAGCGGAACATCCACATCAACGTTTTTCAGGTTATTTTCCCTCGCGCCACGGATTTTGATCCAGCCCGTGGGGCTTCTTCTCTCCTTCGGCACCGGAATTTTGATCCGGCCGCTTAAATACGCACCGGTGATCGATTCCTTACACTTCATGATCTGGTCTGCCATTCCCACAGCGACCACATTTCCGCCGTGTTCCCCGGCTCCCGGACCGATATCCACGATACAGTCCGCCGCACGCATCGTATCTTCATCGTGTTCCACGACGATCACACTGTTTCCGAGATCCCGCAGGTGTTCCAAGGTTTTCAACAACTTATCGTTATCTCTCTGGTGCAGTCCGATACTCGGCTCATCGAGGATATAGGCAACCCCCACAAGTCCGGAGCCGATCTGGGTCGCCAGACGGATTCGCTGTGCCTCGCCGCCGGAAAGGGTACCGGTCGCCCGGGATAATGACAGATAATCCAGTCCCACATCGATCAGGAAGCTGATCCTCGCCCGGATTTCCTTTAAAATCTGTTCACCGATCATCTTCTGCATCTCGGATAACTTCAGGTCATCAATAAACTCCCTGAATTTTACGATGGACATATTCGTAGCCTCGTAAATATTCAGCCCACCTACCGTCACCGCCAGGGATGACTGCTTTAAGCGCTGTCCATGACAGGTGGTACACGGTGTGATCCGCATAAAGCTCTCGTACTCTGCCTTGCTGGCCTGGGAGAACGTCTCCCGGTAACGGCGGTTTACGTTCTCGATCAGACCCTCAAAGGCCACGTCGTAAACGCCGGTTCCGCGCTGTCCTGTATAGTGGACCTTTACTTCCTTTCCGCCGGTTCCGTAAATCAGGATATCATGAATCTCCTTCGGGTAATCTTTAAACGGAGTATCAAGATCAAAGTGATACTCTGCCGCCAGAGC
Organism: uncultured Clostridium sp.; assembly: GCA_902496665.1. Classification (GTDB taxonomy): domain Bacteria; phylum Bacillota; class Clostridia; order Lachnospirales; family Lachnospiraceae; genus Pilosibacter. Next base: position 54,630 of record CABVBU010000014.1, on the reverse strand, counting down.
ATCCAGGATCGCCCTTGAAAAGCTTCCCGGCTTCGCACAGGACTGCCAGCCAAGGACGACGATTGCTCCCTCGTTGATACTCAAGGACTTATCCGGAATCATCAGATCCTCATCGAATTCCATCTTATATCCAAGACCGAAACAGTCCGGGCAGGCGCCGAACGGGTTGTTGAAGGAGAAGCTTCGCGGCTCCACCTCCTCGATGCTGATCCCACAGTCCGGGCAGGAAAAACTCTGGCTGAAGTTGATCGGCTCGCCGCCCGCCACATCCACGATCATCAGACCGTCGGACAGCTTCATCACAGTCTCGATGGAGTCCGTCAGACGTTTCTCGATCCCCAGCTTCACAACGAGACGGTCCACAACGATCTCGATATTGTGCTTGATATTCTTCTCCAGCGTGATCTCCTCAGACAGCTCGTGGAGATTTCCATCGATCATCACGCGGACATAACCGCTGCGTTTCGCCTGTTCCAGAACCTTCTCATGACGTCCTTTTCTTCCACGGACCATTGGCGCTAAAAGCTGGATTTTCGTCCGCTCCGGCAGTGTCATGATCTGATCCACCATCTGGTCCACGGTCTGTTTCCTGATCTCCCTGCCGCACTTCGGGCAGTGGGGGATACCGATCCTCGCGTACAGAAGACGCATATAGTCGTATATCTCCGTCACAGTTCCTACGGTGGAACGCGGGTTGCGGTTCGTAGATTTCTGGTCGATGGAGATTGCCGGGGAAAGTCCCTCGATACTCTCCACATCCGGTTTTTCCATCTGTCCCAGGAACTGACGGGCGTAGGAGGACAGAGACTCCATATAGCGTCTCTGTCCCTCCGCGTAGATCGTATCGAACGCCAGGGAAGATTTTCCCGATCCCGAAAGTCCGGTCAGGACCACCAGCTCATTTCTTGGGATATCCAGGGAAATATTTTTTAAGTTGTGCTCGTTGGCACCTCGTATTTTTATATATTGCTTCGGCATTGTGTCTCTCCTCTTTGCCATGTCTGCTTTTGCTTTATCATTCTCACAGAGTTCCGGGACTATACGTTTTCCATGGATTCCGGTTACTGTCCCGTATTATGGTCAGTATACCACAATTCCATTTTATATGCAAACACTTGTTCGTTTCATATTTTACCACTTTTCATCTGCGCAGACCGTTTCAATCGGCATATCCATCTGTCTTTTCCCCAAAAAACGCGAAAGCCCCCGGCAGCTGCCCGCCGGGGTCTCTCTTTATGGGTTTCTATGAAATTTTACATCATAAGCTCATCAAGCTTTTTGTATCCATTCCTACCAGGAAACTTCCACATGATATCCGCCGTTCGGATCCTTCGTGATCTTATATTTCACGCCGTCTGCGTCTGTCACGGTTCCGCTGGTCTTTACCTTACCGGATTCATTGACTACATATGTCTTTCCGTCAACGGTGACTTTCTCGTACTTCATTCCCTCTTCCGCACTCACAAGGCGTCCATTCTCGTAGAGACTTCCGTCCTTCACACCCGTGAATCCGTCGCCTCTCTTTCCGATACTGCCGGAAGTCGTGAAGTAGAATACTTCGTTGTCATGGTTATCGTCATTGACCACGATCCGTCCGGTCTTCATCTTTCCGTCGCTGTCAAAGTAGAACTTTCTGCCATCACTCAGCTCCACAAGACCTGTCCTCATGCGGCCCTTCTTATCGAAGCAGTAGGTCTCTCCCTTGATCTTCGCTATTCCGTATCCGCAGGCCTCCGTTGTTTTATAGGATGTGGAGTATGCGCGTCCATCTTTAAAGTAGTACCAGTTTTCCTCAGCATCATCCGGGGATGCCATGTATCTCCAGCCGTTCATCTGTTGTCCGCCGCTGCGGAAGTAACGAAGGGCATTGACATCGCTGTTGGAGAGGTCGTCACGTCCTGTAGATGTGTAATCAGACTCATTTACCCAGCCAGTCAGCATTCTTCCGCTGTGATCGAAGATATAGGTCTCGCCAGAGATCTTCATCTCTCCATCATAGATCAGCTTTCCGCTGGAATTAAAGTAGTACCAGTACTCACCCCAGTCATCCTCTCTGTCCGCCAGTTTTCTCCATCCCGTCGTCATGGCTCCGGAATCCTCCAGATGGTAGGTTTTTCCATCGATCTCCACCCAGTCGGTGTCCATAATGGAGTCGGTGAAATGGTACCACACGTCATTGATCTGTTTCCAGCCGTTTGTGTACGCCTTCCCGTTCGCTCCAAAATATCTCCATCCGCTCTCGTTCCAGCGGCTGTTGTTGATGTACTTCCATGCGTTTGTGATCATGACACCATTCTCGTTTACATAATAAGTATCATCGATCAGGCTGTTTGTCTGCATCACTCCATTGTAATCCATATAATACCATGCATCCTTGGAGCATACCCAGTCATTCCGAACGAGGCGTCCGTTGTTGTCATTGTAGTAATACCATTTTCCATTCTGCTGCGACCAGTCCGCAAAGGAGGTCGTCGCCATTCCTGCGGTTAAAATCATCGCCGCAACTGCTGCACCTGCAAAATATCTCTTCTTCATAGAAACCCTCCTCTTCTAAATATTTCCGTTTCCGGAATATACTTTTTCACTTTCCCACCGGTTTCCGTTTCATCGTTCCCACGGTGGCTATTTGTTTTCGATATCTCCGTTAGATGTCTTTCGTTTTTTGTTTGTACTTGTATTATACAGAAAACTTCCTAAAAACTCTTCTCTTTTTCCTTACATTTCATTAAAAATATGACGCAAAAATGCGGCAAAAACAGGATTGCATTCCCATTTCTGCCGCATTTAAAATTTTCTTATGATTTGCCGCCGGACACCGCAGTTTCTCTTTGCGCCTTATCGCAGCACTGAACGTATATCCGACATTATTATTTTACTCTGCATCTCCAAACAGACGGTTAACCGCACTGAAGATACCTCTTAAGGATGCTCTCGTGATGTTGGAGCTGATGCCGACACCGTATGTCACCTTGCCGGTCTTCTGATCCATCAGGTGAATATAGGAAGCCGCCTGTGCCCCGGAACCGGATGTCAGCGCATGCTCGCTGTAATCGAGAACCTTGATCGAGATACCAAGCTCCTCCTCCAGTCCGCGTTTCACAGCATCGATCGGGCCGTTTCCGACACCTTCGAACTGTTTTGTCTCTCCATGGTCAGAGTAGGTAACAACAGCAACGGTTGTGAACTGGTCTCCAGACTCGAAATCTGTGATCTTGCACTTGCGGAAGTGGTACGGTTCCTTGCGGTCGAGATACTCGATGCGGAACTCTTCCATGATCTGATCCGGTGCAACCTCACCCTGCTTCTCTGCGATCTTCTGGATCACATCCGCGAACTCCTTGTGCATACCGCGCGGAAGCTTGAATCCAAAGAAGCTGTCCATAACAAAGGCAACACCGCCCTTTCCGGACTGGCTGTTGATACGAACCACCGGCTCGTACTCTCTTCCGATATCGGACGGATCGATCGGCAGATACGGAACCTGCCAGATCTCGCTCTTTCTTTCCATAAGCGCATGCATTCCCTTGTTGATGGCATCCTGATGGGAGCCGGAGAATGCAGTAAATACCAGCTTTCCAGCGTACGGATGACGCGGATCGATATGCATCTTTGTGCAGCGCTCGTAAACTTCTGCGATCTTCTTGATGTCGCCGATCTCAAGCTCCGGATCAATTCCCTGGGAGAACATATTGTAGGCGATGGTCAGGATATCCACGTTGCCGGTACGCTCACCGTTTCCGAACAGGGTTCCCTCAACGCGGTCAGCGCCTGCAAGCATTGCGAGTTCTGCCGCAGCAACGCCTGTTCCGCGGTCATTATGCGGATGAACACTTAAAACGATGCTCTCGCGATTCTCCAGATGTTTGCTCATCCACTCGATCTGGTCCGCAAACACATTCGGTGTCGTCATCTCGACAGTGGACGGAAGGTTGATGATCATCTTATTGTCCGGTGTCGGTCCCCATGCTCTCTGGACCGCGTTGCAGATATCAAGCGCATAGTCCATCTCTGTTCCGGTAAAGCTCTCCGGGGAATACTCCAGGATCACTTTTCCGTCATAATCTTTCATGTACTTCTTTACCATATCGACGCCGTCGATCGCGATCTGCTTGATCTCCTCGCGGTCCATATGGAATACAACATCACGCTGTAAGGTGGATGTAGAGTTGTAAATATGCACAACTGCCTTCGGGATTCCCTGAATAGACTCAAAGGTTCTCTTTAACAGATGGTCACGGCACTGGGTCAGAACCTGGACCGTCACATCATCCGGGATCAGTCTGCGCTCAACGAGCTGTCTTAAAAAGTCAAATTCGATCTGGGAAGCAGCCGGGAAACCGATCTCGATCTCCTTAAAGCCCATCTGCACCAGCATATTGAACATTTCGATCTTCTCTTCAACGACCATCGGCTCTACAAGTGCCTGATTGCCGTCGCGCAGATCCACGCTGCACCAGATCGGTGCTTTCTGGATTTCTTTATTCGGCCACTCCCTCTCCGGGTAATTCATGACCGGTACTCTCTGATATCTCTTATAGTTCATCATAGTTTCTTTCCTCCGCTTTTCTGATAAAAGTTATTTTCATTCCTGCATTTCATGAATTTTTGTAATCACGCAGTCTTTCCAAGCACTGCAGTTTCCCTCCAGCTTCATAGTCGCAGGCCACGGAGTCGGTAAACCACGCTGTACTTCTCAATTATAAACAATGTTACGCTTTTAGGTCTAACCCCATTTTCATCAGTCCTTTTTTGTGAAATTCAAGCGGCGATCCAGTTTTGGTCGCCTCTTTTCCGTTTTTTCATTATATCACTGTGAAAAAGGAATCGCAAGAATCTTCGCCATAACATTTAGATATAGGAGATATGCAAATATTGCTGTTCACGCCTTGCACAAACAGTAACTGATTTTGCCGCTGCTTCGCATTCCGAATCGGCAGAATCCTCTACCACCATATGTAAAATGAGGCAGCGAATTTTTTCACTGCCTCATCCTTCATATTTTATATTTCAAGCGATCAGCTTTCTGTCACATGACCTTTTTTCTTCAATACATCGATCACCTGATCCACATACTTCTCGCAGATCTCCGGTGTCTCCGCCTCGACCATAACGCGGATCAGCGGCTCTGTTCCGCTCTGGCGGAGGAGAAGCCTTCCGTCATTTCCAAGTGCCTCGTCAACAGCCTTTCCTGCTGCCTGCACATCCGGATCGTTCAGCGCAGCGACTTTATCTGCCACCCGGACATTCTTTAAAAGCTGCGGAAGAATTGTTACCTCCGAGGCAAGCGTTCCGAGTGTTTCTTTTTTCTCCAGCATAACCTCCATGATCTTTAAAGACGTCAGGATTCCGTCACCGGTAGTCGCATATTTGCTGAAAATAATATGTCCTGACTGCTCACCGCCGAGACAGTTTCCGGTCTTTGACATATTTTCATATACATATTTGTCGCCGACAGCCGTCTTCTCGTAGCCAATGCCCTCGCGGTCGAGCGCCTTGTAGAGACCGAGGTTTGACATGACCGTCGTGACGATCTTGTTATTGCGCAGAAGTCCCTGTTCCTTCATATATTTTCCGCAGATATAGAGAATCAGGTCGCCGTCCACGACATTTCCGTTCTCGTCAACAGCCAGGCAACGGTCCGCATCACCATCATAGGCGAATCCCACATCGAGGCCTTTTTCCTTCACGAATTTCTGAAGCTCCCCAATATGGGTGGAACCACAGCCGCGGTTGATGTTCAGTCCGTCCGGCTTATCGTTGATGACATAAGTGTCAGCGCCGAGGGCATCAAATACACTCTTAGCAACAGAGGACGCGCTTCCGTTGGAACAGTCGAGGCCGACTTTCTTACCCTTAAAGGATCTCGTAGCGATGGAGATCAGGTAACCGATATAGCGGTTTCTTCCTGCAGCAAAATCCTGCGTTCTACCGATATTTTCTCTCTTTGCAAGCGGAATCTCTTCCATCTCTCCGTCTAAGTACTTCTCGATCTCTGTGATCACACTCTCCTCGAGCTTCTCGCCGTTGCCGTTCATGACCTTGATTCCGTTATCATAATACGGATTGTGACTTGCGGAAATCATAATTCCACAGTCAAAATCTTCCGTTCGGATCACATGGGACACGCTCGGAGTTGTCGTAACATGTAAAAGATAAGTGTCCGCACCGGATGCTGTGAGTCCTGCCGCAAGGGAGTACTCAAACATATAGCTGGAGCGTCTCGTATCTTTTCCGATCACAACTCTGCAGCGGTCTCCCTTGGCCTGTTTTCCATAATACCAGCCGAGAAATCTTCCGACTTTATACGCATGTTCCACGGTAAGATCAACGTTTGCCTCACCGCGGAAGCCGTCGGTACCAAAATATTTTCCCATTCCTCAATTTCCTCCATATCCCGCGAACCTTATAGAGAATCGGACATTTCCATAAAACGATATCCTCATTCTCTATAGAGTCCGCGGTTTTCTGTCTCTTCATAGATTATGCGCATCTGCGCCAAACTGTCCGGCATTGATACGCTGATGACAGGACTTCGCAGATCCTGTTTTCTCTGATAAAACAGGCTGCCGGAGAACATGTCTTCACCGACAGCCGTATGTCTTTTTATAAGCAGGACCGGTCCTTCGCCACCAAATCCTGATCTTTATCCCAGTCCGTTAAGACTCCACCGCTTTCAGGCAGTGAATCCCTCTACCAGGTGATCTCCTTCAGATATCTCGCAACCGCATCCTTCCACTCCGGGAGACGCTCGAAGCCGTTCTCTGTGAGCTTTTCCTTGCTCATCCGGCTGTTCATCGGGCGTTTTGCCTTTGCTGCCGGATACTCATCGGAATGCACCGGTGTCACCTTGACATCCATGCCGGCTGCGCGGAAGATCTCACAAGCGAACTCATACCAGGAGCAGAGTCCCTCGTTTGTCGCATGGTATCTGCCGTATTTGTCGGTCTGGATCATATCTACAAGGAGTCTTGCGAGATCGCATGTGTAGGTCGGGGAACCGATCTGGTCGTCAACGACGGATGCGGCTCCGCGCTCTTTTCCGATTCTCAGCATGGTCTTAATGAAGTTCTTGCCGTTTACGCCGAATACCCAGGCGATGCGGACGGTAAAGAATTTCTCCACCAGCTCCTCAACTGCAAGCTCTCCCTCATATTTAGACTGTCCATAGACATTCAGTGGATGTCTCTCGTCATCCGGCTCCCACGGGCGGGTTCCCTGTCCATCAAACACATAGTCCGTGCTGATATACATCATCTTGATGCCAAGTTTCCTGCAGACTTCCGCGATATTTCTTGTTCCGCCTGCGTTGACCTTCATGCACACATCCACGTTGTCCTCGGCTGCGTCTACTGCTGTGTAAGCCGCGCAGTGGATCACAGCGTCGACATTTGCCTCCGTGATCACACGGTCGCATGCCTCTTTATCGGTGATATCCATCTCCGCAAGATCCACTCCGATCGGAGTCAGACCACGTTTTTCCATCTCATTTACAACGTCATGACCAAGCTGACCTTTTACGCCTGTTACTAAAACTCTCATGTTCGCGTTATTCCTTTCACCTGAAAGTGCCTTACTTTAAATCTTTTCCAAGGCGGTCGCCGTACATATTATCGAAGTAATTGCTGTACTCACCGCTTAAGATGTGCTTCCACCAGTCCTCGTTGTCCAGATACCACTGGATCGTCTGCTGGATACCGGTATCAAAGTTGTACTTCGGCTTCCAGCCAAGCTCTGTCTCAAGCTTTGTCGGGTCGATGGCGTAACGTCTGTCGTGGCCCGGACGGTCTGTTACGAACTTGATGAGGCTCTCCGGCTTATTTAATGCCTTTAAGATCGTCTTAACGACCTCAAGGTTTGTTCTCTCATTGTGTCCGCCGACGTTATAAACCTCACCGACACGTCCATTGTGGATGATCAGGTCGATGGCCTCACAATGGTCGGAAACATGGAGCCAGTCACGGACATTCTCGCCTGTTCCGTATACCGGAAGTGCCTCGTCAGCGAGGGCACGGCTGATCATCAGCGGGATCAGCTTCTCCGGGAAGTGGTAAGGACCGTAGTTGTTGGAGCAGCGGGAGATCGTCACCGGGAGTCCGTAGGTTCTGTGGTAAGCGAGAACGAAGAGGTCAGCGCTTGCCTTGGAGGAAGAATACGGGCTGGAGGTGTGGAGCGGTGTCTCCTCTGTGAAGAAGAGGTCCGGGCGGTCCAGCGGAAGATCTCCGTATACCTCATCGGTAGAAACCTGGTGGTAGCGCTTAATGCCGTAAGTGCGGCATGCGTCAAGCAGCGTTGTGGTTCCCATAACGTTTGTGCGGACAAAGCTCTCCGGATCTACAACGGAACGGTCAACATGGCTCTCTGCCGCGAAGTTTACAACGATATCCGGTTTCTCTTTCTCGAAGAGGTCGAATACAAATTTGCGGTCTGCGATATCGCCCTTTACGAACTTGTAATTCGGCTTGTTCTCGACCGGCTTTAATGTCTCAAGGTTTCCGGCGTATGTTAAGAGATCGAGGTTTACGATCTGGTACTCCGGGTATTTATTTACCATATGGTGGATGAAGTTGCCGCCGATAAATCCGGCGCCGCCTGTTACGATGATTTTCATGTGTTTATTTCTCCTTCATGAACATGATCCTGACTGCAAAATTTCCATACGGAAATACACTCAGCTCATGTTCCATCTTTTCCTGTATCAGTTCAGAAGCTTTCACTCACACGCTTTGTGTTTGGGCGTGAGTGCGCTGAAATCCTGCTGTTTCTTTTCGCGTTACTTATCTGCATGTCCCGGCAGTTTGTCGATATATTTTCCGTCGATGACATCCTTCAAGTACTGGCCGTACTGGTTCTTCTTGTAGATCTCGTATGCAGCCATAACTTCTTCCTTGGAGATCCAGCCGTTTGTGTAGGCGATCTCTTCCAGACACGCGATCTTTCTGTGCTGGTGGGTCTCGATGGTCTTAACGAAATTGGTTGCCTCAACCAAGGACTCGTGGGTACCGGTATCCAGCCATGTGAAGCCCTGGCCTAAGAGTGTTACATCCAGTTCTCCGTTCTCGAGGTAGATTCTGTTGAGGTCTGTGATCTCAAGCTCGCCTCTTGCGGAAGGTTTTAAGTTCTTTGCGTACTCGACAACGCGGTTGTCATAGAAGTAAAGACCAGTTACGCAGTAATTGGACTTCGGCTTCTCCGGTTTCTCTTCAATAGAGATTGCCTTTCCTGTCTCGTCGAACTCGACAATACCGAAACGCTCCGGATCATCTACATAGTAACCGAATACAGTTGCGCCTTTCTCCTTCTCTGCTGCTGCACGGAGACGCTTCTTTAAGCCCTGACCGTGGAAGATGTTGTCTCCTAAGATCATTGCAACGGAGTCGCCGTCGATGAACTTCTCACCGATGATGAATGCCTGGGCAAGTCCGTCCGGGCTCGGCTGTACCGCGTAGGATAAGTTCACGCCGAACTGCTTTCCGTCACCTAACAGCGCCTCGAATCTCGGGGTATCGTCCGGTGTGGAGATGATGAGGATATCTCTGATTCCCGCATTCATCAGTACGGATAACGGATAGTAGATCATTGGTTTATCATAAATTGGTAAAAGCTGTTTGGAAGTTACCTTAGTGAGCGGATACAGTCTTGTACCGCTTCCGCCGGCAAGTATGATTCCTTTCATATGCTCTCCTTTTCTCATCTGTTTTTGGGCACAATACGCCCTATACTGGGGTCATTATAGCATAAATGCCTTTTCTTTTAAAGGTACTTCCTCTTATAATTCTCTTAAAAAACATGAAGATTTTTGTGGATTTTTTATAATTCCCCCATATTTCACATCATACCTATGATGTTCGCTGTCCTTTTTCCCCTGCAGACATCTGTTTTTCCTTCTGACTCTTTTCTTAACTGCCCCTGCACCTTCTTCGACATTCATTTTCCTTTGCAGTTCTATTCTTAAATATTCTTATAGACGATCCTTTGTTTAAGAAAATTCGCTGAAATCATACCACAGGACCATGCTTAAAAACCGTAACTTTTCCCAATTGCAAATCTTATGAAAATATGTTAGAACCTATATTATATTCTGGAGGATGTATCTGCATATGAATAATCGTCTTTTCAGCCGGAACGACCTGGTGTGCCTGATCATACCCCTGATCGTGGATCAGTTTTTACAGGTCGCCGTCGGTCTTTCCGACTCCATCATGGTCGCGCGGGTCGGGGAAGCCGCCGTCTCCGGTGTTTCTCTGGTCGACACGGTCATGCTGCTCATCATCAATATTTTCACGGCTCTCGCCACCGGCGGCGCGGTGATTGCCGGACAGTATCTTGGAAGAAAAGATCCGAAGACCGGCTGTGAGGCAACCGCCCAGCTTTTCAACTTCACATTCCTGTTCTCGATCTTTATTATGATCCTCGGCTACCTCGGTCAGAATCTGATCCTGTATCATGTATTCGGAAAGATCGAGGCGGACGTCATGAAGGACAGCCGTACCTATCTGCTGATCGTCCTGTCTTCCATCCCGATGATCGCCATGTACAATGCAGGAGCCGCGATCTTCCGCGCCATGGGAAATTCCAATGTCGCAATGAAGACCTCACTTCTCATGAACTCCATCAACGTGTTCGGAAATGCCCTGCTGATCTTCGGATTCCACCGCGGTGTCGAGGGCGTTGCGATCCCAACGGTGGTGTCCCGAGGTGTGGCATGCGTGGTGATTCTTATTTTGTTAAACAACCAGGAACATGAACTTCACATCCTTCACCCGTATCCGTTTAAGATCAAGTGGAATGTCCTGAAAAAGATCCTCTATATCGGAATCCCGAACGGGCTGGAAAACAGTATGTTCCAGCTTGGAAAGATCGCTGTGTTAAGTCTTGTCTCCGGTCTCGGAACGGCATCCCTTGCGGCAAACGCAGTCGGCAACAATATCGCGAACTTTGCGATCCTGCCCGGCATGTCCTTCGGCTTTGCACTTCTCACGGTCTGCGCCCAGTGTGTCGGCGCGGGGGATTTCGAGCAGGTAAAATACTATACGAAGCACATGATGCGCGTCGAGTATCTCTGCCTGATCGCATCAAACCTCATCGTGATCCTGGCGCTGCCGTTTATCCTGTCGGTCTACAATCTCTCCGACGAGGCCGCCCGGTATGCGAACGACATTATCCTGTACCATGCCGCCTGCGTCGTGACGATCTGGCCGCTGTCCTTCACGCTTCCAAATACTCTGCGTGCCGCGGCTGATGTAAAGGTTACCATGGTCCTCTCCATCATCTCCATGTGGGTGTTCCGGTTCGGTTTCAGCTATCTGCTGGCCATTGAATTCCATATGGGAATCTTCGGTGTCTGGGTTGCTATGACCATCGACTGGCTTGTCCGCGGGATCTTCTTCGTCTGCAGGTATAAGAGCGGGCGGTGGCAGAAGATTATTTTCTCATAAAAGAGAATGTGCCTTTTGTGAAATAGGAACTTTCTTAGAATTTCCTATTTTTTTCAAGTCGAACCTCCGTGAGACTTGGCGCGTGATTCTGTTCTGCGCAAGCTGACATATTCTTTACAAAATCACTGCGCATCCTCGCGGAGCGTTTATCTCAGTCGGAGACCTAACTCCCACTGAGACTAATTTGTTATGACTTACCACCTGAAGAGGTGGGAGTATTCTCGACTGAGATAAAAAATACCTTCGAAGATCATTTCTGGTCCTCGAAGGTATTTTTTTAATTAGTTCTCATTCATTTTTGCAAGCTTCGCCGCCTGGTCTGCTGCGATCAGGCTGTCGATCAGTTCCTGGATGTCGCCGTCCATGATGGCATCGATCTTATAGAGTGTCAGCTTGATCCTGTGGTCCGTCACACGTCCCTGCGGGAAGTTGTAGGTACGGATTTTCTCGGAGCGGTCGCCGGTACCGATCTGGCTGCGGCGCTCTGCTGCCTCCTCATTCTGGCGTCTCTCCAGCTCCATATCATATAACTTGGAACGCAGTAAACGGAACGCTTTCTCCTTGTTCTGCAGCTGGGACTTCTCAGTCTGGCTGTAGATCACGATTCCTGTCGGAATATGGGTTAAGCGCACCGCGGAGTCAGTGGTATTGACACACTGTCCGCCGTTACCGGACGCACGCATAACATCGATACGGATATCTTTGTCGTCGATCACAACGTCAAACTCCTCTGCCTCCGGCATGATGGCAACGGTTGCGGTAGAGGTGTGGATCCGTCCGCCGGACTCTGTCTCCGGAACACGCTGAACGCGGTGAACGCCGCTCTCGTATTTTAACTTGGAGTAAGCGCCGTGTCCGGTGATCATAAACTCCACTTCCTTCATGCCGCCGATGCCGCTCTCGCTGACGTTGATCATCTCTGTCTTCCAGTGCTGGCTCTCCGCGTAGTGCACATACATGCGGTATAACTCGGAAGCGAATAACGCTGCCTCATCTCCGCCCGCGCCGGCACGGATCTCGACGATTACGTTCTTCTCATCGTTCGGGTCCTTCGGGAGAAGCAGGATCTTTAACTCCTGTTCCAGCTCCTCGATCCTCTTCTTCGCGTCGGCGAGTTCTTCCTTCGCGAGTTCCTTCATCTCCTCGTCGCTCTCCTCATCGAGAAGTGCAAGGCTGTCCTCCACATCCTGTTTCGCCTGTTTGTACTGCTTGTACGCGTCAACGATCGGCGCCAGGTCCGCCTGCTCTTTCATCAGCTTGCGGAATTTTCTCTGGTCTTCCGCTACCGACGGGTTATTTAATTCCAGCATTAACTCTTCGTAATGCCGAAGCATGTCATCCAAACGGTCAAACATCTATAAAACCTCCTCATACGCCTGCGGTCTGCCAGGCTCCGCACACGACGCGGTCTTTTCCTGCCAGATCCTGAATCACTCTTGTATCCTTAAAACCATGGATATCCAGCAGTTCCTTCACCGCTGCTCCCTGGTCATATCCGATCTCAAAATACACATGTCCTCCCGGCGTCAGATGTTTGGCACATTCTTCTGCCAGAATTCTGTAAAAATAAAGCCCGTCCGCGGTCCCGTCAAGGGCGCCCCGGGGTTCATGGTCCCGTACTTCCGGTTCCAGCTCCTCGATAACAGCGCTGGGGATGTAGGGTGGGTTGGAGACGATCACATTGAATTGTTCTGTCTCCGGAAAAGCGCTGAACATGTCGCTGCGGCGGAATGTTACACCTGTCTGCGACGCCGTGCAGACTTCAGAAACCATGCGTTCTTCTGAATTGTCCTGTTTGTTCTGATTGTTTGTCAGATTCGTGCAATTCTGTATTTGTTCTGTCCTGCTGCCGACTGCATCGTTGTTTACATCGTTGTTTTCAAGAATCTCTTCTGAATTTCTTTTCGCAACTTTTAGCGCCTCTTCCGAGATATCCGCGCCTTCCACGCAGGCATATCCGCCAAGCTTCTTTAAACTCACGGCAATACATCCGGATCCAGTACACATGTCAAGAATCGAAACATTCTTATCTTTCTGCTCATTTAACACAAGCTCAACAAGTGTCTCCGTATCCTGTCTCGGGATCAGCACATGTTCATTCACGAAAAATGTGAGTCCCATGAACTCCTGCTGTCCCAAGATCTGCTGGAGCGGAATGCGGGACGCGCGCTTTTTCAGTGCGTCATCGTAAGCAGCCGTCTTAGCTTCCAAGCCGTCCCCAGAAACTTTCTCCCTGGCGCACATAAAATACTGCGCCCTGGAGATTCCGAAGATGTGCTCAAACAGGTACCAGGAATCGAGATCCGCCTCCGCGATCCCCGCATTCTTTAAGGTCTTTTTTCCGTAGTTTAGGACATCTGCCCAGATCTTAAATTCGCGCACGCTATTTTCCACGCATAGATCATCTCCGGACCGGCCTGTTCCAGCCCCGGCAGCACTCTTCATCTCGTTCATGCCGTTATCTCCTGCGCATTCTTCTCTGTCTGATCTTCTCTCTCAAAATATCCTGCCGGGTACTGCTCCGGGAAATTTTCTTCCAGATATTTCTTCCAGTCAAACACGGCCTCTACCGCGACGATCGCTACCTCGATCATCGAGTCATCCGGTTCCTTTGTCGTAAGTCCCTGCATCCACATTCCCGGACGGCTGACGATGTCCATGATCTTCGAATTGCTGGTTCCTGCAAGGCGGAGCACCTCATAGGAAACACCCGCGATCACCGGGATCAGGACAATCCGGCTGACGATTCGAAGCCAGATCGTATCTACACGGACCACCATAAAGAACAGGATGCTGATCACCATAACGATCAGAAGGAAGCTCGTTCCGCAACGCTTATGCTCCTTGGAACTCTTTCTGACATTCTCTACATTGAGTACAAGACCATGCTCTAAGCAGTTGATGCATTTATGTTCCGAACCATGATACATGAATGTCCGCTTGATATCGTCCATTCTCGAGATCACTTTGATATATGTGATGAAAATTCCGATTCGGATACAGCCTTCAAGGATCGCCATCGCGGTCTCGGAATGGATAAATTTCCGGAAGATTCCCGCGATCAAAAGCGGGAGTACCATAAAGATCGCAATCGCCATAAAGACGGAGAATACCATCACCGCCGACATAACAACATTATCTACTTTCTCACCAAATGTATCAATCAGAAATTTCTCGAACTTTCCCGGCTCCTCGTCCTCCTCATCGTCCTCAAAGAAACTTGCCGACCATGTCAGGGAACGCATTCCCAGGATCATCGAGTCCGCGAAACTAAAGATTCCTCTCACAAACGGCAGGGAGAAAAACTTAACTTTTTCTGTCATACTCACATAGGTATCTTTCTTGACAACGATCTCGCCGTCCGGCTTTCTGACAGCCGTGGCGTAGTTGTCCTTGTTTTTCATCATGATACCCTCTAATACTGCCTGTCCCCCGATACCGGAATATTTCAAGATTTTACCTCCATATATGTCTCATAGTCTCATACCAGAATCGCTCCGCACTTCGTGCTCCCGCGGTTCTCCACAAACATTCACAATCCGCTCATTTTTCTTACGAAAAATGGCTGCTTGTTCATGTTTGTGCGGGAATCAAAGAAAAAAATTCCCATGCAAGCAAGCTTGCGTGAAATTTTTCTCCTTGATTCCCTGGTATGACAAAAAAGGCTGAGTTTTCAGAGTTATCCAAAAGCTCAACCTTTCACTAATCAAACCTTATTTGTCTGTTTTCATACCATACTTACGGTTGAACATCTCGATACGTCCGCGAGCGGAAGCAGCCTTCTGCTGACCAGTATAGAATGAATGGCATTTGGAACAGATTTCTACGTGAATGTCTTTCTTGGTAGAACCAGTTACAAATTCATTACCGCAGTTGCAAACGACCTTGGCCTGATAGTAATTTGGGTGGATTCCCTGTTTCATGATTTTCACCTCTTTAAAATTTTTGGTACATGACTGACAGTCACGTTACGTTAATAAAAAATAATACAGCTTTACAGCCATATGTCCTGTTCCGCCAGAACAGCTTAATAATTATAGCATATGCATACTGCTAATGCAAGTATATTTTCCGCGGTTTTTCATGATTTTTGCAGGTTATCCACAGGCTTTTTTATTCTTAGTGCCTTTGTCCACATATTCACAAATAAATTGCCCCACGAATGGACCGGTTTTGTTCAAAAGCAGCCAACCTGCAGGAGCCATGATCCTATCTGGCAATGTTCTTTTTATAGAACTCTTCAAATACATCTGCCGCCAGACAGACCGTCTCCAGACAGCGCACATCGTCCTTCTTATAGACTTTCACCAGCTCTGAGCAGTCTGTGTTTCCAAGTTTCTTGCGGAATTCCTCCACAAGATCCGCGCACGTATCCTTAAAACCATCGGTTGCATGGGCACGGGTCTTTACCGTCAGCCGTCCCAGCGCCGCCATTGCGCCGCATAACGCACCACAGGATGATCCACATCCCATGCCGCCGCCAAACGCACTGACCAGCTTGAAATCATCTTCCGTAAGACCGATCCCGTATTCCTCGTCAATACATCGTAAGATCGTCTCCGCACAATTGTAATCCTGTTCCAGATAGTATTTTTTTACGTTATCTCTCAGCATATCCTCTTCCTCCGGTTCTTTTTTCTGACTAAGTCCCAATTCTCTCTTAAAGTACTTTAATGATGAAAAATGATATCGACGTTCAAATTCTCTTTCATGAAGCTTTTTTATTCCTTTTATATGTTCGACATAATCATCAACAAATTTTATCACAGAATCTATTATCTTTCCAATATTATATATAACTTCTTTGTATTCGTCCTGATCAACAACAGTGATATCCTCGTTTATAAATTCTTGATTGGTGACAATTACCACTTTTGTAAAATCCAATCCCGAATGATGCTTTCTCGATCTTTCTGATGCTTGGAAATGATACGCATATTTATGACGTATTTCAGTCCGAAACGGTACACATATCAAGTATCCATGTTGTTTAACAAGAAGACATGAATATGGTCTATCCTCTTTACTTAGAATTTCCTCATACATTTTAGATGGATACCTCTGATAAAATTTTTTGCTTAATTTCTTTATATAAAATTCAGTTGATGTACTCATGGTAAGAATCCCCTAAGAAAAATAGACTGGTATAGAAAAGGGAGGATTTCTCCTCCCTCAAAGATTCTTCGCTCGGTCACTTTTTATTTTACCGACGAGTCGGAACCGTCACTCGTCTCATCGCTCGGTCACTTTTTATTTTACCGACGAGTCGGAACCGTCACTCGTCTCATCCGCGAAGGAAAGATTAACTCTTTCGCTGATAGTATAATGGATTTCTTATCGAAATACTATTAGCATTTTTTACAAAAAAGAACGCTTGAATTTTACGTGCTGCTGTTCATGCGGTACGCAGACAGTAACGGATTTTCTGCAGTTCTTATTCCCCCCTATCCTTCCAGTTTTCTTCCTCCGGACATTACTCTCCACACCTCCGGCAGGAAGCGGACGAGGAATTTTGCAAGGATGTAAGAGACAATAACTGCGATTGCCGGGAGCAGGAAATAGACAGCCAAGGAGATTCCGGCGGCTGTTGTCGTACCTGCAAAACTTCTCGTCACAACAGCTGTTCCCTTGTTTACGAATCGTACGACGATGAAGTGAATCGCATAGAGGAACATGCTCTGGCGCATCCATGGACGGACCTTCGGAAGACGCACTCCACAGGCAAACGCCCAACAGGTCATAGGAACAGCCATGCGGTAGAAACAGGTCCAGAGGACATCCGCGCCCGGCATCGTCATCCGGCGGTAGCAGAATATGGAGATGATGATTCCTGCCATGCCTTCTGCCATACAGCGGTTCCGTACAAAATCCGGAATCACCTCATCGACATCCTCCTTCTTATGTTTATCACCATTGCTTTTTTGATCGATAGTTTCTTTCTCCGTCATGCTTCTCTCCACCAGCCCGCGCCGATGGACTGCAAAGTATGCAGCAACCGAATAGTAAAGCAGGGCGTCCGTATTCGGATGGCGCATATCCAGATGAAGATGCACCGCAAACACCAGTCCCACGATCCAGAAAAGACCGATCGCCCGATTCTTCACAAGAGCGTAGATCACCGGTGACACGATAATCAGAAAGATCAGCTGATAAAGATACCAGAAGATTGGCGCATACGCATACTGTGAGACCGCCCGCCAGATCTCCTGCACGGAAAATGGAATGATGTCACGTCCGACCACGGATCGTATGGCGAGAAACCGAGATGCTGCCATATAACCCAGATAGTAGATGAGATTCCAGACTACATAAGGGATCAGGACGCTGAATACCCGGCTCTTCCATTTTCCGACTAGCTTGTCCCAGGAAAAATTCCGGAAAAACAGGTAGGAGGACAGCAGGAAAAAGCCCGGAACGGCGATCTGTCCCAGTCCCACCGACACGAAATTTTCAATCCGGTCCGCAAGACTCCATATCCCATCCTGCGCCCCGCCGGAAAACAGATCCACATTATAAGAGTGGACCCAGATCACAAAGATACTGAATAGAAACATCAGCCATGATATCTGATCATGAAACCGTCTTTCTCCGCTGCCTGTCACCATACGCACTCCCCGCAGTTTTCTTTTATCTTATCATATAAAATAGGACATTTCCAGACAGACTATCAAAGAATCCAAAATCAGTTCAAACGTCCGTAAGACTTGGCGCGTGATTCTGGGCAGCGAGGCGGGAGTCTTCTTGGCTGAGATCAAAATATAGCCGTGATCTGGTATTGTACGCTGGCAGAAACCATCCAAACTGTGACGTGATCTCCAGTTCCTGCACATAATTATCTTTCGTGTCCGGAATCCTCGTTTGACAGATCCCTCATTTCGCATTAATATTTGTGATGTCAGGGGCAAAAGGTCCGAAGCCCTCTTCAGGCCTGCTTACAGGAGGATTTTTAACCTTGATCCCCGCCCAAACATGTGTAAGCAGCTATTATTCAAAGAGAAACGAGCAAATTACGAATATTTTTAGAATACGATCCTTTTGAAAGAAGGTCCTTATATGTACATTTTTCTCCAGTCCATCCTGCGCATGACCGCATGGCCGATGACACCTCCGGCGCCTTATTCTGCCTTCCACATTCTGCTGACCGTCTTTGGGGCAGGACTTGCGTTCTCTTTTGCACGGGTTTTCGGTAAAAAAATACGGTCCATGACATCGCCTGAACCGTATTTCCGCCATATTCTCTTTTCCTGTGGAGTACTTCTCGCACTCATGGAACTCTATAAGCAAGCATTTTTATATATCATCGAGTTTCACGGGCATTTCAACTGGTGGTATTTTCCATTCCAGCTCTGCAGCATCCCCATGTACATCTGCCTGGCTGCGCCGCTCCTGCACTCGGAAAAGGCACTTCGCCGCGCCGCAACCTTTCTTCAGGATTTCGGTCTTCTTGGCGGGATCATGGCCCTGGCTGTGCCGCCAGGACTCATGCATCCGTACTGGACGATGACGCTGCACGGGTTTATCTGGCATTTTATCCTGCTCCTTTTGGGGCTTTTATCCTGCATGTCAGGCAGTGTAGGACATACACGGCGGGACTATCTGGAAATTCTCCCGTTCTTTCTCCTCTGCTGCCTGATCGCCTGCGTGATCAACATCGCCGCAGGTCCCACCGCTGATGCCGACATGTTCTACATATCCCCATTTCATCCGTCCTCGCAGCCGGTTTTCCACGAAATCGCATGCGCGGTTGGTATTTTCTGGGGAAATCTGCTGTATGTCCTTTCAATGATAGTGGGCGGATTTCTAATGCATAGTATTTCGTCACGGCTTGTTTAAATGTTCCTCGCATAGATAAAAGACTGATCTGCCATTCTTTGGCTCTTTCTGAACTTTGGATATTAGTAAAAAAGTAGGTATGGATATATCTGCTTTTTTACTGACCAGTTGCTTCTTATCTTTGGGCATTTATCGTATAATAAAACCATCACAGTCGAACGAAGATGATTTATTTGAAGTACATCCCGACGTAAGACTATTCATTCATCAGCTTTTCAAATTCTTTAACAGAACCTACTTTCGCAGCTAACTTTACCAGACAATACAAGCGTTCCTTATCCGCCTCATCACGGATTTTCTTTTCAAGAGTCTTTGTGACCTTTCCTTTTTCCTTTAACAGGCGTAAAATCATTTCAAGAGTCGCCTGATGCTCGCCTTGTTCTATTCCTTGTGCCCTTCCATCTTCTACTCCAACTGAATAAATACTCATCCTGGCATCCTCCCACTCTTCCGAAGCCTTGACTTCCTCCACAATCCGGTTCAGATTCAAAATCCTCTCATCCCGCACTACGATCTCAGGATTATCAAGTTCACTCTTTTTCATATATTGCAGCAGACTTACCAGTTCTGCCCTTCCATTTTTACTGGACATATTTAAGAAAATCTTTTTTGTTCTATCGCCCAGGTGAAGTCCCTGTATCTCTTCACACTGCTCTGCAAATGTATACATTGCCCGGTCCAGTCCGAAAATATCCTCCTGAGTAATAAATGTGACGATCGTTGACGGTAATTCCCGGTACTTTGTCTTCTTACCAGCCTTTAAGATCGGCGTATCCAGTAATCCCTGATAAAATCTGGATCTTCTGCGAACATCATCATTCTGGGTGTCATTCTGCATCTCTGTCACAAATTGGCGCTCGTCTTCCGACTCTGCCCACGCATCCAGCCGAATTGCCCGTTTTCCTATGGCATTTAGAACGACCTCTTCAACATGGACCCGCGTCAATTTCAAGTCCGGTTCATCCATGATAATACTGAGTACACTTTCATGTGCCTCTGCATGCTTCATCACCGAGAGAAACAGTGCAAAATCGCTCAGATTCATTCCTGCATCCTTGAAGGACGCAAGTTTCTGTCCATTTTCTTTCATTCAGTCTTCCTTCCTGTGTGCGGCAGGAAGATCTTTCCGATTCCTCCCTGCCTGTTTTTCATTGGGTGTTTAGCAAAGAGTCCTCAGATGCTGTTTCCAGCTAAGAAAATTAGAATTTTAGATGTATAGAAACTTTGCCTGCGATAATAAAGACATCGATCTTTATATCTGGCTCTAAGATAACATATTCCTTTCAATAAGACAATGGACCAGGCCATAAAATATTATTAAAATCCTGTAAACTTACAAGACACTCTATCGGCTGCGATTTTCGGGTTCACACCATAAAAAGACCCCCAATAGCCTCATCAGCCGCCGGGGATCTCTTCGTGCAATCATATCTTAAGTTTTAGTTGGAGAATATCTATTTTATATTATAAATCTGTCTTAGTTTACATGAAACGCGTCCATTCCCGGATATACCCCATTTTCTCCGAGCTCTTCCTCGATTCTGAGAAGCTGGTTATACTTCGCGACACGCTCGGATCTGGACGGGGCACCCGTCTTGATCTGGCAGGTGTTGAGGGCCACAGCGAGATCTGCGATGGTCGTGTCTGCGGTTTCGCCGGAGCGATGGGAGGAGATTGCTGTGTAGCCGGCACGGTGTGCCATCTTGATCGCCTCCAGGGTCTCGGATACAGAACCGATCTGATTTAACTTGATCAGGATAGAGTTTGCACAGCCAAGCTTGATCCCTTTGGAAAGTCTCTCTGTGTTTGTAACAAAGAGGTCGTCGCCTACCAGCTGTACCTTCTGTCCAAGCTCTGCAGTCAGCTTTTTCCATCCTTCCCAGTCTTCCTCATCAAGGGCATCCTCGATGGAAATGATCGGATATTTCTCAACAAGCTTCTTCCAATGCTCGATAAGCTCCTCGGAAGTATAGACAGTTCCTGCCTTCGGGAGCCTGTACTCACCGGTTTTTCCTGTCTTCCACTCGGAGGACGCCGCGTCCATAGCGATCCTGAAGTCACGGCCCGGCTCATATCCGGCTTTCTTTACTGCCTCGAGGATCGTCTCGATCGCTTCCTCATCAGACTTTAATGCCGGAGCAAAGCCCCCCTCATCTCCGACGGAGGTTGCAAGTCCGCGCTCTTTTAAGATCGCAGCCAGTGCATGGAACACCTCTGCGCACCATCTTAAGCACTCCTTGAAGGACGGAGCTCCGACCGGCATGATCATAAATTCCTGAACATCAAGACCGGAGGAAAGTGCATGGCAGCCGCCGTTGATAATGTTCATCATCGGAACCGGAAGACGGTTTCCACCTATTCCACCGAGGAATCTGTATAACGGAATATCTAAGGAAATAGATGCAGCGCGCGCGCAGGCGATAGATACCGCAAGGACCGCGTTTGCGCCAAGCTTTGACTTGTCCTTTGTTCCGTCAGCCTTGATCATGGCACGGTCAACTGCATAAATATCGGACGCGTCCAGGCCTGTCAGGGTCTCATTAATAATTGTATTGATATTCTCAACAGCCTTTGTCACACCTTTTCCGCCATAACGAGCCTGATCTCCGTCTCTTAATTCCAGCGCTTCGAACTCGCCGGTAGATGCACCGCTCGGCGCGGTTCCTCTCCCGATGGTTCCGTCTGTGAGATATACTTCCGCCTCAACCGTGGGATTTCCACGGGAATCTAAGATCTCTCTTCCAATGACTTTCTCAATTTCCAGATAATTCATCATCATAAACTCCTTTCAAGTATCAACGCCAATTGCTCTCCCACCCGGATCAGACAGGAAAAACGACGTGATCTATTGATCTGTCCACCTGCGAAATCACCCACCAGCACATGTTTAGGAAATGCCAGCCAGTATTTCAGTTAGTTTTTGCTAACCGTCATGATTTTATCATAGCATCATTTTCAGTTCAAGAGGATCGTATGCCAAAACATTCAATTGAAAAAAGTTGTCGTTACCATATGTTTATCAGACGATTCCCGGAATAGAAAAGAATGTGCCTTTTTATGTAACAGAGAATTCCTCGGAATTTCCTGCTGCATAAAAAATGGACCATCCTGATATCCTTAGGATCGCCCATTTTTTCTATATTTATTCACATTTTTATTTCATCCGATATCAGCCCGTCACATGCAGCAGATCGACCAGGAATAACATTGCCAGTCCATAATAAACCACAATTGCGACAAGGTCATTCACCGTCGTGATCAGCGGGCCGGACGCAACCGCCGGATCTACGTTGATCTTCTTAAAGAACATCGGGATCAGTGTGCCGACCATACTGGAGATCACCATCGCTGTCACAAGTGCGATTCCGACACAGCCGGAGACAAGCAGCGCATGGTGGATCGGATATCCCTTGATCACGCAGATATAGATTCCGAGGAAAAGCCACGCCATAATTCCAAGAAACAAGCCGTTCACGAAGCCGATCTTCATCTCTTTCACAACAAGCATAAGCTTCTGCTTTGCGGTCAGTTCCTCATCCATAAGCACACGGATCGTGACAGCCAGAGACTGTGTTCCGACGTTTCCTGCCATGTCGAGAATCAGGGACTGGAAACACATGACGATCGGGATCACCGCAACGACAGCCTCAAAAGCGCCCACAACGGAAGATACTACCATGCCCAGGAATAACAGAATGACAAGCCACGGAAGTCTCTTTTTCACGCTCTCCGACAGCTTCTCGTTCAGATCCTCCTCTGCAGTCAAACCGGCTAATTTCGCGTAATCTTCGCCCATCTCATCATCCACGGCCTCAACGATATCCTGAGATGTGATGATACCGGCGATCGTTCCGTCTTCCTGCAGTACCGGGATGGAATCCTCGGCGTAATCCTTGATCTGCTCGATACAGTCCGCAACCTTTTCATGATCCTTGACATACGGATAGGAGTGGCTGATCAGGTCCTCAAGGTCCGTATACTCTCTTGCAATGATCAGGTCCTTCAGATCGATCGCTCCGTAAAATTTATCCTCGTCATCGATCACATAGATCGTAGAGATATTGTCGTTCTCCCCTGCCTGCTCAATCAGTTCCCGCATCGCTTGACGGATCGTCAGGTTATTGTGGATCATAATGAAGTTGGTGGTCATACGGCTTCCGATCTCATCCTCATCGTATGAGAACAGGAGTCTTACATCCTCGCTGGCTTCCTTATCCAGCATACCGACGATCTTATGCTTCGTCGTCGCGTCCATCTCTTCTAGGACATCCACCGCATCGTCGGAGTCCATCTCGGAGACGATCTTTGCGGCGCTCTCGATCGGAAGCTCTTTCAGGTACGGCTCCGCGTCATCTAAGTACGCGAAGATCTCCGCAACCCGCTCCACGCCGATCAGCGGATAGAGTTCCCGCCTCTCATCCGGCGTCAGCTTTGTGAGGGCATCCGCGATATCGTTATCATGATAATCGGATAACCGGTCGATCAGCTCCTCCTTCGGAAGTCCGCTGCGGATGATCTCGACCAGTTCTTCCACATAGTGTTGTTCTTTTAAAACTTCTGTTTCCATTTCTGCCTCCTTTTCCGTTGTAACTGTCTTTTATCCGTCCAGTTACTTTTTATCATCAGGACTGTGCGTATCTTCACGTCTCCTGATCGAATTGCCTGAATTTCGGCAACAAAAAGAACACCGCCCAGGATAATTCCTGGCGGGGTCCAACCATACATCGCTGTGATGGACAGGCCGTTCCCTTGCGGTGTTCTCGAGACATCTCAATATGGAATCCAGCTACCGGAGATTTTCTGTCACTGCACCGATAGCCGCATTCTGCGTCTCGCTGTATGCCACACCGCATTTCGTACTTCGCCCTGTACTATCGCAACTATCCATGCAATTCACCTCCGTTAGATCTCTGATTTTTATCATTTTTCGCGAAAAAAGGAAACTGCTGCGTGCAGATATCTTTTTCCGCCCACAGCAGTATACCATTTTTTTATAGGAATTGTAAAGTAAAAATCTGGCAAAATAAAGGTAGGAAATACGGTTAAAACATGTAAAGTGCCCGGCTGTCTGCAGTCCTGATCCTCAATGTCCGTGATAACAGGAATACACGTCCATCCAGAAAAAAGCCCGTAATTTTTCTCTACCTCATCAGCACTACCGTTGCCAGAATGCACGCAAACCCGATCAGATCCGTCGGAGAAAAGCTGGAGTGCAGCCAGACGACGGACAAGGTTGCCGCGGTCAAAGGTTCCAGACAGGACAGGAGTGCCGCTTTTACGGGACCTACCAGAGCGATCCCCTGGAGGAATAACGTAAAAGCACCGACGGTCCCAAGCAGGACGATCACCGCCATGTAGAGGATCGCCCGTCCGTCCAGACCTGCCGGGATCTTCCAGCTCTGGGCGATCATGGACAGGACGATCCCGCCGATGAACATCCCCATTCCGGACACAGGGATACTTCCGCGGTGTTTTACCGGTGCTCTGGAAAGCAGGGAATAGCTTGCCGCGCCGATTCCGGCCATGAGTCCCCAGAAGAGGCCCTTCGGTGTGAGCTCCATGTTTCCGGGCTTTCCGCCGGTGGCAAGAAGCCAGACACCAAACAGCGCCAGAATAATGCAGAATACGGTCCGTTTATCCGGTGCTGTCCTTGTAGTCAGGCAGACATAGACTGCGATAAATACGATGGACAGATTCTGGATCACCGTTGCGGTTCCGGAATTTGTCCATTTGATGGCACTGAGGTACGCGTACTGGCAGAGTGCCAGACCCGCAATGGCAAACAGAATGATCTCTATAAGACCTTTTTTGTCTTTTCCAAGTTCTTTCAGATTCAGGCTGTGCTTCGCAAATGCAAGAAGCAGTAATATGATCCCCGCCGATGTCATTCTCACCGCCGTCACCCACGTCGTATCTACCGGATACTGGGAAAACAGCGCCTCACTGCAGGTCCCTGAAAGTCCCCAGCTCGTCGCCCCCGCCGTGCAGCAGAGAATTCCAAGTTTTTCTCTCTTCTTGTCCTTTGTGTCTGTCATAACACCCTCCAGATAATCGATCTTCATGATATCGTCATTGCAGCCTGCCCGCCTGGACCTGCTGCCCTGACATTTGAATTATATCGGGATTTCGAAGATGTGTACAGCAGAATTTCCATAAAAAGCCGAATTTGTCTTTCTTTACATCCGGGCCAGAACCGCCTCTT
The DNA here is from genome assembly GCA_902496665.1 of uncultured Clostridium sp. Classification (GTDB taxonomy): domain Bacteria; phylum Bacillota; class Clostridia; order Lachnospirales; family Lachnospiraceae; genus Pilosibacter. Next base: position 29,160 of record CABVBU010000014.1, on the reverse strand, counting down.
CCTCCGGAATACTCGGAATCCCGCCCGACTGCGTCGTGGAGATGCTTGCCGCCGTGCAGGCGAACTGACCGATAAATCCAAGTTCTTCTGTGCAAAGCTCTTCCGGCACTTTTCCGGTCTTTAACAGTCTGGATACCGCGCTTCCGCCGAAGATATCACCGGCTCCCGTCGTATCGATGGGCTTTACCTTGGGACACTTCGCGTAGGCCGCGCCATTCCTATTCGCAAGGTACGCTCCCTTAGGTCCCATAGTGACCATAGCGAGGCGGATTCCAAACTCGTCGAGCAGCTTCTCTGCCGCCTCTTTCTCGTCCGTGATCCCCCAGAGGAATTCCACCTCCTCATCGCTGATCTTCACAACATCCGCATGGGCCAGCCCCCATAAGATCTGCTCTTTCGCCGCGTCCGTTGTCTCCCAGAGCGGAATTCTTAAGTTTGGATCAAAGGTGATGAGCTTTCCATGCTCTCTCGCATACTCCACGCACTTTTTCGTCGCCGTGCGCACCGGATCATCCGTAAGACTCAGTGTTCCGAAATGAAACACCGATGCCTCATCGATCATGGTAAGATCGATCTCCTCAAAGCTCAGTCTCGTATCCGCTCCCGGTTTTCTTGCGAAGCTGAAGGAACGGTCACCTTCCGGCGAAAAAGTCACAAATGCCAGTGTCGTAAACACGGACGGATCTGTCAATATCCCCTTCGTCTCAATTCCGGCTTTCTCAAACGTCTTTACCAGCAGTTTTCCAAAAACGTCATCCCCGACTTTTCCGAGAAATGCCGTCTTCATTCCATATTTATTTAACGCCGCGAGGAAATTTCCCGGCGCACCGCCCGGATTTGCCTTCATGGTCGGATATCCGTCCGGGTCCGTCTCCTTCGCCGCAAAATCGATCAGAAGCTCACCAAGAGCGATCACATCGTACATTCTAATACCTCCCCGCACTCATGTTCCAGTAATTCAATTTCGTCTTTTCCGTCCAGGATCTGGAATCGGATCCGGTTTATATGTTTCTCAAAGGACTTTAAAGCCTCCGTCGCCCCGGCGCGCCCGTCAAATCCGCAGTTTGCCGGCTCCAGCGCCATCGCAAAATCCCCGGATGCCAGACTCTTCCACTGGGTCAGGTACGGGATCGCCGCCTTTTCAAACCGGATACAGAGTCCGATCTGCAGCTCATCGTTCACAAATGCCGCAAACGTCCTTCCATCCTTATCCGCCGCCAGTACATGCTGGAACACCTGCTCAGGCGCATGCTCCCTCGGCTCATCCATCACATTCCACTTCGACTCGCCTGCCTTCGCGTCCGCATCCCGCGGCTCGCAGGAGACAGACGGCATGACGATCCGCATTCCAGGCACCAGAAACGGGTATCCGGCGTTGCAGTGATAGAGGAAACATAACGGCTGGTCCTCAAATCCCTGGTTCTCTATCTCGTCCGTGAACACGATCTCATTCTTTCCATAAACCGTCTCCACGGTTCTTCTCAGCACCAGATTCTCACCGAAGATCCGCGCTTCCCGCATCTCCCCGGACACCCGGATCTTATACTCCCCATTCTCCCAGAACGCGTCCATGGAAATCTTCTCCGCCGGTGTTGTCCGCATCCGTCCGTGAACCGGATATTCCACACCGTCCACCACCCGGTTTCCGTGGACATTTCCAAGACCGCAGGTGAACATCGCGCCGCCCATGATGGAGCGCACCGCCTCGTCCCCCGCGGTATCGTAGGGATTCCGCCCCTGAAGTCCCGGCTTTGTGAGGAGACTTAAGTTGATCCCCTTATACCGGATCCAGGCCGGGTCCAGGCATTTATCGAGCATCAGCGGAAGCTCCAGCGGTCCATTGTGGATCATCGCACAGCGAAGTCCCGCTGCCCGCCCGTCCTGAAATTCCATCTGACGGACTCCGGCGACCTGATCCATATGACCGCAGACCGCCATCAGTTTTTTCTGATCTGTCATCTATTTTGCCTCCGGATATTCGTTGCACAGCAGACGATACGGTGCTTCATCCTCCTCAATCTCCGGAAATCTTCCCATCTTCTCGTAGAAACGGTTATCCACGTTATCGTCATTGCACTGGCTGACTTCTCCTAAAAGGACCGGTCCGGTTCCCTCTTCCACCTCGAAATCATGGTACATATACGGGTAGATGGAAATGCTCTCGCCGGGAGTCAGGCGCACCTGGGTGCCGGCCGGAACGACCATCTCTCTGCCATCCACATGGACATGGACATCGTTCACCTTGTCAAGGTCCTCATCCTTTGTGGAATTGTATACACGGATCAGAACATTTCCGCCGCCGCGGTTGATGATGTCCTCCATCTTTGACCAGTGGAAGTGCATCGGGGAATACTGTCCCTCTTTGATGTACAGGAGTTTTTCCGCATATGTCTTTGTGTATTTGTCCTTCATCTTCAGGTTGCCGTTGCGGATCGTGATCAGGGAAAATCCGACCTTATCGAAGTCCCCGAGACCGTAGTCCGTGATATCCCATCCTAACATGTTGTCGCGGATCTCGTCGTAATCATGGCCTTTTTCCTTCCACTCTTCCGGTGTGAAATTGCAGAATGGCGGGATCGCGAAGCGATACTCCCTGATCATCTGTTCCATTTCTTTTAAAGCTGCGTTGATCTCACTGCGTTTCATGAAAAATTCCTCCTGTCCTTGATATGCAGGGAACGCCGATCCTTTCGGCCCGGCGTTCCCTGATCCTGCATGTCCAGCAGCCGTTTTCTTTCCAACTGCCATTATTTTAATTCATTTTTTCAGTTAGTTCCAGTTTATTTTCACTGATCGTAACTGTTCAGTACCTTCACAGTTACCACTGATCCTAATTCTTCTTCAGAACAGATACGCCTGTATCGCTGACAGCGCCGCCGAGCTCTTCGCCCTCTAACGCTCTGACAGCTGCCTTTACGCCCTCTTTACCCATAATATCCGGGTTCTGAGCCATCGTGCAGAGGAGATATCCGTCATTGATGAGGTTCATGATCGCATCGGATTTATCGAAGCCAACGCCTACGATATCTGTCTTTCCGGATGCCTTGATCGCATTACCGGTACCAGTCGTGGAACCTTCGTTGCAGCCGAAGATGCCGACAACGCCCTGTGTGATGTAGTTCTCAGCGATCGTCTGGGACTTCGCTGCATCACCTTCGCCGTACTGAGTTTCCATAAGCTCATAGCCCTTTCCTTCAAATGCAGAGCGGAAGCCTGCTTCTCTCTTAACGGTGGAGTCTGTTGCTGCGTTTACGTTTACGATACCGATCTTACCGGATGTGATGCCTGCTGCCTCGAGAGCCTTGATCATCTCATCGCCTGCTGTCTTACCAGCTGCCTCGTTGTCTGTGGAGAAGGTTGCCTCTGCCTCTACGTTTGCCGGAGAGTCAACATACACGATCTTCACGCCTGTGGAAGCGGCTTCCTTTAATGCGGAAGAGATCGCGTCCGGGCCGTTTGCCGCTACGATGATCGCCTCATAGCCGCCTGCAACTGCGTTGTTCACGCACTCGATCTGCTGTGCATCGTCCTTTGTGTTCGGGGACATGAAGCTTACGGTAACGCCGAGTGCCTTTGCCTCTGCCTGAGCGCCCTCATTTAAGGTTACCCAGTGCTGGTCGATGGAGTCCATTGTGATCAGTGCGATTTTCCAGTCTTTTGTTGCTGTCACATCTGTTGTGCCTGCTGCATCTTCCGCATTGTCTGCTTTGATGACAGAAACGCCTGTGTCTGTTGTTAAGCCGCCGAGTGTCTCACCCTGAAGAGCTCTGACTGCTGCATCAACACCGTCTTTACCCATGAGATCCGGGTTCTGAGCCATTGTGCAGAGGAGATATCCATCGTTGATGAGGTTCATGATCGCATCGGATTTATCGAAACCGACTCCGATGATATCAGTCTTGCCGGATGCCTTGATCGCATTACCGGTACCGGTCGTGGAACCTTCGTTACAGCCGAAGATGCCGACAACGCCCTGTGTGATGTAGTTCTCAGCGATCGTCTGGGACTTCGCTGCATCGCCTTCGCCGTACTGGGTCTCCATGAGCTCAAAGCCTTTTCCTTCGAATGCCTTACGGAATCCGGCTTCTCTCTTGACTGTGGAGTCTGTTGCTGCGTTTACATTTACGATACCGATCTTACCGGATGTGATGCCGGACTCTTCAAGAGCTTTGAGCATCTCTTTACCGGCTGTCTCACCAGCTGCCTCGTTATCGGTAGAGAAGGTTGCCTCTGCCTCCACGTTTGCCGGAGAGTCAACATAAACGATCTTAACACCTGCGTCCTTCGCTTCCTTCAGGGCGGAAGAGATCGCATCCGGACCGTTTGCCGCTACGATGATCGCCTGGTAACCGCCTGCAACTGCGTTGTTCACGCACTCGATCTGCTGTGCATCGTCCTTTGTGTTCGGGGACATGAAACTTACGGTTACACCAAGTTCCTTTGCAGCTTCCTGAGCGCCCTCATTTAAGGTTACCCAGTGCTGGTCGATGGAGTCCATCGTGATCAGCGCGATCTTCCAGTCGCCGACTTCCTTGGACGGAGCTCCTGTAGTCTCTGTGGCTTCCGCGCTGGCTGCTGCGGATTCTGCCGGTTTCTGGCTGGAACAGCCGGTGATGCTGGCTGCCGCAAGGGCTGCACAGCTTAACAGTGCGAACAATCTCTTTTTCATAAAAATCCTCCTTAAGATTTCTTATATGTAACTCCCGTATACCATGGGAGTTAGATATCCATGTAACGATACTTCCGGACCAGCATCCTGCTTATTCTCATGCAGGACCGCGGACCGACTGTTGCTGCAAAATGCCGCAGACACAAAACAGTTTTTTTCTGTCTTATTTGGATGCTTTCTTTCCGAAGTTTCCGGAACGAACGACAACATCTAGAAGTACAGAGAATACAACGATGATACCGATGACAAGTCTCTGGATGCCGACCTGTGCACCGATCATGTTCAGACCATTCTCCAGTGTCTGCCATACAGCCGCACCGGCAAAGGTTCCGAGCAGAAGTCCTGTTCCGCCGAGCGGGGAGATACCGCCGATAACGCCGGCTGCAACGCCGTACATCTCGTACATGTTTCCTGCTTCCATGTTGCCCATACCGGCCTGTGCACAGAGGATGTAACCAACGACACATGCGCAGACAGCGCTGACCAGGTACGCTTTAATTGTTGTATTTACAACATTGACACCGGATAATTTCGCAGCGTCCACGTTGGAACCGATCGCGTAGATATGTCTTCCTGTGCGGGTCTTGGAAAGCAGGAAGAAGAAGATCAGAAAGATCACAAGCGCGATCCAGAAGGTGTTGTAAACACCGAGTGTCTTTCCATAGTAGAAGAAGTTCTGGAACTTATCGCCAGCCTCTTTTCCGATACCGGTCGCGATCGCGTCCGTGTTTCGGTTGTTGTTGACCATGTAGGCAACGCCTCGTGTCACGAACATGGTTCCGAGTGTCGCGATGAACGGCGGAAGCTTGAACTTTCCGACTAACATTCCGTTGATCACTCCGGTAACCAGGCAGCACGCCATCGCAACCGCCATCGCAACGAACGGATTGACGCCCATCGCCATCAGGGTTGCCGAGATCATGGCGCTCATTCCGACCATGGAACCGATCGAGAGATCGATGTTTCCGGTGATCAGAAGATAGCTCTGTCCGACGCCGATCAGAAGGTACTTTGACATGGAACGCAGAAGGTTCATGACGTTCTGTCCGGCAAATACTTTACGGTCGATGAGACCGAATGCTACATAGATGATGATCAGTCCCGCGAATGCCGTGATGACCGCGCCCATTCCGCGTGTCCCCAGGATCCGCTTTACTGTACTGTGCTTCTTTTCATTCATTCCCCTGTCCTCCCTCAGCTAACCTGTTGTTTCTTCTCAAATTCGGTAGCGAACTTCAGAACCTCATTCTGGCTTGTCTCCTTCGCCATGACTTCGCCGGTGATCTTTCCGTCGCACATGACGATGACGCGGTCCGCGATCCCCAGGACTTCCGGCATCTCTGAGGAGACGAACATAACGGCAATGCCCTGCTTCTTTAACTGGTTCATCAGGTTGTAGATCTCGACCTTCGCGCCTACATCGATGCCTCGTGTCGGCTCATCGAAGATCACGACTCTGGAATTTCTCGCCAGCCACTTTCCAACAACCACTTTCTGCTGGTTTCCTCCGGAAAGATTGCCCGCGTTGACCTCCACCGTCGGGGTCTTGATCAGGAGGTCCTTCACCGCCTTCTCGCAGAGGTTGTCCTCCTTTTTACTGCTGATCACACCGAGCTTGCTGCAGATGAGGTCCAGGTTCGGGAGTGCCAGGTTATGACGGATGCTGAGTTTCGTGCAGAGACCGTCTTTTTTCCGGTCCTCCGGCGCCAGTACGATCCCGGCTTTGATCGCGTCCATCGGACAGGTGATTTTCACTTCTTTTCCGTCCAGCCAGATCTCCCCGCTGGTCTTCGGGTCAACTCCGAAGATCGCTCTCGTTGTCTCGGTACGTCCCGCTCCCATCAGTCCCGCAAATCCGACGATCTCGCCTTCATAGAGGGAAAAGTTAATGTCGCGGACGAGATGTCCGGCATTTAAGTTTTTCACCTCGAAGAGCTTCTTTCCTTTCGGGCAGGAGACTCTCGGGAACTGTTCTTTGATCTCACGGCCGACCATATTCGCGATGATCTGGTCCATCGTCATATCTGCGAAATTTCCGTCTGTGATATACTGACCGTCACGCATGATCGTCACCCGGTCCACGATGGCCTTCAGCTCCTCCAGACGGTGGGAGATATAGACGATTCCGCAGCCGTCTGCCTTTAACTGGCGGATGATCCGGAAGAGCTCCTCGATCTCTTTCGCTGTCAGGGAAGAAGTCGGCTCATCCATGATCAGGATCTTCGCGTGGATCGAAAGTGCCTTCGCGATCTCGACCATCTGCTGTTTGGATACCGGAAGATCGCCGACGGTCTGTCTCGGGTCGATGTCGATCTTCAGATCTCCGAGGATCTTTGCCGCCTCTGCCTCCATCTCCCGGTCATTTAAGACGATCCCGTTGACCTTCTCTCTTCCGAGGAACATGTTTTCCGCAACCGATAAGTGGCGGCACATGTTTAACTCCTGGTGGATGATCGCAACGCCGACGGCCTGTGCCTGCTTCGGTGTCAGATTGTCATATTCCGTTTCGAATATGGTCATCGTTCCGCTGTCTTTTGTATAAACACCGCTTAAGATCTTCATCAGTGTAGATTTTCCTGCTCCGTTCTCCCCGAGAAGCGCCATGACCTCTCCCGACCGGAGTTCGAAATTTACATGATCCAGGGCTTTGACACCCGGGAATGTCTTGACGATGTCTTTCATTGAAACAATTACTTCGCCCATCTTCTCCCCCACTTTCCAGTTTTGGTTTCTCGTTCGATCCGGTCTCCCGGGTCGTTTTATGTGTGCGAAAATATGCCCTGCACATCCTTTTGTGGCTATATTTCTAATGTTTTTCCTGTAACTGCAGGGATTCCGGACAGTTACATTCTTTTTGTGGTTTCTCCGCAAATCCCGGCATTTTCATTTTTTACAGGCTCATGGCAACACAGAGTGCCGCGATATCTCCGATCGATTCCCCGAGTCCCGCCGGAACGATCCGGCAGATCTCTGCGCCCGGTTTCAGTGCTTCTTTCCTGATCTTTTCTTCCATGGAAGCTCTCAGATACTTCTCCGCCCGGACGAAAATACTTCCGATGACGATCACCTCCGGATTTAAAAGGTCGATCAGGATCGCCAGCATGCTTCCAAGATGTTCTCCTGTCTGCGCCCAGATCTGCAACGTCTCCGGATCTCCTTCTTCCGCCCGTTTTCCTAGCTCCGCCGCGGTTCCTTTTCCGTACTGGGCGATCCCGCCGCCGCTCACATATCCTTCGTACGAGCCGGACTTTCCGTAGCCAACGTGTCCATCCTCAAAAAGCCGTACATGACCGATCTCCCCGGCCAGCCCGCATGTTCCTTCGTAGAGCTTTCCATTTAAGATCAGCCCCGCGCCGATCCCGGTCCCGAAGGTAAGAAAGATCATGTTCTCCGCGCCTTTTCCGGCTCCGAACTGCCATTCCGCCACGGCACAGGCATCCGCATCATTTCTTAAATATGCCGGAAGTCCGAACCGCTCCGTCAGCATATCCGTGATCGGAACTTCGTCCCATCCCGGAAGATTCGGAGGTCCCAGGATCACGCCCGTCCTGCTGTTTAACGGCCCACCGCAGCTGACGCCGATTGCTTTCGTCTGATCTGTTTTCAGATCCGCAACGCTCTGAAAGATCATTTCCAGAGTTTCTTCCTTCGTTGTCGTTGCGAATCGCTTCTTTTCAAGGATTGTTCCGTTCTCGTCTCCACGAACGATGGCTGTTTTCGTCCCGCCGATATCGATTCCTATGTACTCGTTCATATAGACCTCCCCTGTTAGTTCCATCTTACATGAAAAATGTCCCCCATAACAGAGGACAATCCTACGGTTATGGGGGACAATATTTTGATGTATACAACAGGACGGGGCAGACTGCTAGCAAAGTTCTCATTATCTGTAGCTTAGTGCAGCCAGTTACTAAATGTAGTCAACAAATATTAATATAATCCAGAGAATATGTAATTCTAATCTACATTCCAATTATTTCATAAAATGTTATCAAGAATTTTTTGTACAGCATACGGCTTCGCATATTTAATATAAGCATCACTCACGAAAATAGTACCAGTAGCAGATGGCTCAATCCACATTGCAGGGTAGACAACAACCTTTTTGGTTTTTCCTCGTCCAGTTGCAATAATCTCATCATTAGCAGTAATTTCACACCCAGATTGTTTAAGAATATTCGCCAAAGGCATAATCATTTTAATCTGCAACTCTGTTTTAATTGGCAACGCCTTTCTCCCTGCTATCCCCCACTCAAGAAGTTGAAGTGCAGCAAACCGATCAAGCATGCCATGTACATATTGATTTCTATAATGTTTTAAACATTTAGAACACGCCGATCCGCAATCGCAGGAACTTAGGAGTTCTTTCATATCAGTTAATAGTTCAGCAATTGCATCAGCTACGCTAACTGCATAACCAGCGCCACTGGATAAACTATCGTAAAGATAAATGTCAACATAAGATGCTTCAAATCCAGTTCTTAGACGATATCCAGTAACAAGCTCGGTAAATTCAACGTCAAGCCTTTTGCTTGCCACTAATCGTAATGCTTCAGCAAGAGATTGTGCTGCACGACTAAGCCATGGATTATCATTTCTTCTGGTGTCAATAATACGGTCATCAATTGTGAATTCTAAAACCAACATGTCCGTTATAAAATCATAGCCAAGATTCACATTAAAGCAATTGTTGTGGCAGCATTTGTTTCGAGCGTATTTTGATTTGTATGGTCTATTAATGTCATTTAGCACAGAAATATCATCCCCTGGCATAGCGGCTCCACAATCCTTACAAACCATAAAGCCTTTATCATCCACTCCTTTATTCAACATGATAATTCTTTGGTTTGTTCGTGAGGCAATTCGTATATTTTTACAACCTGGGGCGAGTTTCATTTCTTCAGCCTCAGGGAGAGTTGAATATAGTGGCTGTTGCACTGCAGAGTATTCTTCTGATAGTTGAACATCTGGTATTGATTCAGCATTTCTCGGTGCAAATCCCCAAGGTCGTAACATTTTGCGAGTGACTTTCAGATCACTGTTGCCACAGAACAGGCAGCGCTTAGTTTTTTCCTCCATTAGGCCAAACCAACCGCACTCAGGGCATGAGATGACCTGTTTAACATAATTAGGATCCTCTGTGTATGCGCGTGCCGGAGTTTGCGATTGACCGTGTCGACGTTCGCTTCCAGGATAATAAAATCCGCCAATTTGATATGTTTGCTTATCAACCACAATTGCTCTACCCGGAGCATATTCACCAATAGCTACATCAAGTCCACGTTCAACTTCGTAAAGAATTTTTCCATATATATCTGGTATATAAGTGCTCACAACATTCTTTGGGAAAGAATATGTTGGGATAATTCCTTCTTCATAAAGAGCATCTAAAAGAACTTTGTCCCCTTCTTTAGCACCTTCTTCTACCCCAAAAAGTTCAGGATGTGTCTGACATTTTTCTTTAAGCATATCAAAAGATTTTCTGAGTTCCTTCTCAAACACTGGATAATTAAATGATATTCCTGTAGGTAACAGCAATTTGTCCTTATTTGCATCATACGAAGCAAGGTAACTCTTAAAATTTTCAAGGAAATTGTTCAGAAAAGTAGCGGCAGAAATTGTGTCGAGACTCTCATGATTTTCCGAAAGAAACTCTTGAAGAATAACCATAGCCAGATGACGCTGCAGAAGTTTTTCACTTTTTATATCAATCCAAGGCTTGCGAGGGTCCCCGCGAAACATAGGTGTTGGATCATTGAAATACAACGTATCATGCGGTCCTTCTTCACAGAAAGTGACAATGGTAGACAAACTCGATCCACGCCGACCGGCTCGACCGGCTCGCTGTTGGTAATTTTCACGCATAGGAGGAATATTTCGCAAACCAACCGCAGTCAAGGAACCTATATCAATACCAACCTCCATAGTGGTTGTACTGCTGAGAATATCAACAGGCGTCTCTCCATCTTGAAGTAAATCTTGAAAACGCAATTCATATTGTTCAGTTTTACTCCAAAGATCATCTCTTTGATCTTTATGGGAGAGCTGAGCTGTATGTTCTTCAGTATCAATTACATGAATCTGCTCGCCTTGAAGTGCATCGGCTATCGGCTTTCTCCAGAAATCAAGGGCCTCATATTCATAAAATTTCATTTTATGCATATGTGAAGACCCACAGCTTGGGCATTTGCCTTTCAACATAAAAGGTGTTAATTCAGAACATTGTTCACATTTATACCATATATGATCCATATCAAAACGTGGTTTTACTCTAAAAAGGTCAATATAGAGTCTGCCATTATCAGGCTGTGCAGAATCAAGAAAAGTTTCCTTTAATACTCGTTTCCATGCCACTTCCCTTTCATTTCCGTCATGCCATTCCATGATCTCGCGAATAGTTTTTGAGAATCCCCAATCCTTATCAAGTCCATAATCACCATACTTGGGACGAACTTTCAACCGAATTGTATCGCTAATTGTATGTCCGATGGCTGTAGATATATCACAAATTGATAATATCCAGGCATTAAAAAGGTCAATAAACTCCTCCTCCGTAACCATCACATTGTTTTCTTCGAGAGCATCTAAAGCATCCATAAGTGCCTGGTCTGTAGGTTCAATCCAACTCGTAGCTGAATCATATAAGGTGTTATAACCGCCAGCAAATAATCGCAAAAGATACTCTTGCATCTGAATGGGAGCATTTGTAATCGTAAATCTCGGAACATACTCTCTTCCTCGTTTTACACAGCGATTATAATTCTTTAATGCTGCAGCGCAATCTTCAGCAAATTTTGTCCGTTCAGGATCATGAAAAATCTGCACATGATGCTGACCAGCGGCAAGGCAAAAATAATCATATAGCGAATTCATTGATTGTTCAATCGTCTGCTCTTCCATCATTTTAATGGCGATTGCAAACAATTGCCTTGCTGCTGAAATGTCCGAAGCCTCTGACATATCACGAGCCAGTTTCGCTGCTCGCTGACGGCTATCTGAAAACAGCAAAACTTTACGTCCCTCATTAGGAAAACGGTCCAGATCATCATCTTTTCCTGGCACCGCAGGTTGCAATTGAAACTGCGATTTAATTAGATTGAAGAAAGACTGATTTCCCCGAGTATTAAATGAAGTAAGCTGTGATGCAGAAAGTTGATGCCTGCAATGCGGACAGGTTGGGAATGTAATAATCTGAGGTCTGCCTTTTGCAGAGTAGTTACAGTAGTATAATTTTCTAATCCACTTTTTACCCGCAGACGAGTCATCCGTAAAATTAATAAATCCACTTTTGACATCCAAATAGCACGGGCGTATAGCATTTTTACCTTGTTTTACTGGCAACTCAAAATCATCAGTTGGAATAAACAAATGTATTTCCTTCATCCTACGATCCATCAACTGACCTGGATAATGCCACAGATATGCATTTCCGCGAAGCCCCAAGTCATCTTCAAGAATATAGCCTTTAAAGAATAGTGCACCGCAACGTCGATCATTATAAAGTTCATATACCATACCGCCACAATGTGGGCATACCAGTTTACCATCTGATAAGTAAATTTCTCCTAAAGTGAGTCCACCTTCCGAATGAGAGCAACTACAATTAGCATTGGTGCATGCATATATCCCGGAAATACCTTTGAAGAGCATGTGCATGCGTGCAGGAAAAAGGACAGAGCCCTTTACATTTTTGGCAAGCGGTGCAATTGCCAAAAGAACGCTGACCGCTTTTAGCGCATCCTCTGAATTGAGGTCTGGAAAAATACTTGAAGAAAGTTCTCCAAGAGATACTGCATTTCCGCGACAATATTTAATAAGCTCATGGAACGGACGATAATAAACAAGATTATCATACATCCAGTTGTAGACTGCCTCCAAAGATGTAATATTCGGAGCGAATCCGTCTATCTGATCCCAGAATGACAATAACGCAGAAAGTTTCACTTCATCTCTATCTTCAAACTGACCTGGATCTGATTTTAAGAGAATCTTGCTGGGAATATCATATTTCAGCTGACCATCAATTACTTCTCTTTCACCCGTTAAATAACAAAATCGAGTTGCTGTATCAGAAGCAGTAAGTTCGTTTGCAAACCTCATTACAGAATCAACATCGTTCTGGCTTTTGTTGGGCATACTTGCAGTAGTAAGTATAAATTGCACACGGTTACGACCAATGCCTAGCTTATGAAACAATCTGCGAATCAGTAATGCTACTTCACCACCAGATGAACCGCGGTACATATGTGCTTCATCAATAACAAACAATAACTTATTCTCACTATTTGAAGTTAACCATTCGCGTGTGTCGTTCCAGATTTTTTGTTCTCTGGGACGTAATAGCATGTACTCCAGCATAGAATAGTTTGTAATGAGAATATCCGGGCAAAATTGCTGCATTTCAAATCGCGTAATCATTTCTGCATCATCATCATTTGGAATATGTTTACTCTCATGCAAACCTTGGAGGAACTGATTCATATCCGCTTTTGCAGGTATCTTTCCTTCTTTAAGAAGCTGCTTGAAGAACTCTTTTTCAGAATCATTTTGTGGAAAAGACATTCTTGCTAAAGTTTTTTCAAGTTTTCTATCCTGTCTAGTAGAAGGTTGAACTCCAGGATATGGGGTTCTGCCAGTATACATTCCAAACTGAGGGCGGCGTACCTCATTACCACAAGTATCCCGAAAGATTTTGATAAACTTTTTTTCAGGATCTCCAATCATTCTTCTTAATCGACTAACTTGGTCAGAAACCAAGGCATTCATCGGGTACATAATAATCGTGCGAACACCTCGTTTTTCCCATGATTCCTTGGAATTTTTTGCTTCAGTTGCCATCTTTGCAAGAAGCGGCCACATAAAACACTCGGTTTTACCGGAACCAGTACCCGTCGAAACAAATAAGTCCTCCCCTCTGGTCGCAATTTCAAGTGCCGATATCTGATGAGCAAACGGAGAAGGAAATACTCCTATACCAGCCTTTGCTAACCGCAAGAAATACTCTTTCATCCAATTCTCAAGACATGCTTTTTCAATACCGTTTTGCACTGTAACATATGCCGGAGACGATTCAATAAACGGTCTTTGGTAAAGTAGGCCTTCATCATCAATATGATTGTTTAGGGCTGAAAGCAAAATTGGAGTCTTTCCAAAGTACTGCGATTTAATATAATTTTCCAGTTCCATTCTCAACTGTTTGTGAACAGAATTAGCTCCATTTGGCATCAGTTTCTCCCTCCTTTGAATTCATATCCCTCGTCAGATAGAATGCTTTTAATGGCTATAAAAACTTCTACAGAGAGTTTTCGCCTGAAATCACATGGAAATACTGTACATACCTCAGGCCAACTATAATACTTTAAAAAAGCTAGTTCGCGTGGTGGAAGCAAATAATTCATACGGACATGAACCAATGATCCATCCTCAAAATAGTCTATCGTCGGCAAAGTTCCATAATTCGACAAGCAGGCACATGCAAGTGTTCTATAGTTATAGTGCTCCACCTGCCACTTAGGAAGCGCACTAACTTCTAGGTTATCCTCCATATAACGATAGAGAAAATACAGCTTGGATTCACCAATTCCAGTTCTAAGAATTGAAATTATACCAGTTTTATCCGGTTCATTTACCCAGTATCCACGCGAAAAAGGCGGTTTCAGTCGAAGATATTCTGCGCCAAATTCAAACGATGGATTCAATTTCCAAGAAGCAGCAGAGAGTACATTTTTCCAATATATTTGTAAATTTTCTTGTTCGAGATCAAACATTATCTTTATTTTATTTTGGTTTACTCCTCCATCCTGTTTCGAATAAAGTCCAATTCCAGATACACAGGAGATATTATCCAAAGCAATACCTCTCTGAAATAAAATTCCGGCAAAGTGTTCTTCTCTTTTTTTCGAAGGCACTATTCGATTTGGACGGTGATAAACTACTCCAGCGCTTAAGAATTGATTTGCAATTTCCTCTTCAAATTCTTCTGAAGTACACGAAAAACTTTCTAAAAGTTCTGGATACAATAATTTATATTTTCCCAATATAATGCGAATTCTTTTTTTCAGATGCACGATAGAAATGGTCTCTTCTACATTGTCCCATAGACAAGCATACGCCATCATCCCGCAGATACTATACACAAGACGAGTTTTCCATTCTCCCTCTGTTTCTTCTTTTCCTTTAAGGATATGATATTGTTGCGATATTTTCAAGAGGAGTCCGTTATACTTATCCATCAATTTTCTCCTAACACATGCTGAAGGTCACGCTTCAGACTAGCAGAAATTGTGATACCTTGCTGAGGATCTGTAATTACTTCTACAAGTTTATTTATCTCCATGGAAGCGTAAGCAATCGGAAAAATATAAAATAAGAAATCATCGTCCGCTGTGGCTGTATGGTAAATACCATGCATCGTCATCATCATGCTATTGATTTTACTTCTTACTAAAGAACTCAGTGCAAATTTCGAAAGAACCGTCAATTCTTTGCGTGCACCTTCCTCTGTCGAATAGTTCTTAAAATCATCAGAAAAATAGCCTCCATAGTATTTGCCCGTAGCTTTTTTATCCACCAAAAACTCTGTAAACAATGGCAGTACGAAACCATACAGGCTTTTAGGTTCAACCTGAATATCCTCTGCATATGGATGGGTGGCTATATAAAAAATATCTTTTTGTGAAAGTATTTCTGGAAGCTTGTTCAGCCCTCCACCCACCAGAAAATTGTTAATTATTACAATTTTTTCATCATCGGCACCAATTTTCTCAATCACTCGGTGAATATTTCCACCTTCGCAATAGAGTATACCATATTTATGAGCAGTTACAGATGCGCAAAATGCCTGGGCAATGTCGATCGCATTAGGACCAACAAGTACAAGTGGCTGTTTCTCAATATAGGCAGCACAAAGGAAAGCCGCAAGTCCACCCCTATATTGTTTTGCAACACCTGCTTCTGTAAGTTCATACATCGCTGTGTTGATGACATCTCCCCAAGAGTGATGAACTTCAAGTTCATCACTCTTTTCAAATTCAGGATGCACACAATATGTGGTCGTATTATATTCAGAGGTAATATTGGTAGCCGGAAGAGTTGCAGCATTGACCATCTGCACTTGTTGTCCACTAATAAATGCCATATTTGCAATGAAATCCGCCACGTTTTCACGAGCCTTTTTGATTTTTTCTTCAACCTTATTTTCAACATCTACAGCCATTTTTTCTTTTTCGGCTATAACACTCGAAAGGTGCTCATCTTCTGCTTTAGTCTGATTGAGTGCTTCTTGCGCTTTCTTTAAATTCTCAGCAGTAGACTTCAACTCCCCACGAAGTCGATCAATCTTTTGACGAGTTTCAATTAAGAGCCTTTCATTCTCCCTTTCCCAATCCTGACGGATAAGTTCCTTCGTTTTTTCTTGAAGATCAACGCTGGTAGAAATTGCTGACAAAACTATTTCATCTTCTAAGCTATCTCCATCAATATACTTCCAGACTGTATTCAAAAATTCATTTAGCAGACCTTTGGCGGCAGGAATAGAACAATGACATTTAATTCTAATTTTTCTCGTTATATCTTCAGCAGGAATATCCTTGATAAAATCTCGAAACGTCGTATACTGGGTACGAGTTATCTCCCTTGCTTTATACGCAGTCCACGAAACCGAAGATAAAACAATATCTTTTACAATATCAAGGGGATTTTTCAAACGATAAATTTTACTTGGAAGTCCAGCAAATGCATTTCTATAAAAAGAAGGTCCATTTTCCTGATGCACAATATCCGCATTGGTGAATTCATATACCGGCACTGCAACACAATCTTCCGAAAACGTTATTTTTCCGTTAAGCATATTGAGTTCTTTGTCAGTACAAAGAATACCTATATACTGCCCTTTGGATTGACAAAGAGAAAACATGGTTCTTTGACTGCAGGGCTGATGATCTATTCCCCCTTTTTTCAAGAGATTAACTAGCTCATCAAGGTCTGATACCGATGTATTAACTACAATTTCAATAGGTTTTATATCTGCGTTGTATCGCGACAATATATAATCCTTAGAGGGATCTTTCTCATTCGGAACTGCTGACCAAGTCCAAACACCATAAAAGCCATTCTCAGACGGACCATCTTTATAAAAAATTATGTTTCTATTTGTAAAGCTCAATGGAATATCTTCGTTTCTATGAAAGACATTATAGTACCCATTACTGTTTAAATCGGCATATCGCATAAGCCGCTTCTGTCCACTATAATCTGAAGAAACCACACCGCACAAAGAAACAATTTCGTCCGTGTGGACAGAAGGTAAGATAGAGAGATCTGTGTCATCAAACTGCGTAAGATAATCTGCATCATCGTTTTCGAAGGCATTGGGTGCTGTCTGCAATTCAGAAATTTTCACTTGTGCCTCATCCAACAATGATTCTAAACGTTTTTTTTCCTTCTCAATTTTCTGAACCTTATCTGCGCACTCATTTTTTATGTCATCAATTCTATGCTGAGCTGTTTCAACTTGATCAAACAAGCGCCTGTTTTCTTCTTCCATAGCCTTAATTCGATCAGCCGTTTCAGAATCTTTTACACGCTCATGTTTTATATTCTCCATTCTCCTGCAGAGGTTAAAGCATACTTCCGTATCCAAAGACTTCCCTGTTAATTTAAAATACAATTCGATGTTATTGGAAAAAAATGAGTCAAGCATAGTTTCTGCTAAGGCAGACTCATGGGAGAGCCCTTTTTTCTTAAGTTTAACTACATTTTCTTCAATCTCTTTCAGCCAACATTCTACCCGCATATTGACCCAGCTTGCGATGAAGGAGTTATCGATATGATTTATAGCAATTGACAACGCATGTTGTTCTGTTAATGATTTAGCTCTAAATCCCTTTTGAATTTTTGAGAAAGCTTGTTCATTTTTCTTGAAAAATTCTTTAAACTCTTTACCTGTAATAATTTCACAGAGGGTTGTTTTTTCTTCTTTAGTAAGAAACTCGATGTAGTTCATATTTTGTCTCCCTGTTTATTTATTCGTACGCCTCGATAGATATCCTGCAATCTCCGATAAGCTTGTTCATTGATAGAGTCTTCTTTGAGACACTTTTGTATCCACTGACATATCTTTGGATAACGACTCATGCCACATAAAATATTTCGTAAAGAATGGGGTGCGGAAATAGCCCCCCCTGAAGTACTGATAATTTGTCTCAGTATTTCAGCTTCATCATTTATGATGATATCCTGTTGCTTTTTGAAATTGATTCTCCAGACAATATCAAGTCCAATAATAACTTGAACACTTACGCCGTAAGATAGTCCATCTAATTCAATCTGCTTGTCCGCAAACATTTTTCTCCTATCTACAATACGGTTATTATTAAATTTAACCAGCTCACCATCAAATGTTGACTTGAAAACTAATGTTTTGTTATCTGGCAGTATATTTGTTTCACCAGGA
The DNA here is from genome assembly GCA_902496665.1 of uncultured Clostridium sp. Lineage (GTDB taxonomy): Bacteria > Bacillota > Clostridia > Lachnospirales > Lachnospiraceae > Pilosibacter. The sequence goes on along the minus strand of CABVBU010000014.1, from coordinate 11,038 downwards.
TTAATCTCAGAACCCGAGAGATCTGTTACGGATATTTCCGGTTCTAATCCATCTTGGATAAGCCGCTCTTTCCAAAAATAAGTGTATTGCAGTGCTTGGGTACGCCCTACCGATATCAACTGTTGTCTACCAGAGCAGTGAACCTCATATAGTTTTGGATAGAGGACATCATAATTTAGCCGTTTGACCAATGCAGAAGGAAATGTTTTAACTGTTGCTATGTTACCTTCAACAAGCACATACATACTCTCCTGACTATGGTTTACTATATAATTTCCTTCTGTAAATAGTGGCCATACTGGCTGTAAAGAAACGGGATGATCGGTCAGACGGCAGTGAAAATCAAGGAAGAAACGGGCTGCTTCCTCACTAAATGTGGAGGCAGATACTACGTAAAGTGCCCATGGTTCCCCGCTAAACCGTTTTTGAACAATTTTTTTAATTTGTACGCTATCGGAAGATTTTCTATAGAAATATCCGCGTTTTAACAAATAATACTCTTTCTCAATCTCAACATCAGCATCATATGTGAGCTTCTTACCAGAAGTCTTTTCAAACAGCGTTCCTTCTGGATCAATTCCGTTAATCTCTGCAGGCCAAAATTCCAGCAGTTTACTACTTCCATTTTTTAAATTGAGGAGATATTTTTCGAATGGTCTTTCACCTATGGGGACATATGTAATACTTTCACAATTCAATCGTTCCTTTGCAAACACATAAGATATACCGGTTACTCCTTTAGGCTTGATTTCTACGTAAAACTCTTTACTGAGTGAACTAATTGGTGCACGAAGCAAACCGAGTTCAAATCTAAATGATGTTGCAAATATATCTGTAATACGAATGGGCAAATCGTGTTCCTGTGGACTATAAGATATTGAATAACCAGATTCAAATGTACGTTCAGGGCAATTTTTGCTTTTTTCATGAGCACTATGTCTAAAATGACGTGTTTGAACACCGCTATCAGTCAGCGTGACATACTGACCACAGAGTTCACACATAAACAACCCACTGTGAGCAGATACAGTCCCACCAGGATGCATTTTTGCAGCTTGTTCTGCCGTAATTCGCTTCCAACCATTGCCCGACCACATGCAAACATGTGTTAATGAAGCCATATACAATTCTCCTTGTTTATACTTAGTAAGCTACCTGTGATATTTATACAAAATACTTATTTATTTTCTATACAAACCACTTTATATAGTAGTATACTACTTTTCGAATTTTAAGAAAACACTTCAAAAAAGATTACCTACAACAACTTATTCAGGCAAATTATCTGTCATTGAATTACTAATTTTCATCAATATTCGGCTTATTGAAAAGATCATCTATCGTTCTTATCAAGCAATTTGCTTTATCATCCCCAATCCTACCTCACAATTCTCTTAAACTCACTCTTCTCATACACTGCCGCCACCTTCCCCTGCTCCACGACGAGCAGGCGGTCCGAGATATCAAGCGTATCGGAGATACTCGCGGTGATCATGAGTATCGCCGTCCCCTGTTTCTGGATCTGGCGCAGCACATTTAAGATCCTCATCCGGCAGAACATGTCGCCCTTTGCGAGCGGCTGGATGCAGACCATGATCCGCGGGCGCAGAAGATTCATCTTATGATAGAGCAGGGCAAACTGGTCTTCCTGCGGAATGTCGCGCACACAGGGCGCATCGATCACCGGTCCCACGAGCGGCAGATATTCTGAATGGATACTCCTGTAGATTTTCCGCGGGATCAGGCTTTTTCTGAGTTTCCGGTCCAGGAGAAATGTCAGGTTCTCCATGTAGCTCTCATCCAGAAACAGCAGCCGGTTCACCCCGTCCGCCGGGATCACGGCGATCCCCTCATCGAGATAATCCGCCGCTTTTTTCTGTGTGTAGGTCACATGGTCCACCGTGATCCATCCTGATCTGCACCGCTTTTTTCCGGTCATCAGATCCATCATGTCCCCTGCGATCTTATTTTCCTTGTCGAGGATCGTCATACACTCACCGCGGTGCAGGATGAAGCGAAGACCATTTAAATTTCCGACTCCCACGGTGTGAAAGTGCAGGATCCCGTCATCCTCGACATCCTGATCATTCTCCGTGGACATAATCTTCCATTCTGAGATGTACGGTGCCATCTTTTCGTCCGTCATCTCATCCCGCTCAAAGACCTTGTAGATGTGGCCGTCCGAAAAAAGTGCGGTCCGGTCCGCGATCTTAAAGAGCTCCTGGTGGTGGTTTCCCACATAGAGCACGGAGATCCCCTCTTTCCGGATCTTCTTTAACATCTGCTGGAACTCGAAGAGCTCATACTGGCTCAGATAGTTCGCTGGGTTGTCCACGATAATGAGATGACAGCCCGAAAGCAGCGCCTTTCCGAGCTCCACAAAGCATCTCTCAAGCTCTGTCAGGTTCTCCACTCTCTTTTCCAGGTCCACTTTCAGCCCTTTTTCCTCAAAAAAGCGGACCGCCTGGCTGAAGATCACCTGCTCATTGATAAAATATTTCCGGAAACCTTCCCGCAGGATAAAAAGGTTGTCCACAACGCTTAAGCCCTGCACGAGATGGCTCTTCTGTTCGATGAGCGCCACCTTATTGGACGCCCCGCTGCTGTAGGCGTAGCTATTTACAACGTTTCCGTCATACCACACGGATCCCAGGCTGATCGGATCGTTCCGGCAGATCATATCCACCATCTCTTTCTGGCCTTTCCGGTTCCGCGCCACCAGGCCAACGATCTCCCCGGCAAACATCTGGAATTCCAGATCATCCAGGAGCAGCTCTCCGTCCCGTTCAAGATCGACATGCGATATCCGAAGAAGTTCTTTTCTCATCGCCATCCTCCCTGACGATCCCCGTCGCGCACCAGCGGAAGCTCCACTATGACATCAGTTCCGATCCCCTCTTTGCTGTAGACATGGATTCCGTACTCCTCGCCGAAGAGGAGCTTGATCCGCCTGTTCACGTTCACCACCGCGATCCCGCCGCGGGCCGGCTTCTTCTCCTCCTCTTTTTCCGGGACATCTGTCTCCACATCAAGACGGCGCAGTTTTTCATTCAGTTCCTTCAGTTTTTCGTCCGTCATTCCGCGCCCATCATCGGAAATCCTGATGTAGAGCCGTTCCTCACTCGCACTGATCCGGATCACAAGATGACCTTTTCCGATCTTTCGCTCGATCCCGTGGTAGATGGAATTTTCCACGATCGGCTGCAGTGTCAGCTTCGGAAGTTTGCACTGCAGAAAATCCATCTCCGTGAAATCGTCGTCCGGATCCCGGTCATACTGGATCTTCAGGTCCAGTTTGGAACCGAATCGGAACTGTTGAATATAGTAATAATTCTCGATATTGGCAAGTTCGTCCTCCAGCGTCACGAGATTTTCCAGGTTTGAGATCGTGTAGCGGAAGAAGGTCGCCAGCGCCTCCGTCATCTCCGCGATGCTGTCCAGCCCCGCGATCAGCGCCTCACTCCGGATCCCCTCCAGCGTGTTGTAGAGGAAATGGGGATTGATCTGGTTCTGAAGCGCCAGATACTCCGCCTGTTTTTTCGAGATCGCGATCAGGTTGTTCCGGTCGATGATCTCGTTCAGGCGCAGGACTGCCTGCTCACTCTCCGGTGAAAACGGATAGCGGACCTTAAAAAGGTCCTCCATGACATAGCCCATGACAAACTGCTCATAGATCTTCCGAGTCTCCCGGTATGGGATCAGCACCGTCCGGTAAACGATCACCGCCAGAGCAGCGGAAAGTGCCGTAAATACAGCCGGGATCATCAGGGACTGCATTTCCCGGATGCACACCACCCACATTCTCACGAGGAATGCCCCGACCAGCCCGGCTGCGAGAAGTGCGCACCATTTGATCCGGACGGACAGGTAATTTTTCTCATCGGTATGTTTCTTCTCCATCATGAGTACAGCTTTCTGTATTCCTTGGGCTTTAAGCCCGCATATTTTGTAAAGGTCTTCGTGAAATACCGCACATCGCTGTAGCCGACCTTCCCGCAGATATCGGCCACCGTGTCATTTGTCTCCTTTAAGAGCTTTTTTGCCATGTCCATGCGAACCTTCGAGAGGTATTCCAGAAACGTCATCCCCGTATCCTTCTTAAAGATCGTGCTGAGGTACGTCGGGGAGAGATCCACAACCCGACTGAGTTCTTCCAGCGTCAGCGGCTCTCCAAAATGTTCTTCCACATACTTTTTCACCACGCGAATCGGACGGTTTTCATCCTGCCGCTTTAACCTTGCTGCCTTCTCGTAGGAGGTCGTGATCCGTCTCGTCAGATAATCGAAAAGCTCCGCCGCATCTGCACAGTTGTCGGCGCTGACGCTGAAATTCTCCATGAAATTTTCTTCCACCGGAAGGCGGTACTTTTTCATAAAAAACAGGTACTGGTTGCAGATCTCCTTCGTCATCTGAAGGATCTCATGACCGCTGATCTCCTTCTCCGCCAGCATTTTCGTCTTCAGATAGATCAGTTCTTCCCGCACTGCAAAGGAATCCAGACTCTCCAGCGTATGTGCGATCCGGTCATTAAACTTTGCGAAGATCTCACTGTCCGCGAAGGACTCCCCGCTTTCGATCTTTCCTTCCATCAGCTTTCCCGTTCCTGCGAGCAGCCGCTCCTCGATGAGGAGTCTGGCATTTTTTAAGGAACTGCCGATCTCCGGGAGACTTCCCACGCCCTCGCCGAGCGTCAGCGTCACCGACAGGTTCTTTAAAATGTCCCCCTGGACCCGGATCTCCGAGAGCAGGGCTTTCATCTGTCTCCGGATCTGCATCCGGTCCTCTGCGTCATAGTTCAGCAGAAAGAAATGGAATCCGTTGAGCTCCGTATTTTCTGTCTCCATGACATAGTCTTTTAAAAATCTTTCCGCCGCAGACTGGACTTTCTCTGCCATAAACTGGACATTCTGCTCCTCGTCGCAGACACGCCCATCCAGTTTTAAGATGGCGATGCAGAATTCCCCCGGCTCAAAACGATAGTGAAATTCCCGGTTGATCTCCAAAAGCGGCTGCGACAGGGTCTCCTTATTTCTTCTCCCCACAAGATCCTGTAAAAAGGCCTGTCTCAGGTTCTTCTCATCGCTTCTGATCGCCAGTCTGGTCTTCTCCTCCTGGCTCAGCTGTTCCGTCTGCGCCCGGAAACGGGTGCTGAGGCGCTTTAATGTCTCCGTCAGCTCGTCCTTTTTTATCGGCTTTAAGAGATACGCATTCACCCCGTACCGGATCGCCATCTGCGCATACTCAAAATGGCGGTAGCCGCTGATGATCACAAACTCCGCATTCGGAGCTTCCTCTTTTCCGAGCCGGATCAGGTCCAGCCCATCATATCCCGGCATCCGGATGTCCGTGATCACGATATCCGGATGAACTTCCTTTATCTTTTCCAGCGCATCGATCCCGTTCTCCGCGACCGCTCCGACCTCCATATCAAGAGCATCCCAGTCCACCAGCTTTTCGATCAGCTGGCAGACCTTGCTCTCATCATCCGCGATCAGTACCTTTAACATCCTCGTTCCCCCCTGTTTCCCCCAAAGTCATATTAAGGTTATTGTACCCCGCCGGGCATGATTCCGTCAACCGGTATGGAGCGACGCTCTTCACGCTTTTTTGCTGACATCTGCCAAAAAGGACCGGCATTCTCTCCCCCATATCTGGTCCGACCATTCTTTTCCACTTGACACACACTACAACATCTGGTATATATATGTCATACCGATCATATGACTGACGGATAAGTGGTGAACCACGTGAAGTATGATCGAAGAAAGCCGACCGTCTGGGCAATCATAGCGCAGACTGTGGGTTATTTTTTTACGCTTTTTCAGTCTATTGGCGTCTCTCACGCCGCGCTGTGATTCTGTAACAGCTGAGATCTCCCTAAAGAGAAAATTTCCCATATGGTAGATTTTGATAATGATTCTCATTTAAAGCATTGTTTTTTCCTGTCACGATCTGTTATAATGGCGAAGCATTTCTTCACAACCGAAGATTTCAGAATGATCCCTTTTTAACAATATGTAATCGTAATGCAAACAAGGAGGAACCACCATGTCTGAACAGAATACCCAAAACGGAAACGCTGATGTTTTCAAAAAAGCCTGGAGAGGATTCCAGGGCGCAAAGTGGACCGATGAGGTCAATGTCCGCGAATTCATCCAGAATAACTATACCCAGTATGACGGAACCGAAGATTTCCTTGCCGCTCCGACCGAGGCTACCGATAAGCTCTGGGGACGTCTCCAGGAGCTCCAGAAAGAGGAGCGCAAAAAAGGCGGTGTCCTGGAGTGCGAGACTGAGATCGTATCCAGCCTGACCTCCTACGGCCCGGGCTATATCGACGAGAGCTTAAAGGATCTCGAGACCATCGTCGGACTCCAGACAGATAAGCCGTTAAAGCGTGCCTTCATGCCTTACGGCGGAATCAAGATGGCTGAGGAAGCTGCTGAGACCTACGGATACAAGGTAAATGAGAAGTTCCACAAGATCTTCACCGAGTACCACAAGACACACAACCAGGCAGTCTTTGACGCTTACACACCGGAAATGAAAGCGGCCCGCCACTGCCATATCGTAACCGGTCTTCCGGATACCTATGGACGCGGACGTATCGTCGGCGACTACCGCCGTGTGGCTCTTTACGGTATCGACTTCCTGATCGAGGAGAAGAAGAAAGACCTGGACCTCTGCGGAAACGGCGCTATGTACGATGAGATTATCCGCCAGAGAGAAGAGATCGCAGAACAGATCCGCGCGTTAAAGGGCATGAAGGAGATGGCAAAGATCTATGGCTATGACATTTCCGGTCCGGCAACAAACGCAAAAGAAGCGATCCAGTGGCTTTATTTCGGCTATCTTGCCGCTGTTAAGACCCAGAATGGCGCGGCTATGAGCGTTGGACGTATCTCCACATTTATTGATATCTATGTAAACCGTGACCTCGAGGAAGGTACACTTACCGAGTCCCAGGCACAGGAAATGATCGACCACATGACCATGAAGTTCCGTATGGTGAAGTTCGCGAGAATCCCGTCCTACAACCAGCTCTTCTCCGGCGATCCGGTTTGGGCAACACTGGAGGTTGCAGGTCTCGGACAGGATGGACGTCACATGGTAACAAAGACAGACTTCCGTTTCCTCCATACTTTAGAGAACATGGGACCGTCCCCGGAGCCGAACCTGACTGTACTTTACTCCTCCCGTCTCCCGGAGAATTTCAAGAAGTACGCGGCAAAGATCTCCGTCGACACATCCTCGATCCAGTATGAGAACGATGATGTGATGCGTCCGGTATGGGGCGATGACTACAGCATCTGCTGCTGCGTATCCGCTACCCAGACAGGTAAGGAGATGCAGTTCTTCGGAGCACGTGCAAACCTTGCAAAGTGCCTGCTCTACGCGATCAACGGAGGTAAAGACGAGAAGTACAAGACAAAGGACGGAAAGCCGATGCAGGCTGGTCCGGAGTACGCACCGATCACCTCTGAGTATCTTGATTATGACGAGGTGATGCATAAGTATGACCTGATGATGGACTGGCTGGCAGGAATCTATGTAAACATCCTGAATCTGATCCAGTATATGCACGATAAATATTACTATGAGGCAGCTGAGATGGCTCTCATCGATACCGATGTACGGCGTACCTTCGCAACCGGTATCGCAGGCTTCTCTCACGTGGTAGACTCCCTCTCCGCGATCAAGTACGCAAAGGTAAAGGTTGTCCGCGATGAGAACGGCATGGCGACAAGCTTCATAACAGAGGGTGATTTCCCGCGTTACGGAAACGATGATGACCGTGCGGATGATATCGCGGTTTGGCTGTTAAAGACATTCTTAAAGAAGGTTAAGAAATACCACACCTACAGAAATTCCGAGGCGACAACCTCCATCCTTACCATCACTTCCAACGTGGTTTACGGTAAGGCGACAGGTGCTCTCCCGGATGGCCGTGCGGCATTTACACCATTTGCTCCGGGCGCTACTCCATCCTACGGTGCAGAGCAGAACGGTCTTCTCGCTTCCTTAAACTCCGTTGCAAAGCTTCCGTATGAGTACGCTCTCGATGGAATCTCCAACACTGAGACGATCGCTCCGGGCGCACTCGGACATTCTGAGGATGAGAGAAAGAACAACCTTGTCCATGTTCTCGACGGATATTTTGATCAGGGTGCTCATCATCTCAACGTGAATGTATTCGGCCTTGATAAGCTAAAGGATGCGATGGAACACCCGGAGAAACCGGAGTACGCAAACTTCACGATCCGTGTTTCCGGTTATGCCGTTAAGTTTATCGACCTGACAAGAGAGCAGCAGCTGGATGTTATTGCAAGAACCTGCCATGAGGCAATGTAAAATAAGCAGCAATCGCTCACTAACTTTATCGATTTAAAATCAGCCGGGAATGTTGTTTATTCCCGGCTGAGTCTAAATTATGAAGTTTTTCTAGCTTGGCATTGAGGTTTTAGTGTTTGTACTTTTGCACTGCTCTGCTCATTTTACCTTTATTTTTATCCCCGGCAGATTCCGGGAGAAGGGAAACTATTTATATGGAAACAACAGGCTACATTCACTCCATCGACAGTTTTGGTTCCGTAGACGGACCCGGAGTCCGCTTTGTGACTTTTCTTCAGGGCTGCCATATGCGGTGCCGGTATTGTCATAATCCGGATACATGGAAATTAGCGAACGCTGCTGCCGTTTCCGGGCAACAGATCTCCGAAAACGCAGCTCAAGCTCATGCGAATACTGTCCAAAATACAGCTTCTGACAGCGCAGCGCCTTCTTCCGTCTGTAATTATAAAGAAATGACCCCGTCTACCCTGATCAGACAGGCGCTCCGCTACAAGTGCTACTGGGGCAAAGAGGGCGGCATCACGGTCAGTGGAGGCGAACCGCTCTTACAGATTGATTTCATGAATGAGCTTTTCCGTCTTGCAAAGGAAAACGGCGTCGGCACAGTGCTTGACACCGCAGGACAGCCGTTTACAAGAGAAGATCCATTTTTCTCAAAGCTCACCGATCTCATGGAAAATACCGATCTTGTCATGCTGGACTTAAAACACATCGATCCGGAAAAGCACCGCGCTCTCACCGGACATTCCAACGAAAATATTCTGGCCTTCGCCAGATACCTGAATGAGATCGGCAAACCCATGTGGATCCGCCACGTCCTCGTTCCAGGCGTGACCGATGATGATGAGAATCTTCACGGCATCCGTGCGTTTTTAGATGCTCTGTCCAATGTAAAAAAAGTGGAAGTTCTTCCGTACCACACACTCGGCATCTACAAATGGGAATCCCTTGGTATCCCCTACACCTTAAAAGATGTGGATCCGCCGACAGCGGAATCTGTGAAGCGGGCGGAAGAGATTCTGGGGTGTTAGAAATAAGTTTTGCCAGCCAAATGCCGATGATCCCCGTCAACGTCGGATTCTCATACAGACACGAACTTTGACTATTGTTCGCCTAAATAAAACACGTACTGCCCGAAGTTGATTCTACCTTACTTCAATCAGTACGTGTTTCTTTTATCTTTTCTGATTATAAATTTCTTTTAAATCCTCAATCGCAAGAACCGGATCCATCGTATGAAACATCATATAATTTCGTTTCATAACTTCGACTGCTGCTTGTTTATATATCTTTTTGCTGTCCTCACCGCTGTAATAATGCCAATAACGATAAATATAACCGATCCAATACAGGACATCTTTTGAAAATACTTCTCCGCCAATCAAGCTTTCTGTCTTGGCATTTCCGATAACCTCATCTAAAAGATATTCTTCTCCTGCCCATTGCATACGATTATAGTCGGAATCCAATGCTTTTGCCGTCTCAGAATTCATAAACAGTTTAATAAACTCCATGCTGCCGTAATTATGATCCGCCGACAGTTCAAAAAGTCTTCCCTGTATATCACAAAGTTTCAAAGCTATCTCATTCATTATCTTCCTCCGGTTTTTGCATTATCCAGAATCTCATCAAAAAATAAACCTTCACGGCGGTAGTTCTTGCAGATATCGTTCGCAAGAGAAACTCCCCGTGCACGATTTTCCTCAGCAACTTCCTTAATAAATGCCCTCTCTAAATATGAAAGTTCTATTTCCGCTTCGATATGAATTGCATCACATCCTCGCTGCGAGACAGCAACATACTGACTTCCTAATTGCAATGCAGAAAGGCTGTGCACCAATGCTGCATCTGTGATATTTCCAATAAAGAAATTATCAATCACATAAAACATTCTGTCATTCGCAATGCTTCCAATAAGCAGATCTTTTCCTGCTGCCATATTTCGATACTTGTTATAAAATTCAGTACCCTTTATACTCTCCATTCTTCCCCTGTTATATGCTACAAGCATTGCCCACTCAATATCTGCTGATATCGTTAACATTTTAAGTTTATTCGTATCGACAGAGACAATATAAAATTTCGATTTTTCATAGTCACAAATCAATGTCAATGCCTGACTTGGGTCCGTTCCCATATAAAAGCCTCTGCCAAAATCGCATTGCTTCCGGCTCTTCGGCTCAATAACTCCCTCTATGCCAGATTTCGATCCATGATAAAGCAGCACCTTTCCTTCAACAACTTCTATTTTTTTTGCTGCTTCCACAATTTTCTCCAACGTCATATCATAAACCGGAACTGCCTGTGCCTTACACAACTCATACAATCTCATCTGCGCCAGTTTATTAGGAACGGCCCTGCCATTTTCCCAACGGTTCACTGTTGCAAAAGACACATTCATATGTTCTGCGAGCTCGGTTTGACTCATGTTCAAATAAAGCCTAATTTTTTTTATCAAATTTTTCATGCTATCTCTTCAAATATAACATTATTTATATAATTAAATATATCAAATATTATATTCTATGTCAATGTATCTACCGGAATCCACTTCATACCATGCAGTCAATATGTTGTCGTTTATTCTTTGCATCTTTTTTACTTCTCTCGAAACACGATAAATATCCGTTTCTAAATATTTTAGGGGTAATTCTGATACCTCATTATGTTTTATATCTGGAACTAA
>CABVBU010000013.1 GCA_902496665.1 uncultured Clostridium sp. | reverse complement strand
ATAAAGCAGGGCTGTCGCCCAGCAAAAAATATTTGCTAATGCGACAGCCCCTTTTTGTATCATTGAAAGCACGAGACGGGATTCGAACCCGCGACCCTCGCCTTGGCAAGGCGATACTCCACCACTGAGCCACTCGTGCGTATCAAGTTATCATCATGATAGCATGGATCTTTTGAAGTGTCAAGATATGAAAAGTATGGTATACTGTGGAGGATATGAAAGAATTTACTGGTCAGGTCAGCACATGGAAGTAAAAGAGAGGAAAAAACATTGGAAACATCAGTAAGATCAAAGGAAATGGATATGTTAAACGGAGGGCTGGCAGGAAAACTGATCCTGTTTTCGATACCGTTAGCGTTCAGCAGTATTTTGCAGCAGCTGTTTAATTCAGCGGACGTTGCTGTTGTGGGAAGATTTGCGGGGGATCAGGCGCTGGCGGCTGTGGGAAGCTGTGTGGCGCTGGTTGGAATTTTCGTGAACCTGATCGTTGGACTTTCTGTGGGACCGAATGCAGCGTTGGCGAACCTTATTGGTCAGAAGAACCGCGGTAAGATCAACAGCATGGTCCACACGATCCTGACCTTCGGCGCGGTTCTCGGAATTGCGCTTCTCGTAATCGGAATGCTGGTGGCAAGACTGGTCCTTGTGGCATCCGGAACGCCGGAGACAGTGCTGGATCAGGCACTCTTATATATCAGGATCTATTTTGTGGGAATTCCGTTTATGGTCGCGTACAACTTTGGTGCTGCCATTGTCAGAAGCTACGGTGATACGAGGAGACCGATGTACTACCTTATCGTGTCCGGCGTGCTGAATGTAATTTTAAACCTGCTCCTTGTGATCGGATTCCATCTGGGAGTTGCGGGCGTTGCCATCGCCACGGTGATCTCCAACGTGGTCAGCACATTCCTCATTATCTCCCATCTGTACCGCAGGAATGATGAGTTCAGCTTCCGGTTTGACAGGATGCGGATCGATACAAATGAGCTGAAAAAAGTGCTGGCGATCGGTATCCCGGCAGGAATTCAGGGTGCGATCTTTTCTGTTTCCAACGTGTTTATCCAGAGTGGGATCAACATGTTCGGTGAGGCGGCCATCGCGGGTTCCTCCCTGGCACTGAATTTTGAGTATTTTACATATGATATTGCAGGTGCTTTTGCCCAGGCGGCGGTTACATTTACAAGCCAGAACTTTGGTGCGGGCAACATGAAGAGATGCAGAAAGATCTTCTGGCTTTGTCTGCTCTTTGGATTCGGATTTACGGAGATCCTCAGCGTGATTTTTATCGTGTGGGAAGATTTTTTCGTCAGCATCTATACGACGAGCGCTGCGGTGGCGGCATACGGGATCATACGAATGGATCGGGTGTGTGCATTGGAAGGTTTAACTGCGACATATGAGGTTGCAAGTTCCTGCCTGCGAGGAACTGGAAAGTCCCTGGAGCCATCCGTCATCACGATTCTCGGTACGGTCGTATTCCGACTGATTTGGCTCACAACGATATTCCGCATGTTCACAACTTATGATATGTTGATGAATGTGTATGTGGCGTCCTGGCTGTTTACGGGATGTTCAATGTTCGTGGTCTACTTCTTCCATATGAAGAAGATAGATAAGCTGTTAGGGGCGAGATAGAGAGAAATCTGTTACTGTCTGCACCGTGCGTAAATAATAAAAAGCGTTTTCCTGAGGGATATCCGTTGATGAGATGACCGGACAGGAGAACGCTTTTCCTAACTTATAAGTGAATGATCTTCGCCCCCAGAAGCTCTGCGTCGTCCTCTGAATGGGTAGCGATGATCAGGAGCTTTCCGGCGCAGAGCTCTTTGACCAGATCGATCGTGAGCTGCCTTGTATCGGCGTCCAGTCCGGTAAAAGGCTCATCCATGAGAATGATCTCAGACGGTGCGAGGATCGCGCGCAGGATCGCGACACGCCTCTTCATGCCGCCGGAGAATTCACAGACGGGCTTATTCAGGGCGTCTTCCGGAAGAAGACGGAGCAGGTATGTGGTCAGAGCTTCGCTGGAATATTGCTTTCCCAGAGCGAAGCGGAGGTTTTCAATGGCGGTATAGCATTCCAGAAGACGGTTTTCCTGAAAAACGGCGGAGATCAGGGGACGCATCCCACGGATCCTGCAGAGGTCAGATTTTGATACCGTGCCGGAAGAAGCTTTTATGTCGTTATTGCCGGTATTCCCTGCTGATGTACCGAACAGGATCACACCGGAATCCGGCTTTTCAAGTCCGAGGATCAGACGGAACATTGTAGTCTTTCCGTTTCCGGACGGTGCCATCAGACAGTAGAAAGTTCCGGAGGAAAATTCCAGGGAAAGATCGGAGAGAACCGGTTGTCCGTCGTAGGATTTGGTGACGGAGCGGAGCGCGAGAGCAGTGTCATTTTTTTTATTTATCGGACTCATTCACATCAGCCCCCTTTCCGGCACATTTCTTCAGAATCCACAGAAAACCTTTCTCAAACAGACTGCTCACAAGAATGATGACGACTGTCCACGCGAAGAGTTCCGCGGTACTAAGATAGATCTTCGCGAGATACAGCCCCTCGCCGATGGAACCGTCCGGCACACCGATGACTTCGGCGGCGATCCCTGACTTGAATCCCATGCCGAGGGCGGTGCGGCAGGCGCTTTTTAAGTACGGGTAGAGGGCTGTGCGGTAGATATAGAGCGTCCGGCGGATAAAGGGAACGTGGAAGATTTCCGCCATCTCCAAAAGTTCCCGGTCCGCAGATATCAGCCCGGCTTTCGTGCTCACATGGATCATGGGATAGACCACGAGGAACGAGATAAAGACGGAGAGGTTTTTAGAGCCGGTCCAGATCAGCGCCAGGATCACGAAGGATGCGACGGGAACCGTCTTCATGAGCTGCACCGGCGGCTCTAAGAATTCGTCCGCGATGGGAAAACGGTACGCCAGAGATCCGGTGAAAAGCCCCAGAAAAAACGCCAGAAAGAATCCGATGCTGATCCGCCCGAAAGAAAACGCGATGGCGGACCAGAAGTCCGGGAGCAGGATCTGCTCACAGAGCGCCCGCAGCGTATCGACAGGTCCCACAAGGAAAATATGATTCCGGATCAGGGAGGCAGCGAACTGCCAGAGGATGATCCAGAAAAGGATGATCGAGAGCCTGCGGACGAATCCGGAAAAACGATGATCCATGGCGGCTGTCTCCTTTCATAAAGTGTAATAAAAATCAAAGCTGCTTTCCAGCGGTTGAATTTCTTTATGTAATCGTAATAATAAAATTATAACAGATATTTCTCATGGCTCAAGCTGTTAAACTGACTTATGTAAACTAAATTCCGTGAGAATAAACGGCGATATAAAAATGAGGTATGACTGTTTTGCCAGCCATACCTCGTTTGTCACAGTCGGCATGAATGCTTGTAACTGTTGAGAACCTTCGCAGTCACAATTACTTTACATAGTAGAATCCATCATCCGGCAGTTCACCGCCGACGGAGGCCGGGTTCTGGTCATACAGAGCCTGAAGGTAACCGGAAAGTGCTGTTTTCATCTCATCACCGGAGATAAAGGTGATATTGCAGTAAGGAAGCGCTTTTTTTGCGATCGGAGCCTTTGCGACGATCTCAGCCTTTGCGATGAGCTCGGCTGCGGCATCCGGATCCTCCGCGGTGAAGGCGATGGATGCCTCATGTTCCTGTAAGAACGTATCGACGAGGTCCTCGTGCTCCTTTAAGAAATCATTGTTTACAATGGTAACGCCTGTTACAAGACGGCTTCCGGAGCCTTCGCCCTGAACGTTATCCCACTCTTTTGTGAGATCCATGATGATGGAGAGCTTTTCGTTCTGGGCGAGAGCGGCAGTTACGAAAGGCTGCGGAAGAAGACCGATGGCGTTCGGATCCTCGGCGAGGACGGAAGCCACCTCAGATGCCTCGGACTTGAATTCAAGAGTTACATCGTCCTCTCCGAGTCCTGCAGCGGAGAGCACATAGCGGAGCGCATATTCCGGAGTAGTTCCCTTTCCCGGAAGATATACGGTCTTTCCCTTTAACTGGTCGATCGTTGTCACGGAGCTGTCGGCAGATACGAAGTAGAGAACGCCGAGAGTGTTGATATCGATCACGGAGATATTTTTGTTTGTCTTATTGTAGAGAACGCTTGCGACGTTCGCCGGAAGCAGGGCGATATCGACTTTTCCGCCTGCGACCATGGCAGTCATCTCGTCAGCTGCGGTTACCATTGTGAATTCGTAGCTGTTCTCGGACTCTCCGTTTGCGGCCTCATCCATGAGCTTTACAAGTCCCATGGTGGTCGGCCCCTTTAAACCGCCAACACGGACAACAGTCTCATCACCTGTGCTTTCAGCGGCGGACTCGGAAGCAGCTTCCGTTGTGGTCTCCTCAGCAGCAGTCGTTGTCTCTTCTGCGGAAGAGGCAGCAGCAGTTGTTTCGGTTGTGGATGATGAGCAGCCTGCAAGGAGAGATCCCGCGATCGCGGCAGCCATCATGACGGATAACATTTTTCTCATAATTTAGTTCCTCCTGAAAAAAATCTGACAGACACGGATCTTGTTCCACTGTCTGTGTGAATGATAAATCCCCGGTATGCACACGAAAAGAGCATACCGGGGATCCTGAACATGACAGATATTCCCGTATCAGATTCTTTTCGTCTTTTCCCTCAGGACAGTTGACCTTTGGGGTTAGCACGACCGAACTAAGTAGAATATATCATGGGGATTTGAGAATGTCAATCCAACATGAGACAGGGGAAAACATGTTTTAAAGGCGAAGGCTGCATATGCCAAACCGAAAATAATCGGAAGCGGAGTGGCGGGAAAGAGGCGGAACCGGAACCTGACTTTGCGAAAAAAAGAGACAAAGAAAGCGGTGCCGGACAGCCGCATACTGCGAACAAATATCCGACACAGAAAGACAGAAAACCCCGGGAAAATACAGGGGATTTCTCTGCCTGTACTTTATTGTATACAATTTAAGAAAATAAGGTTTTTCACCGGAATGCGTTGGATTATATACAATTTCCGACTTGCTTTGCAAAGGGGGATATGCGATAATATGATGCGAAAACATTAAAAATTAAGGTAAGATAGAGGATTCAAAATTTAGGAGGAAATGGTATGAAAACCAACGATGAGGCACTGCTTAAGATCAAGTATAACGTGCTGCGCACAGTTTCCAAGCTGGCTTTCGAGGGCAGACTCGAGGAAGAGAGAGACAATATCCCGTTCAAACTGATCCCGGGCCCGAAGGCACAGTTCCGTTGCTGCGTATATAAGGAGAGAGAGATCATCCGTCAGAGAGTCCGTCTCGCGGAAGGAAAATGTCCGAGTGACAAACAGAGTGACAATATCATTCAGGTTATCTCTTCTGCATGTGAGGAGTGTCCAATCACAAGATTCGTTGTAACCGATAACTGTCAGAAATGTATGGGTAAAGCCTGTCAGAACGCATGTAACTTTGGTGCGATCTCGATCGGCCGCGACCGTGCCCATATCGATCCGGGTGTCTGTAAAGAGTGCGGACGCTGTGCGCAGGCATGTCCGTACAATGCAATCGCTGAGCTGATCCGTCCGTGCCGCCGTGCATGTCCGGTAGATGCGATCACAATGGATCCGGAGACCGGAATCTGCCAGATCGATGAAAAGAAATGTATCCAGTGCGGTGCCTGCGTAAGAAGCTGCCCGTTCGGTGCAATTTCCTCCAAGGTATATGTTGTACAGGTGATCGAAGCGATCAAGGCCGGCAAGAAAGTCGTTGCGATGGTTGCTCCGGCTGCTGAAGGTGAGTTCGGTCAGGATATCACAATGGAGAGCTGGCGTACTGCATTAAAGAAGGTCGGCTTTACCGATATGGTAGAGGTTGCCGCCGGTGCTGATATGACAGCAGCTTACGAGGCAATGGAATGGGCAGAGGCATTTAAGGAAGGCAAGAAGATGACAACCTCCTGCTGTCCGGCATTCGTAAATATGATCAAGAAACACTACCCGACCCTGATCGATAATATGTCCACAACGGTATCCCCGATGTGCGCGGTATCCAGAATGTTAAAAGCGATCGATCCGGAGACCATCACTGTATTTATCGGACCGTGTATGGCAAAGAAATCCGAGGCGGCTGACAAGTCCATCGAGAACAACGCGGATTATGTTCTGACCTTCGGTGAGGCAATCGAAATGCTGCGCGGAAAAGAAGTTGAGCTTGAGCCGGCTGAGGAGACAAAGCAGGAGGGCAGCGTCTTCGGAAAACGCTTCGGCAACGGCGGCGGCGTAACAAACGCAGTGATCGAGTGCTTCAAGGAAAAAGGCGAGAGCACAGATGTCAAGGTTGCGCGCTGCAGCGGTGCGGCTGAGGTTAAGAAAGCCCTTCTTCTTCTCAAAGTCGGCAGACTTCCGGAAGACTTCATTGAGGGTATGATGTGTCAGGGCGGCTGCGTAGGCGGACCGAGCAACCTGAAACAGGAGATGACATTCAAGAAAGACCGTGACGCTGTGATCGCGAAGGCGGATGGCCGCGGAGTATGGGAGAACTTAAAGAATTACGATATGGATTCCTTCTCCATGCATCGCAGCTACGAGAAGCCGGAGGCTTAATGTAGGTTTACATAACATATGAATATGGCAGGGTGTCCGGCTGAGGCTGGCGGACATCTGTGAACAAAAGAACAGCATGTATTTTCCAGAGAATTTCTGGAAGGTATATGCTGTTTTGACGTTATGGATCCAGGGGTGTCGGCTTAACAGCGGAAAAATGTGACCTGCAGCAAGTGCTCATGCCTGGCGCTGAAACCATTCGCAAAAGTTACCATGATATGGTAAAATATGCTTAGATCATTTCGTTATTACAGGGAGCATGGACATGGGGAAACTGAACGATATTTACATACAGGAAAGCCTGAAGGCGATCCTGGAAAGTATTCCGGAATATACGGTGACGACGGTGGTTGCCCCGATGGGATACGGAAAAACCACGGCGGTCACCAGTTTTTTAAAGGGACTTGGGAGATCTGCGCTTATATTCCGCCTGAACATGCTGGCGGATGAGGGCAGTATCTTCTGGAGCAGCTTCTGCCGGAGTTTTCGGAATTTTCCAAAGCTGAGACAGGAATTCGTCGAGATGGGAATGCCGAAGAATGATGCGGCGAGAGCACTGTTTCTTGAGATCCTGCTTGACGGTCTTGAGAGTGAGACGCGGGATATCTATCTGGTTTTGGACGATTTCCATCTTGTAAAAGAAGAGCCGATCCGGAAATTTCTCCTGTTTCTGGTCAAACAGCTGCCGGAACAGTTCCGCCTTATCATCATGAGCCGGAGTGAGGTCTTTGAGGGACAGGAAAAGCAGGAGCTCGGACGCCGGCTTTTAGAGATCCGGAAAGAGGATCTGTGTCTGAAAAAACAGCAGATTTTCCAGTACGCGAAGCACTGTTCTGTCGCTTTAAGTGAAGCTCAGGGAGAGAGCTTAAGCAAAATGACAGAGGGCTGGATCTCCATGATCTATCTGAATTTTAAGGAGCTTTCTTCGAGCGGACGGCTGCTTTCGGATGGCGAGTCCATCTATGATGGGATGAGAAAGCTGTTTTTTGACACGGTAGATGAGCTTCATAAAAAATTTCTCCGGGTCATGTCCGTGTCGGATGGATTTACTGCGGAGCAGGCGGAGTTTTTATGGGGAGCCTCCTGTGAAAAGCTTCTGGAGGACCTGACTGCGGGAAACGCGTTTATCAGCTGCGACCGGACGACGGGGATCTACCGCTATCATCATATGCTGCTTGCGTGTGCAAGGGAGGCATTTTGTGAGCTTCCAAAAACGGAGCAGGATCAGTATTTACGGAATCTTGGCCGTTGGTATATGAAAAACAGAGAGATCCCGGAGGCGATCGAGACGTTTTACCGTGCCGGAGACTATGATTCCATGCTTGGGGCGCTGGAGACGACCCAGTCCTCCTGGCAGAGCAATGAGTACCGGAACCGGTTAAAGGTCTGGCTGGAACATTGTCCGCCGGAGATCTTAAAGAAGCATTATCTGGCCCAGATCATCTGTATGCGGCGGTTCTTTTTCTTTGGAATGATGCCGGAGATGATGAAGATGAAGGAATTTTTCCTTTCCTGTATGGAAGAGCCGGAAGATATCGACGAAAAGCAGAGAAACCAGTATTTCGGTGAATTTTATATGAATATGAGCTTCCTGGAATACAACAAGATCTCCGCCATGAGCATCCTTCACCGGAAAGCGGGAAGCCTGATGAGGGAGAAGGCGGTGACACTTGATACCACGAACAGCTGGACGTTCGGTTCGCCGTCGGTATTATGGCTGTATCACAGCGGCAGCGGATCCCTTGATCAGGAAATGGACGAGATGTGTGAGTGCATGCCATATTATTACCGCCTGACAGAGGGACATGGGCAGGGAGCAGAGCACATGATGGCGGCGGAGGCTGCTTTTGACCGGGGGATGGATGCAGATGCGCGGATCGCCATGGAAAAGGCGGTGGAGGCGGCAAAGCGCTACGGCCAGTGGGGGATCCGGACCTGCTGTCTCTTTTTGAAGATGCGGATGGCAGAAAAGAATGGCGGCTTTGAAACGCTCAGGGAGGAGAGGAAAAGCTTCCGCCGGGAGCTGATGGAAAACCGCCAGTATATCATGATCCACAGTCTGGATCTCTGCGACAGCTTTATTGCGGCTCTGCGCGGTGAGACAGAGAAGATCGTGCCGTGGGTTGCGGACGGTCTCTTGGAAAGCTCCTCCGTGTTAGGGGCAGCGATGGCATCAGCGTTTACGATCTACCATCAGGTTTTGCTGGCGCGGGGAGAATACTCAAAGCTTGCGGCGAGAAAAGAAAGCATGGAAAAGCAGTTTCTCGGAAGCCGGGTGGTCTATGTCATGCCTGCGATCTATCTGGAGATCCAGCTTGCAGCGGCATTTTCACACCTTGGAAAGGAACAGGAGGCGGAAGCAGCGTTAAAGAAAGCTGCGGAGCTTGCCTTTGTTGACAGGATCTACATGCCGTTTGTGGAAAACATGGATCAGATTCCGGCAAAGCTGTGGAAAACCCTTTCGGATGTGCCGGCTTATCAGGATGATCTTCGGCAGATCGCCGGAATCTGCGGGCATTATAGGGGAATGACGTTCCCGGGAACTTCCGGAGATGGTCTCGCAGTGCTTTCGGAGCGGGAGCTTGAGATCGCCAGACTGGCATCGGAATACATCAGCAACCAGGAGATCGCCAGACGCCTGTTCCTGACCGAAAACACAGTAAAGACCCACATGAAAAACATCTATGCAAAGCTGGAGATCGGCGGCAGCAGCCGTGATAAAAGGCGGCAGCTGGAAAAGCTTTTCCGGTAAAAAAATAGAATAGAAACATGGAAAAATCCCTCAAAGGTTACTACTTAGGGGTGAGGACATGAAAAGAAAGCTTCTGTACAATATAGGTATAGAGGCTTTTTTTGTGCAACAGATTCTGAAGAATTCCAAAACACACAAAAAGATAGATTCTTTTTTATGCAGCAGGAGATCAGATTTTTGGGAGGGATCATATGAGAAAGAAATGGAAATCGCGGCTGAGGCAGGGGACGGCAGTCCTTCTTGCGGCTGCTATGGCGGTCGAGGGCGGTATGCCGGCATACGGTTATATCAAACCGAAGAGCGGCAGGCAGACCGTAGCCGGAAATGACGGAACAGGGATCAGTGAGACGGAAGACTGGATCGAAACATTTCCGAACGGTGTCTTTGCGTTTAAAGACAATGCAGTTTACTTAAAAGAGGGAGAGAAAAAGGAAAAGAAGCTCACGGTGTACCGTCTCGGCGGCCGGGATGGGGAGGCAACTGCCCATATCGCCCTGACACCTGCCGCGGCAGAGATGGAGGAAGAGGGAGAAGAATTAAACACCGCGAACGCAGTGAGCTGGAACGATGTGAAGCTTAGGGTGGAGGATCCGGTCGGTACCGAATGGATCGCGACTTCGAGCTCTGCGGAGGCGGCAAGAGTGACCTACACGGAGCTTGACACAGAAGCGGAGGACCCGTTTGGCACCTTATTTGTTGACCTTACCTTTGCGGATGGTGAGTGGGTAAAGGATATCCTGATCTCCGCAGTGGACGATGATGAGCATGAGGCAGAGGAATTCCTTCTGGCTATGATCTATGACGCCTCCGGAGCGGAATTTAACGACTCCGCAAACCGTCTGACGGTATGCGTTACCGATAACGAAGAAGCGATCGACAGTGAAATCGGCTTTGAAGTGTCGGACCTCCGTGTGGACCGGTCAGAGGGACAGGCACAGCTTGTCTTAAAACGTACCGGCGGTATCCAGTATGTGAGCCAGGTGGATTATTACACAGAGGACGGAACTGCGGAAGCCGGAAAAGACTATGTGAAGGCAGAAGGTAGCACCGGATTCGCGGGCGGAATCGATACGACGACGATCACCGTGGAGCTGATCAATGACGGGGAAGCTTCTCTTGATGAGGCGGACGACGTAACATTTACAGTCCATCTGAAGAATCCGAAGGCGGCGACACTGGCGGACGGCGGGGATACCATCGAAGTTTCCCTTTATAATACGAACAGTGCCGACAGGAAAAATCTTGCGACGCTGACCTACCTTCCGGATGCGGAGGACGCGTCAGACCGTCTTGTGATGAGTGATGAGGCACTTGCTCCGGCAGAGGGAGATACCGTCCTGGCAGAGGTTGTTGAGAATGACGGGGAAACGGTGGAAGCGCTCGATATTACGCCGGTTCTCGGTGATGCAGAGAGCCAGCCGATGACACGGACATTCCTCTACGGGGACGCGCTCCAGTTTGGAAGCAATCAAGGAGCCTGGAAGCAGTATGCCCGGATCGCCGGTTCGGCTCCGGGGGAATCTGACGATGTAAATGGATACGCAAACGCGGACTCCAGACGGGGGGAGGGAAAAGGAGGCTCCAACTGGTACTGGCAGTACGGAAAGTATGTGGATTCCGGTACAGATAGGGATAGGACAAATTTCACATTTTCCGACAACGGATGGAAGATCGCAACAAACAATACGATCTTCGCGAGACTCTATATCGATCATCTGTACGATAAATATGAGTCACTCTATGTGGACAGTGACTATACATCCCACAAAAAAGCGGGAAAATACAATGCGACCTTTGCTTATGTCGGAAACCGGAATGATGAGTACCCGAAGGATATGGCCTATGGTGACGGACAGGACAATGCAAAAAGATTTCTCAGAAATGAAGCCGCGGACAGCAATGTCATGTTCCGGAATGATGGTACCTTTATCTCGGAAAATTCCGGAAATTATAAGAGAAAAGCATTCTATCTCGGCGGACAGGCCGGATGCGGAAGTGATGCGAGGACAACAAACACGAAAACAACCGTAGACCTGTGGCAGGCAGTGACAAGCGGAAGTGTGTCGTATGATACACTGAAAAACTACAATTATCTGTACATGCGTGTTGAGTCCCAGGCAAACAAGAACATTACCGGAAGACAGCAGATTAGGAATGCGTATTTAAAACGAAATGCGTTTACGGACAACCCGATCCTCCGGATCCATACGGCGGATGACCAGATGCTGGACGATCTTCGCAATTATGGCTCCGATGCAAAGAGCAAAGCGGCGGATGATTTTATCCGGGACGAGCTTGCCCCGTCCGTCAGGATCGAGGACGGCGGTACGGATAAATGGGGAAATCTGTACGTAGGCAGCCGGCTGAAGCTGACAGAAAACAGCCAGAGCGGCATCTATAAGTTCCATGACACGGTACGCCTGATCGAATGCCGGAGCCAGAAGATCGTGAATACGGCAATGCCGGATGGAAAGTCAGCGTCGATCACTTTACTGCGGAATGACAATAAGCTGACAAACAGAAATGATAATTACTATGTGGACGTTCCGTTAGACAGAACGCAGGATTTCGTCTTAAACTTTTCCGCCTCCATCGATAAGGACAATGACGGAAATAAGACGGCTGAGGAATATGAGTCCACAAAGTCCGGTCTGGAGAGCATGCTGAAAAATGCAACGATCACCCAGGGCGTGTACGATAAGAATCTCACAGAAGGGACCCATAAATATTATAAGGACCGGACGGTTGCCTTAGAAGGTCTTACAGTAAAGGATAACACCTTCTTCCTGGCCGGTGTGAAGAACTTAAAGTCCGTCAATTTCCATCTGAAGCATGACGATGTGATCCTGTTCAACGGTGAACTGTATCAGGGCGACGAGGAAATCCCGGTAAGTCTTGCGGAGCTTTCCATGCAAACGCTGGAATTCCAGTTTTACGATTACACCGTTCTTGGACATGTACGCACGATGGAGATCGGCAGCATCGCGGAGGCAGCTCTTTATGTAGACTATAATAAGAACGGAAAGGTCGATGTTACGCTGAATCCGGAGACAGGTCTCTATGAACTGGAGGAGGTAAACGGAAAGACAGATCTCTTAGTTCAGGCACTTGTGGACGACAGCTATGATATCGGAACCCTTGAACCGGTGGTTATCGAAGGAAAGACGTATAACCAGCTGGTATTTGTCCGCTACAATATGATCCCGCGCTGCTTGAGAGTTCCGCCGGGAGCTTCTGCGGATGAGACCTGCAAGATCGTTCCGAACTTTACGACGATCGTGACGAACGAGGAGCAGAAGTCACGCCTCACAAAGGAAATGCAGTCTTATCGCCAGATCAACGGCGGCGATACGATGACACAGAAGGTCTATACGGAGAAAGCTTCGGTAGGCTATGTTTCCTTCCCGCTTGGCGGAGATTATAAGCCGGCAGAGTATAATGAAAACACGACTGACAGCAGGAATGCATATGTCTGGAATCCGGAGTGGCACGGAGCGCTCTTAAAGGCTTTTGAGAACCCGGGCGAGATCCGGCTGGATGATACGATGATGACCACGGATCAGTATCCGGCGGCAACGGAGAAGGACCAGATCAATGCGTATCTCGGAAGCTTTCATGGAAATGATACATATGCGCTGACGATCCTCTACCGGGATCAGCTGGAAAATTCCCGACTCGGAAGCTTTTATGCGAGACCGTCAAAGGGATCCTTCTCCTTCAATCAGGATGAGATGCCGGTGGTACAGGCGGATCCGGATATCGAGCAGTCCGGTCAGGGCTCAAATCTCTCAAAGACGGATCCGAAGATCAAGCTTCCGAACCTGAACCTTGGTTTTGGCCCGGCGGAGCTGATCATGGATGGTGATACCGTCGGATTTTCCATCGGTATTCCGCTTTACAGTAAGAAGACGGAAACCGAGTATGTGGAGAAGGGAAACAATCTTCCGAATTCTAAGGAAACACCGAAGATCGAGAAGATCAGTAAGACAAAGACGGGAAATACCTTTACGGAATCCAGAGACGCATTGAACGACATGAAGAATGCGGTTGGATTTGGAGAGAAGGGTGAAAACGCGATCTCCCAGCTTCGCGACGCGGCAAGCAGGAAATCGAATACCCAGACAACTGGAACATACGGTACGAACTATGTCAAACCACAGGGAAAGACCAGTGAGAAAGGCTTTGATCTTGCCCTCAATATGACCTTCCTGTGGAAATACAGCCAGATCAGCAACAAGTTTGAATTCCAACAGGCCGCATTCCTTCTGGCGGCGGGCGGTTCTGTGAAGATGACGGTCTATCCGGAGCCTGTCCACATTGTATATGTGTTTGTTGTATTTGGCGCAGATCTTGAAGTCCAGACAGGGCTGGAGGTCGAGGAGTACACAAAGGCGGATGGCACAAGGGGAAGTAAGGTGATCTTCTCTGGTGTTGAGATCAGCCCGACGGTCTATATCGAGGCAGGCGGCGGTGTCGGCGTGGAGGTCGCAAATGTAGAGCTTTACCTGAAGTTCTCTGTGGCGATCGCGGCATCCTTTGGAACAAAAGACGCGGCAGCAAGCTTTGATAAATTTGTAACGACCGGCGCAGTCGGCATGAGGATCACACTTCTTTTCTTAAGCTATGAGATGGATCTCATCGGCTATGAGACTGGTTATGATAAGAGCCGGTCCGATGACGGAAAGAACACATGGTTCTTCCGCTGGCATGCGCTTGGAGAGAATTTCGGCGGCGGGACAAGAAGTCTTATAAGATCGAGAAAGAACATTGACGATGCCTACGAGGAACGTGGAATCCACATCCTGTGGCCGGAGGATCGGGAATACGATCAGTGGATCTATGCGCCGGAGGACAATCTTCCTGATCCGTCCTCAAGAGCAATCCAGTTATATGATATGCCGTTTGAGGTCAGCGGTTTCGGTTCTTCCGCCAGTGCCTATAAGCTGGCAGAAAATCTTGGAAGTGGTACAAGATACCAGCTTCTCACCTGGACGGACGAGCGGGGAGAGGACCATAACTACCTGCTCTATGTGATCAGCAAAGACCTGACTGACAACAATGAGGACCGCGATCACAACATGCAGGACAGCAAGCTTGTCCTTTCAGAGCTTGTATCAAAATCGAAAGCAGGAAATACAGGACTTGGTCTTGTAAATCCGTTTGATCCGGAGGACAATGAGCTGTATGTCGTTGTAGACAAAAATCTCGGAATACCGGATCCAGCAGGTGATCTGGATTTCTTCGGATCTGTCGATGAGAACGGAACGCTCCATGTTTCATGGGTGAGCTATAAGGGAACAGGTCTGCTCCCGCAGAATGCGTCCCCGTCCAATGCAGCTTATCTCATGAGCCAGAATACGGTTGTAAAAACAACAAGAATCCAGCTTGGTGGAACATCCATGGAAGACTCTCGTGTGACAGAGATTGTCCGTGAATGGAACGAGAGCGAGCCGAACGGTTATCGTTTCCAGCCGGTATCTGCCGGGAATGACCTTGTGGTATTCTCTGAGGCACAGCCGTATACGGTGGATGATCTGAAGAAAAGAAAAGGCGAGTATGAAGAGTACTTCGATACGAGACACGGTCAGACGATCGACAAGGATACCAGAGAGGGCGAGGGAGATCCCCATGCGGCGGCGAATGCGGCGGTAAATTATGACATCGACCGCGTATACGGCGATTATTCCTTCCTGAACTTTGCGGTCGCAAGCTCCTCAAATGCATCCGAAAAATGGAAGGTCTATGCGGCAAGCCCGTCCAACGCATGGAAGGAAAACCATACGAGGATCGACAGCATCGTGATGCGGAAAGCGGATGATAATGGTACCTATTATCTTGCGTACAGCACGACCGGAGTTCAGATCGACGGAAGCAATGAGAAGAGCAGCGTAAAACAGCTTTTCCTGCAGAAGATCACGCTTTCGAAAGATGACAGGGAACCGGAGATCGGTAACCCGGTACTGTTATACACCCTGATCGATAATGACAAGGATTCCGAGCAGGACGGCATTTACGAGGGCGGATCCCTCGAACAGCCATTTGAGAATCCGTACTTTACAAACCTGAATTTCCTTCATGGGGCACTTCATATGTCTGCTGACGGAACTGCTTTGGAGGCGGAAGACTTCTTCCTCTTTGGCATGAACGGAAATACGTATGTGATCGATGAAGAGGGTGTGAAGACCCTGTTGGGCGATGAAACCGGCGGAGCAGTAAAAGTGATCCCGTTCTTTACGCCGTCCCTGTATCAGGATTCCAATGGAAAGGAGAGACAGGAGGCGGATGTCCGCTCCGATGTGATCATTGGAGCAGACGGAGACGGAAATCTCTCTGCGGTCTATACGGATACCGTGGCAGATACGGTGAATAACGCGCTGTACATCAGCCGTTATGACGCATCCATCGGTTCCTGGGGCGCGCCGGTCATGCTGGCGATGAACCACATGCAGGTCTATGAGGATACTGCAGGAAGCGGACTGGATCATGAGACGATCCGGGACTATTATTTCGATGAAACCCACAAGGGCGGCATGGACCGGTTTATCTTTGCGGCACCGGCGATCGCTCTCGGACAGAAAAAGTCCGCGGCGGTGATCATTTCTGACACCGGAGAGGATGAGAATGGCAGCGATGCCGGTATCCAGACAGGAGAAAACGGCGATGCAGAAGGAACGGATCTTTTACAGGATGAAAAGGCGGCAACGCTTCTGATCGTGACGAAGGGAACCCTGACGAAGCTTACAGAGGCAGAACCGTATAAGAATCGTTACGGCGAAGCGGTGAAGGAGATCATTCCGGCGACAGAAAATGGCCGGATGGCATCCGATACCGGCTACTATGCGATCTCTTATGGAATCGGAAACCAGAAGGTCGGGGAAGCTTCCCTGAAATTTGACTCCTACAATTTCGTGGAGGGCGCATGCCTGACACCACAGATCTCTTTCCGGAACAGCGGAGATACGGCGATTCGTGCGAGCGAGGCAAATCCTGCAACCATCAGACTTATGGCAGCGAAGCTTGACAAGGATGGTTCCGTAAACGGAGAGGCGAAGGAGCTCATGAGCTGGACGGTGAAGGAGAATATCCTCGCAGGTGCGAAGGCAGATACCTCGGAGCTTGTGGATGCGTCCGGTCTGAAAGCCCAGACGAAAGCGCTTCCGGCAGGGATCGATGAGATGACCCTGTACTTTACGATCTCGGAGGATCAGAGCTATTTCCATGAAAACGCGTTCTCCTGGAGCTCGGTCGGAACGGCAAATGCAAGCTATTTTGTCGGGAAAAAACCGGAGCTTGGCTTTGGCTATCTGAAGGTCGGAGCGGAAGGTCACACGACGATCACGACAAGAAGCCGGACAAGAGCGGCGGGAGAGCCGACGGTAGAAGTTTATGTGGATATGCAGATCAACAATACCGGTACGGAAAACGCAGAGGGTCTGAAGATCAAGGTCGAGTATTCGAAGATCGAGGAGAATAACGGTGTTGAGGAGACGGTCTGGTATCCGGTCGATACTGAGGGAGAAGCCCTGATCGCCGGACCGGAGTGGAAGCTTGACAAGGCAACCTCTCTCTTCAGCCTCTTTAGAAGGAGTGCCGGCAGTGATGGAATCTTTACTCTGAAGGATAAGGACGGGAAAGTGGTCAACACCCTGAGCGCAAGATCCGCGATCAACGTGACAGGAACCATGAAGCTTCCGGTTTCCTGCTACGATGAGAAGGACCCGACAAAGTCCATGAATCTCAGATTTACGATTCTTGCCGGGGACGAGGCAGAGAACTATGAGTACACAACCGACAATAACAGCCTTTACAGAAGTCTGGAGCCGGTCAGCCTCTTTGATGTTCCGGATACCTTAAACCTGATCCTTGGAAATACCGTGGAGATCCCGGTGGGAATCAGCAATACAAGAGTGACGGAGGAACCGTCCGTGACGGTCCGTGAGGTCAGCGGCGCTGACGGAAAAGAGGAGAAGTATCTTGGAAGTCTCTTCTACAATGCGGATACAAAGAAGCTTACCATCACACCGGAGAAGACGGGAACCGGAATCATCCGTATCGCAGATCTGAAAACAGGCTCGTTTACCGATATGGCATTCGCTGTCAACACAGAGGGTGTCAACATCGTGACAACAAACCCTGCACTGACATTCACGGATGGAAAGGAACCGTTCCGGGATGAGACCTCCTATAGCACCTTCACAGATGTATTCCCGTATATGAGAGACACCTGTAAAGGATATCAGAATGGAAAATTTACATTCGAAACCTTTGCAGACAACATGGATCTCTACTTTAAAGGAAAGGTAAAGGTTGCGATCCGCGGAAATGATTTCGGCTTTATCGAGACGGAATATGAGAGCGACAGCTTCTTCAATCCGGTTGCGGTGAACTTTGGAAACCATGAACTGAAAAAGTGCAGGGTGGAAGTCACAGTCACCGGTGAGATGACAGAATTCGATAAATATGTGGAATATTATGGACCGCGGGGACTTGATTCTGATAAGAATCTTCAGGAGGAGATCGAAAAGAATAAGGATACGGCGGAGCCGCAGATCCTGTACGGAAAGAGTATCCCGAAAGCCGGCACGGTAAAGACCGGTGAGACGATCCTGTTCCCGGTATGGTTTGCGGACAATACGGGAATCCAGGCAGCGACGATTGACGGAAAGACAGCCGATTTCGTATCCAATACCGGAAACCGGCTTGCGAAATCCGAGCTTTTGATCAATAAGAACGGAACGTATCAGATCCTTGTCCGCGATGCGGCGGGACTTGAGACGATGGAGACGCTGAAGGTCGACTGGTTTGGTGAAAAGGGAACACTCACGAATGATTCCTGGCCGGACGGTACCGTGAAGATCACGGATAAGGCCGGACAGGAACCGGCAGCCGGAGAAAAGCTGGATGAGGGCAATGCGTATCTTGTATACACAAGCTCGGATGCAACCGATACTGCGAAGGTATCTGAGCTGGAGCTTTCTTCTAAAAAATCGATCAGCGAGAAGCAGGTTTCGGCAGAGCAGGAGGATCCATATCAGTTTGCGCTTGCAAAAAATGGTATGTATATTGTCCGGTCCACGAATGGTGAGGGACTTACGCAGCTGCAGATCATTCCTGTGGCAGACATCGATCTTGAGAAACCGGTTGTAAATGTCATGTGGATCAAGAAAGACGGCGAAGATAAGGTCTACATGGAAGTGGTTGCTCCGGACGCTGAGGAAGAGGAGAAAAAGGTTACCTGGAAACTGGTGCAGAGCAACGATCCGGATGGAGGTGCGGATGAGATCCAGTTGCGTCAGAGCAATGCTCCGACGGCAGATATCCAAAATTACATCAATATTCCGGATGAGGTCAAAAATTACTTTATTCTCAGGGCAACGACCGCTGACGGAAAGAAAACGGCACAGAAAGTTTATGATAATCAGGCGAAGCTTCGAAACATCGAATTTTCGTCAACAGGTCTCACCTGGGGAACCGAGTTCACACCGGAGATCACAAGCTATCGCATCAATGTAGGAAAGGATCAGGACGGAAATCCTGTGATCCCACAGCTTGAGAATGCGGAAAGCCTGACAGGACGGGGAACCGTTACGATCCGTCAGGCAGAAGCTTCGCAGGATAAGCGGACGGCAGAGATCACGGTGAAAGAAAACGGACAGACCAGAACCTACACGTTCCGCTTTACCGTAGATGGCTGTACCTGTGGATTTTACGGACTTACGATCGCCGGGGAAGAAGAGCAGACGATCGAGACGGATAAAGACACCGTGGAGATCCCGCTGAACCCGAAGGCGAAGCGGAAGACCTGTGATGTTGCCGGACATATGGCAGCGCCGCTGACTTACACGTATGAGATCCTTTCCGGTGCGGATATCGCGTCTGTGGATCCGAATACGGGAATTCTCACTGTGAAGGATCAGGGCGATGTGAGAGTGAAGGTCACAGCGACAGGTGCTTTTGCGGGCAGCATGTCGGAGGAGAAGGAATTCCATGTGACGAAGCTCTGCGAGGCGAAGGTTGTGAACCATCATGGCGGAACTGTAACGCAGGAGAGCCAGGTATTGAAGAAAGGGGAGATATTTGAATCAGAGGCATCCGAAGGAAAGGGCTTTGTATTCCTCGGGTGGAGAATTGCCGGAACAGACGGAAATTATCTGAGGACGGATAAAAAGCTCGCAATGACCATGGAACAGTCCACAGAGCTGGAAGCAGTCTTCCGGGATGTGGAGAATCCGACCGGTGAGCTCGTTCTCGGTGAAAATTCCTGGAAGTCATTCTTAAATAAAGTAAGCTTCGGCCTGCTGTTTAAGGAAAATGTGGAAGTTGAGATCCTCGCGGATGACAACGACCATGTGGCATCCATCGAGCACTATGAGTACAAGGTTCCGGGAGCGGACGGAAAAGAAGTGACGGGACTCACGAAGGAAGAGCTGGCGAACGTGGAATGGAAAGACTGGGCATGGGCTGATATCGAGATGGACAGCAAGTCCATCGTCTACGCGAGAATCACCGATGACGCAGGAAACTACATTATCATCAACAGCCAGGGAATCATCGTGGACAGCACCGGTCCGAAGATCGAGCAGATCTCGGCGAGCAGAACGAAGCGCGTGCCGTATGAGATCGGTATCAGGATCCTGGATGACCTGACGGATGTCACGAAGGTGACTTACATGACAGACACGAAGGTGGAGAAGGAATTGACGCTGACAGACGGCGAGGCGAAGATCATGCTGTACCATTCCGGAAAGTACGATGTTGTATTCAAGGCGTGGGATGAGCTCGGAAATGAGAGCACACTTACGATTCCGGTAGAACTCGCAAGAGGAAACGGCGGCGGCTCAACGAAGCCGAATTCCGGCTCCGGAACGGTCCGCAGAAAGAGACTCATGAAGATGGACGGCACGCTGGCGCGCAATGAGTGGGTATTTAAGAACGATCACTGGTATTACGGTGACGCAGACGGATACACTCACATCGGATGGCTGCTAGACGCATCCGGACGCTGGTACTATCTGGACCCGGATGGAAGAATGGCAACAGGCTGGAGATCCGTGAACGGAAAGTGGTACTATCTGGATCCGGACGGAAGAATGGCGACAGGCTGGAGATTCGTAAACGGAAAGTGGTATTATCTGAATGAGAACGGAGATATGGCAACGGGCTGGATCTTTGTGAACGGACGCTGGTACTATCTGAATCCGGACGGAGACATGGCAGTCGGCTGGATCCGTGTGAACGGAATCTGGTATTACCTGAATCCGATGGCAGGAGTCCTTGATCCGAATGGAAACCTGATCCCGGAGGGCGCAATGTACGCCAACGCGGTTACACCGGATGGTTACCGCGTCGGAGCGGACGGAGCGCTGACCGGAAGATAAAAGACGGCGGCAGACATCTGAAAAGATGGTCTGCCGCTGCCTTTTTAATCCAAGAAGTACAGAAATAAAAAAACTGGAAATGAACCTGCGAGGAGCTTGAAAATCTCCATTAAGATTCACTTCCGGTTTTTTATTTTGCAAATTACTATACAATATTACAACCGGCACTTATTGACCCGCCTGGAAGAAAGCTCTTCCACCTTCTTCAGGGTCTTTGCCAGATTCGGATCCACATACTCCTCTTTTTCAAGATTTTTCTGAGCTGTGGAAAGCATCAGTTTGATACGGTTTAACTGGTTAACCTCACTGGCACCCGGATCGTAGTCGACGGCGATGATGTTTGCCTTGGGGTTCGCGTAGCGAAGCTCCTTGATGACACCTTTTCCGACGATATGGTTCGGCAGGCAGCCGAAGGGCTGGACGCAGACGATGTTGTTGACACCGCTCTTGATGAGCTCCAGCATCTCACCGGTCAGGAACCAGCCCTCACCGGTCTGGTTTCCGAGGGAGACAAAGCCGTTTGCCATCACTGCCAGCTCCTTGATCCTTGACGGCGGAGTGAAGTGAGTGCTCTTTTCGAGAGCAATTCTTGCGGCCTTTCTCATGTACTCGAGAAGGGAGATCGCCATGTTGCAGAGGTGCGCTGTGGAGCGCTTTGTGCCGAGGTTATCTGCCTTGAAGTTGCTGTTGTAGAAGCAGTAAAGCAGGAAATCCATGAGATCCGGCATCACCGCCTCAGCACCCTCGGACTCTAAGAGCTCCACGATATGATTGTTGGCGGTCGGCGAGAATTTCACGAGGATCTCTCCGACGATGCCGACCTTCGGCTTGTGGACATTCGTGCGCTCTAAGTTATCGAAGTCGTGGATGATGCCGCGGATATTCTTCACGAAG
Organism: uncultured Clostridium sp.; assembly: GCA_902496665.1. Classification (GTDB taxonomy): domain Bacteria; phylum Bacillota; class Clostridia; order Lachnospirales; family Lachnospiraceae; genus Pilosibacter. The sequence continues at coordinate 42,640 of CABVBU010000013.1, read as the reverse complement.
GTCATCATTCCGGCGCTCTTTGTGGAGAGTGCTTTGACACAGATCTTCTTCCACTTTTCGTGGAGAGCGTTTGCGGAACCGGGAACAGCCTCGTAAGGTCTTGTAGCGTAGAGAACACGCATAAATACATCACCGTATACAACAGCCTGAAGAGCCTTCACAAGCATGGACGGCGTGTAGGTGAAGCCCGGGTTTGTCTCCATACCGTTCGCGTTGATGGAGATGACCGGGATCTGCGCCATACCGGCTTTTTCCAAAGCGCGGCGGATAAATCCGATATAGTTTGACGCACGGCAGCCGCCTCCGGTCTGGCTCATGAGGACGGCCGTGTGGTCGAGATCATACTTTCCGGACAGCAGGGCGTCCATGATCTGTCCGATGACGATCAGGGACGGATAGCAGGCGTCGTTGTTTACATATTTTAATCCCGTATCGACGGCTGTCTTGTCATCGTTCTGGAGAACGACGAGGTTGTAGCCGAAGCTGCGGATCGCCGGTTCGATGAGCTCGAAGTGGATCGGGGACATCTGCGGGCAGAGCAGCGTGTAGTTTTTCTTCATGTCCTTCGTGAACATCACACGGTTGTAGGCGCTGGACACGATGGTTCTCGTGTAACGGCGCTCCTCGCGGACGCGCAGGGCGGAGATGAGGGAACGGATACGGATCCTTGCAGCCCCCAGGTTGTTGACCTCATCGATCTTTAAGACGGTATAGATCTTGCCGGATCTGGTGAGAATATCACTTACCTGGTCGGTGGTTACGGCGTCGAGGCCGCAGCCGAAGGAGTTTAACTGGACGAGGTCCAGGTTATCCTGTGTCTTTACAAAGGTTGCCGCCGCGTACAGACGGGAGTGGTACATCCACTGGTCAGTGACGACGAGCGGGCGTTCAACTTTTCCTAAGTGGGAGACGGAGTCCTCGGTGAGAACTGCGAAACCGTAGGAGGTGATCATGTCGGCGATGCCGTGGTTGATCTCCGGGTCGATGTGGTACGGACGTCCGGCGAGAACGATACCGTGCTTTCCGGTGTCTTTTAAGTACTGTAAGACTTCCTCACCTTTCTTCTCCACATCGGTTCTCGCCTGCGCGAGTTCATCCCAGGCCTTTTTAGCGGCCTTCTTCGTCTCGGATTCCGGAATATCGAATTCCTTCTTAAAGACTTCCTGAAGCTGCTTTGAAAGGATCTCCTCGCTTGTGAACGCCATGAATGGATTTAGGAATTTCACGTTCTTTTCCTTTAATTCCTCCATGTTGTTCTTGATGTTCTCCGAGTAGGAGGTGACCATCGGGCAGTTGTAGTGGTTTCCGGCTCCCGGAACCTCTTTCCGCTCGTAAGGAATACACGGATAGAAGATAAACGGCACATCGCGTTTGATGAGCCAGGAAATGTGTCCGTGGGCAAGCTTTGCCGGGTAACATTCAGACTCACTCGGGATCGTCTCGATGCCCAGCTCGTAGATCTGGTGGCTGGACTGCGGGGACAGCATCACGCGGAAGCCGAGCTCCTTAAAGAAGGTCGCCCAGTACGGGAAGTTCTCGTACATGTTAAGGACCCGCGGGATTCCCACAACACCGCGGTTCGCCTTGTCGGCTGTCAGCGGCTCATAGTCGAAGAGTCTGTGGTACTTCCAGGTAAAGAGATTCGGGATGTCACGCTTTGCCTTTTCCACGCCGAGACCGCGCTCACAGCGGTTTCCGGAAATATACTGACGGCCGCCCTCGAACCGGTTGATCGTCAGGACGCAGTGGTTTACGCATCCGCGGCAGCGGCTCATGGTGGTCGTGTAAGTCAGGTTGATAATATCGTCCAGAGAAAGCATGGTCGTCTCATGCGGGCGGTGCATATAGCGCTCACGGGCGATAAGAGCCGCACCGAAGGCACCCATGATGCCTGCGATATCCGGGCGGACGGCATTGCAGCCGGAGATCCGCTCAAAGCTTCGAAGAACGGCGTCATTGTAGAAGGTTCCGCCCTGTACAACGACGTTCTTTCCGAGGTCACCGGCGGAAGTGATCTTGATGACCTTAAACAGGGCGTTCTTGATCACCGAGTAAGCGAGGCCGGCGGAGATATCCGCAACGGAAGCGCCCTCTTTCTGCGCCTGTTTTACGTTGGAGTTCATGAATACGGTACATCTCGTTCCGAGATCCACCGGGTTCTGGGCAAAAAGTGCCGCCTTCGCGAAATCCTGAACGCTGTAGTTTAAGGATTTTGCGAAGGTCTCGATGAAGGAACCGCAGCCGGAGGAACATGCCTCGTTGAGCTGGACACTGTCCACGGTGCCGTCCTTGATGCGGATACATTTCATATCCTGCCCACCGATATCGAGGATGCAGTCTACGGACGGATCGAAGAATGCCGCCGCGTAGTAGTGGGAGATCGTCTCGACCTCGCCCTCATCCAGCATGAAGGCCGCCTTTAAGAGGGCCTCGCCGTAGCCGGTGGAGCAGGAGTAGGCAATCTTCGCGCTGTCCGGAAGCAGGGACTTGATCTCCTTTACGGATGAGATCGCGGTCGCTAACGGGCTTCCGTTGTTGCTGCTGTAAAAGCTGTAGAGCAGGGAACCATCCTCGCCGACGAGTGCCACCTTCGTTGTGGTGGAACCGGCATCGATTCCTAAGAATACATTTCCCTCATAGGTGGCGAGGTCACCGCGGCGGACCTTGTACTGGTCATGGCGGTCGGTGAATTCCTTATAATCTGCCTCATCCTTAAATAAAGGCTGCATTCTCTTTACTTCAAATTTCATCTTGATGCCGCCGGAGAGATCTGCGATCAGCTTGTCAAGAGAGAATACTTCCGCGTCATCCTTTGCGTTCATGGCAGCGCCCATGGCGGCGAAGAGGTGGGAGTGATCCGGGGCAATAATTGCGTCACCGGTTAAATTTAAGGTGCGGATAAAGGCGTTTCGAAGCTCCGGTAAAAAGTGCAGCGGACCGCCGAGGAACGCTACGTTTCCGCGGATCGGTTTTCCGCAGGCGAGACCGCTGATGGTCTGGTTCACAACCGCCTGGAAAATAGAGGCGGCAAGGTCCTCGCGGGTCGCGCCGTCGTTGATCAGCGGCTGGATATCGGACTTTGCGAATACGCCGCAGCGGGCAGCGATCGGGTAGATTGCCTTATAATTTTTTGCATATTCATTCAGACCGGAAGCATCCGTCTGTAATAAGGAAGCCATCTGGTCGATAAAGGAACCGGTACCTCCAGCGCAGATTCCGTTCATACGCTGGTCGATCCCGCCTGTAAAGTAGATGATCTTCGCGTCCTCGCCGCCAAGCTCGATGGCGACATCCGTCCGCGGAGCGTAGTCCTGAAGTGCGGTCGCAACCGCTACGACTTCCTGGACAAATGGAATATGTAAGTAACCCGACAGAGTGAGTCCGCCGGAACCTGTAATATTGGGCCGTAAAGAGAGTTCACCGAGTTCTCCCTTACACTTTTTCAGAAGTGAGGCCAGGGTTTCCTGGATATTGGCGTAATGCCGCTCATAATCCGCGAATAAAATTTTGTTGTTGTCGTCGATCACGGCAACTTTTACTGTAGTGGAACCGATATCGATTCCAAGACGATAACATTGATTCATACGAGCGGGGAGTTCTCCCCATACCTCCTTTTTAACAGAAAAAAACGAGCCGTCCGCAAAAAGCAGGCAGCCAGCCGGAATGCGGGCATCAACATGCCGAACAGTTCAGTCATACGTTTTTCTGCCGGAATCGGCACATAGCTGAACTGTTATGTCAAAATTCCGCACATAGTATAACACATTAAAAAAGGAAATACAATTGACGGAACTGGCATCTGAAGGAAAAAAATGGTTAAAATTCTGTAAAGAATGTGCAAAGATTTTAGAAGAAAGCGTTGCGGGCCGGATAGACATCTGGCAGCCAGACAGCTATGAGTAAACAGAGCGACAGCCGGATTACGAATGGCTGCGGGAGCGCTGAAGGCGCGGAGCAACCGGCTTTTTCCCGGCTCGATCTGGTAACGATATCATAAAGCGTTTGACAAAAGAAACGGTTGGGAATTATAATACGGGGCGTAGGAAAAAGAGACAGTTCTATTAGGAAAGGAAAGCTTCAATGAATTTTATGAACAAGATGGAGCGGAAATTCGGTCGGTACGCGATTCCGAATCTCATGTATTATATCGTGATCCTGTATGCGGTGGGCGTACTGGTCCAGATGATGGCACCGGCATTCTACATCCAGTACCTGATGTTGGATGCGAGGGCGATCCTTCACGGACAGATCTGGCGAGTCGTTACATTTATGATCTGGCCGCCGTCCAACAGCCTTTTCTTCAACCTGATAGCGATCTACCTTTACTACAATCTGGGAATGACTCTGGAGCGGGTTTGGGGAACCTTCCGGTTTAACGTGTACTTTTTTATGGGTGTGATCGGTCATGTCCTCGCGGCACTGCTGATCTACATCATCACAGGGCAGGTCTATATTCTCACCACAGATTATCTGAACTTTTCCCTGTTTTTTGCATTTGCGGCCACATTCCCGGAAATGCAGTTTTACCTGTTTTTTGTACTTCCGATCAAGGCGAAGTATCTGGCACTTTTTGATGGACTCTACTTCGTCTATGGATTCCTTTTCGGCGGCATGTCGCAGAGAATTGCGATCGTTATGTCTTTACTTAATTTTATCGTATACCTCTTCATGTCCAGGGGGAGCCGTCTGAATCCAAAGGAAATTCGGAGAAAGCAGGTCTTTCACTCACAGATGCGCGAGGCGCAGAAGACAGCGGAAAAGATCGGACGCCACCGCTGTGCTGTTTGCGGACGTACGGAGGAGGACGATCCGAATCTTGTATTCCGCTACTGTTCCAAGTGCGAAGGCGACTATGAATACTGTCAGGACCACCTGTATACCCACAGACATGTAACAAAAGGTGGGATGGATCCAAGACAGGCAAACAGCAATCAGGAGGCATAACATGAAGAAAACAAAAATTATCTGTACCATGGGACCGAACAGCGATGACAGAGAGGTCATGAAACAGCTGCTCTTAAACGGAATGGATGTTGCCCGTTTCAACTTCTCCCACGGAACACACGATGAGCAGAGAGCCCGCTACAAACAGCTCCGCGAGGTTGCGGAAGAGGTTGGAAAACCGGTAGCAGCTCTTCTTGATACAAAGGGACCGGAGATCCGTACCGGTGTTTTAAAGGACGGAAAGAAGGTAACACTGACAGCAGGCGAGGAGATCATCCTCACAACAGAGGATATCGTCGGTGACGCAAAGAGAGTCCACATCAATTACAATGGCTTAAATGAGGACGTAAAAGAGGGTAACGTGATCCTGATCGATGACGGCCTGATCGAGCTCCACGTTGAGCGTGTTGAGGGAACCGAGATCTACTGCAGGATCATGAACGGCGGTGAGCTCGGCGAGAGAAAGGGCGTAAATGTTCCGAACGTAAAGATCAAGCTTCCGGCATTAACAGATAAAGATAAGGAAGATATCCGTTTCGGTATCGAGCTTGGTTTTGACTATATCGCGGCTTCCTTCATCCGTTCCGCAGACGCGATCCGTGAGATCCGCCAGATGCTGGACGAGGGCGGTTCCTCGATGGGAATCATCGCGAAGATCGAGAACGCTGAGGGTCTTGAGAACCTTGACGAGATCATCGAGGCCAGCGACGGAATCATGGTAGCCCGCGGAGATCTGGGCGTTGAGATCGCACCGGAGAAGCTTCCGCACCTTCAGAAAATGATGATCAAAAAGTGCAGCGCCGCATGTAAGGTCGTTATCACGGCGACCCAGATGCTGGATTCCATGATTCGCAACCCGAGACCGACCCGTGCGGAGGTTTCCGACGTTGCGAACGCTGTATATGACGGAACAGACGTTGTTATGTTATCCGGTGAGACTGCAAACGGTAAATATCCGGTCGAGGCATTAAAGATGATGGCTCATATCGTTGAGGAGACCGAGTCCCACATGAGCGGTGACTTCTACGAGAAGAGAACAGTATCCGACGATAACCGCCACAATATTTCCAATGCGGTGAGCTACGCATCCGTCGCAACGGCGCAGTCCCTTGACGCGGCTGTCATCATCGCGCCGAGCATCAGCGGCTACACAGCGAGAATGCTTTCCAAGTGGCATCCGTCCACAAAACTTGTGGGAATGTCCCCGAGTATCTCCGCAGTCCGCAAGATGATGCTCTACTGGGGTGTAACTCCGTTCCAGGCAAAAAGAGCGGAATCCACTGACACTTTAATTGAGAACAGTATTGACATTTTAAAAGAGAATGGTATTGTAAAAACAGGCGATATCGCAGTTGTGACTGCAGGAGTCGTTGATTATGCGAAAAGACATGAGCCGGCTGCTTCTACAAACATCATGCGTGTTGTAAATATCGACTAACACTGACTAACGAAGGAGAGAACGTACATGGAGAAGAAACCGTTTGTAACGAAGGAACAGCTGGAGGAGATCGCGAAGACCTATCCGACCCCGTTTTATCTTTACGATGAGAAGGGAATCCGCGAGAATGCCCTGAAATTAAAAGAGGCATTTTCCTGGAACAAGGGATTCAGGGAATACTTTGCGGTAAAAGCGACACCGAACCCGTTTATTTTAAAAACACTTCAGGAGCTTGGATGCGGAACAGACTGCTCTTCCAAGACAGAGCTTTTAATGTCTGATGCTTGCGGTTTTTCCGGACATGATATCATGTTCTCATCAAACGATACTCCGCTGGAAGAGTTCAAGCTGGCATACGATCTCGGCGCGATCATCAACTTAGATGATTTCACTCATATCGAGTGCCTCGAGAAGACGATCGGAACGATTCCGGAGACGATCTGCTGCCGCTTCAATCCGGGCGGATTATTCAAGGTAGCGACCGATATCATGGATAACCCGGGTGACGCGAAGTATGGTATGACGGAGGCCCAGATCACTGAGGCTTATAAGATCTTAAAGGCAAAGGGCGCGAAGAACTTCGGTATCCACGCGTTCCTGGCAAGCAACACAGTGACGAACGAGTACTATCCGATTCTCGCGAAGATCCTCTTTGAGCTTGCTGTGAAGTTAAAGAATGAGACCGGCGCTGATATCAAGTTCATCAACCTCTCCGGCGGAATCGGTATCCCGTACAGACCGGATCAGGAGCCGAACGACATCAAGGTCATCGGCGAGGGCGTAAGAAAGGTTTACGAGGAAGTTCTCGTTCCGGCAGGAATGGGTGACGTGGCGATCTTCACAGAGCTTGGCCGCTTCATGCTGGCTCCGTACGGCGCTCTCGTGACAAGAGCGATCCATGAGAAGCACACATACAAGGAGTACATCGGTGTTGATGCATGCGCAGTAAACCTGATGCGTCCGGCTATGTACGGCGCTTATCACCATATCACGGTTATGGGAAAAGAGAACGAGCCCTGCGACCACAAGTACGATGTGACAGGTTCCCTCTGCGAGAACAACGATAAGTTTGCAATCGACCGTATGCTTCCGAAGATCGATAAGGGCGACCTGCTCTTCATCCACGATGCAGGCGCACACGGATTCGCGATGGGTTACAACTATAACGGTAAATTAAAGAGCGCAGAGCTTCTTCTTAAAGAGGACGGCAGCGTTCAGATGATCCGCCGGGCGGAGACTCCGAAGGACTACTTCGCTACATTTGATTTCTGCGATATTCTTAAGAATGTGAAAAACGTGTAAGAAACAGACGGATGATGTGGACCAGTGTGACCGGACAGCAGTTTAAAGTTAAAAACAGAGAGACGGTACTCAGCCCTGGAATGAGTTGAGTGCCGTCTTTTTTCATGCCATTTTTCCGGAAAAATGGCATGAAAAAACCCTGTACATACTGTACAGGGATTCATCATTTAGGATTTCAATTTCAAAAAGGTTTAGGATAAAGGATTTAAAATATCTCGTGCATTTCTTATGGTTAAAGTATAGCACATCACCCCGGAAAATGATTGTATATTCTTTGAATGAATTATTAAGATTTCTTTAAGATTCGGATGTTGCTTCCGTAGAATGTGGAAAAGTGTCGGAAATACTGCAAATTGTGGGTGGGGATATGCACAGATGTATATTTTGGGCAGCAGCGCAAGACGAAGTGGTTATGAATATCCTGTAGGTAAGAGGAATAGAATAGAGGAATCTTGCATGTGAACCGTATTAAAGATCAGATCCGCTGCGGCGCGGCTTACCGCCTGGGACTCACCGGAAAAGGCATCGGCGTGGCGGTTTTGGATACCGGGATCTTTCTTCACCGGGATTTTGACAGCCGGGTGACCGGATTCGCGGACATGGTGAATAGGAAGAACTTCGCCTACGATGACTGCGGGCATGGGACCCATATCTGCGGGATCATCGGCGGCAGCGGGCGCATGTCCGGCGGGCGGTACAGCGGGATCGCGCCGGGTTGTGACCTCGTCATGGTGAAGGTCCTGGACCGGAAAGGAAATGGATATTCTTCGGATGTCCTAGCGGGAATCTCCTGGATCCTGGAGAGAAAGGAGAAGCTGGGGATCCGGATCTTAAATATATCGGTGGGTGCCTGCTCGAAGCGGGGGATGAGCGAAAATTCCGCCCTGGTGAAAGGCGTGAACCGGGCATGGGACGCCGGACTTGTTGTGGTGGTGGCGGCGGGAAACAATGGCCCCCGGACCATGAGCATCACGACGCCGGGGATCAGCAGAAAGGTGATCACGGTGGGCTGTTCGGACGATGACAGGGAGGTCCTGGTGGGCGGAAACCGGATGGTGGACTACTCCGGCCGCGGTCCCACCGCCGCCTGCATCTGCAAGCCGGACCTCGTTGCTCCGGGCTGCAGCGTCGTCAGCTGTGCCGGCCGGGCCGACAAATATACCATCAAGAGCGGAACTTCCATGAGTACTCCCATCGTCTCCGGTGCCGCGGCGCTCCTTCTGGAACGGTACCCGGATATGACGAATAAGGATGTGAAGCTGAAGCTTCGGGAAAGCTGCGTGGATATCGGGCTTCCGAGGAATCAGCAGGGGTGGGGGCTGCTGAATGTGGAGAAACTGGTGAGTAAGTAGAAATTATGTAACTGTTCAGTAGGTCTGCGCACTTGCTGCGCTGACCGTAAGAAAACATAGGCTGGAAGGCAAAAATCCCATCAGCGAAGCTGATCTGGAATGGATTTTTGCACGTAACTATGAAGGTACTGAATAGTTACGAAATTATAATAAACTGGAGTATATTGAAATCCCTTATAAAGTATGCTATATTAAAAACAAAGAGTGCCACCGATAGACGGTTGGGCCCTAGGTATCAAAAAAATAACCGTTCGATTTCCTAGGTCGGGGCGGTTATTTTTTTGCATTTACAATATCTTTTCCAATGCTATAGCCCAGTCCAAAACAACCTAGACCAAAGCTTACAACTGCGATGAAATCAATAATGCTCATGGCATTCCCTCCTTTCCACGAAATTCCCGTTTAGGAGTTTTATGTAAGTCAGGGACCAACCGCCTACCGTTATGGTGACACTATCAAAATTCTAACATATCTAAGATATTCCATCAATCGACTCCAGTATAAAACAGAACAAATTCTAAAAGAAATTTAAGACAGTTCTGAGCCCTGATATTTTACACAGATTTTACATATCACCCACAAAGCATTTTACATTCCTCTGATATTCTGATACATGGTAAGAAAGAGATAAACAAAATGTTAATGAATTTGAAGAGGGAAAATTTATGGATTTTTTTGGTGTATTGACGATGCTTGGCGGGCTCGCGCTGTTCCTTTACGGAATGGAGACCATGGGGAAAGGTCTCGAAAAGCTTTCCGGTGGAAGACTGGAAAGAATTCTTGAAAAACTGACATCAAATCCGATCAAGGCGGTTCTTTTGGGAGCGGGAGTTACGGCGATCATCCAGTCATCATCCGCAACCACCGTCATGGTCGTAGGTTTCGTAAACTCCGGTATTATGAAGCTGACCCAGGCGGTTGGCATCATCATGGGCGCGAACATCGGAACGACGGTGACGTCCTGGCTCTTAAGCCTTACCGGAATTGAGAGTGGAAATTTCTTTGTACAGCTGTTAAAACCGACATCATTTTCACCGGTTCTGGCGCTCATCGGCGTCTGTTTTATCATGTTCTCCAAGAAGGAGAAGAAAAAAGATGCCGGAACCATCATGATCGGTTTCGCGATTTTAATGACCGGAATGGAGACCATGAGCGGTGCTGTGAAACCGTTAGCAAACGTCCCGGAATTTACCGGAATCCTGACAATGTTCTCGAACCCGGTTCTCGGAATGATCGCAGGCGCTGTCCTCACAGCGATCATCCAGAGCTCCTCCGCGTCCGTCGGCATTCTTCAGGCATTATGCGCCACAGGGGCGGTAAATTTCAGTACTGCGCTCCCGATCATCATGGGACAGAATATCGGAACCTGTGTGACAGCGATGCTCTCCGGCATCGGTGCCTCAAAGAACGCAAAGCGCGCGGCGCTGGTCCATCTTTACTTTAATATTATCGGTACCGTTATTTTTATGATCGTCTTTTATACGATTAACGCATTCGTTCATTTTTCCTTCCTGGACACAGCGGCAAACGCCATGGGAATTGCCGTGATCCACAGCAGCTTTAATATTGCGGCAACGATCATGCTTCTTCCGTTCGGCAACGGTCTTGTAAAGCTGGCATGTCTCACGATCCCGGAGGAGAAGAAGGAAGCTCCGGTCCAGAATCAGGAAAAAGAAGCGTTCCGTCTTCTCGACCAGCGTTTCCTCGACACCCCGGCTTTTGCGGTTGAGCAGTGCCGTCAGACGACGATCCAGATGGCGAAGCTTGCGCGGGAATGCTTCTTCACGGCGGTGGATCTGCTTCACGGCTATGATGACGAAAAGGCAGCCCGTGTGGAGGCACTGGAAAATCTTGTGGACCGCTATGAGGATGAGCTTGGAACTTACATGGTAAAGCTCGGCGGAAAGAATCTTTCCAAATCAGACAGCCATACCGTATCCCTGCTCTTACACTGCATCGGAGATTTTGAGCGTATTTCTGATCATGGTATGAACCTGAAAGATTCCGCAAAAGAGATGAAGGAAAAAGAAATGCAGTTCTCCAGCAAGGCGGAGAAGGAACTTGGCATATTCTTCGACGCGGTAAAGGAGATCCTGAACCTGTCCATCGATGCCTTTGAGACGAACAATACGGATGAGGCAGCCAGAGTGGAGCCTCTTGAGGAGGTCATCGACGATATCAATACCGTCGTAAAGGCAAACCATATCCGCAGACTCCAGAAGGGAAAATGCACGATCGAGCAGGGATTTGTGCTTTCCGATATTTCCATGAATCTGGAGCGTGTTTCCGACCATTGCTCCAATATCGCGGTCAGCGTCATCGAGATCGACCGTGACGGTTTTGATACCCACGGTTACCTTGACAACCTGAAGCGTGACGGAGATCCGCATTTCGCGGCGATGGTAGAGCAGTACCGCGACAAATATATGCTTCCGGTATAGGCAGATATGTAGTAGAATGGTAACTGTTCAGTAGGTCTGCGCACTTGCTGCGCTGACCGTAAGAAAACTTAGACTAGAAGGCAAAAATCCTATCGGCACAGTCGATTTGGAATGGATTTTTGCGCGTAACTGTGTATTGAACAGTTACGTAGAATGTTTTTAAGGTACTGAACGGTTATACAGAAAGTAAGACAGAAAGTGAGACAGGAGGATTGGACCATGGCTCTGATCTATGCGGTAGAAGATGATAAAAATATTCTGGAGATTGAGATGTTCGCGTTAAAGAACAGCGGATATCAGGTGGAAGGATTTGAATGTGCCCGCGATTTTTATAAAAAGCTGGAAGAGAAGCAGCCGGATCTTGCCCTTTTGGACATTATGCTGCCGGACGAGGACGGATTGGAGATCGTTGCAAAGCTCCGCCGCCGTCCGGAGACGAAAAAGCTTCCGATCATCATGGTGACGGCAAAGAGTACCGAGATCGACAAGGTAAAGGGACTTGATGTCGGAGCGGATGATTACCTGACAAAGCCTTTTGGTGTCATGGAGCTGATCGCCAGAGTAAAGGCGGTGCTCAGAAGGACGATGGAGGAAGATAAATTCCTGACCCTGGGGGATATCTTCCTGGATGATGAGAAACATATGGTATACGTGAAGGACATTCCGTGCAGCCTGACATTTAAGGAATATGAGCTATTAAAGCTCCTGCTCCACAATGCGGGGATTGTAGTGACACGAGAGATCATTTTAGAGAGGGTCTGGGGAATCGACTTTGAAGGTGAGTCGAGAACCCTGGACATGCATATCCGGACGCTCAGACAGAAACTCGGTGAAGCGGGTTCCATGATCCGCACTGTGAGAAATGTGGGGTATATGATCGAATGAAACGGAAAATCCATATGGAACTTCTGGCCACGGCAGTGTTCGCAATTTTACTGACACTGCTGTGTGCCTTATTTGTTTTTTACGGGGTCTATCGGAAACAGGTCATCGGGGATCTGAAGGCGGATGCCCTCGTCATGAAAAATCTGCACATCTTCGACGATATATCCGATCTGCACCCGGATGCCTACGACCTGAACCCGGATACGCTGCGCATCACGGTGGTGAATGCCAACGGGAGCGTGATTTTTGACAGCAATGCGGATTTTTCTGTGATGGATAACCATGAGGACCGCCCGGAGATCCACATGGCGGCGAAGGTCGGAGAAGGAAGCGGAACCCGCCGGTCGACGACCTTGGATAAAAATCTGTTCTACTATGCGATCCGGCTGGACAACGGACGGATTTTAAGGATTGCGAGAGAGGGCGACAATATTTTTGCCCTGACCCAGAACATGATGATGACGGTAGTGGGAGTATTTGTCCTTCTCTTTTTCTTCTGTATCATGATGGCTAATTACTTTACAAAGAACCTTGTGGCGCCCATCGAGCAGATGGCGGAGAACCTTTCGGAGCCGGGGACGCAGGCTGCCTACAAGGAGCTGGTACCGTTTATGAATAAGATCCGACAGCAGCATGAAGATATCTTAAAGAGCTCCCAGGTCCGGCAGGAATTTACGGCGAACGTGTCCCATGAGCTCAAGACCCCGCTCACGGCAATCTCCGGCTATGCGGAACTGATCGAACACGGCATGTCCGGAGAGAATACGGAACGGTTTGCGTCGGAGATCCATAAAAACGCGGCGAGACTTCTGACCCTGATCAATGATATCATCCAGCTTTCCCAGCTTGACGGCGGAAAGAAAGATGTGGAGTATAGAGATCTGGATCTGTTTCCGTTGGCGAGAGAATGTGTGGACATGCTCCAGATGAATGCCCAGAAACAGAATGTGACGATCCGGGTACAGGGCGGAGAAGCGCCAGTTTTCGCGGATAAGCAGCTGATGGAGGAATTGATCTATAATCTTTGCGACAATGCGATCCGGTACAACAAAAAGGACGGAACCGTGACAGTGACGACAGGCATTGAGAACGGGCATACGTTCCTTTCTGTGAAGGACACCGGAATCGGTATCTCCGCAGAGCATCAGGAGCGGGTATTTGAGCGATTCTACCGCGTGGATAAGAGCCGCTCGAAGGCAACAGGAGGAACCGGTCTGGGACTTGCGATCGTAAAGCATATCGTCGCCCAGCACGGGGCAAAATTGACCCTTGAGAGTGAGAAGGGCAAGGGGACGGAGATCCGCGTAGAGTTCTCGGAGGCGTTAAAGCAGCATGAGCTGGAGGCTGCAAAACAGCGTCAGGAGACTCGGACGGAGCGGTTAGAATATGATTCGGCAGATTGAAGCAAAAGACAGATGATCTGCAGGTCATATGTGACAATATTTACAAAAATTACGAAATTTGCCGCTTTACTTCAAAAACACGTTGATACAGAAGGAAAACTGTGATAGTATGTAACACATAAGTGCAGTTCAGACGGACAAACGTCCGTCTGGACACTCTGGAGAGTCTCCGAATGGAGCGCCGAAGGTGTAAGACCGGTTCATGTCCATGGTACCGGTTGATCTCTCAGGCAAAAGGACAGGGCATACAAATAACCACAATGGGGGCAACACCCCGTTGTATGCAAATGTTCTACTCTTTGGAGAGCTGATAAATATCAGCTCTTATTTTATTGCATGGAAATTCAGAGGGGATATTCCATGCTGCCGGACAGCCGGAAATTTAAAGAAAAGGCTGGCGGCTATGATGATGAAAGAGGAGGATAATTAAAATGGACACACTGATGCAGCTTGTAACAAAGGGAAATGATTTTCTGTGGAGCTTTCTCCTGCTCGTTCTCTTATGCGGAACCGGACTTTACTATACGGTCCGCCTGAGATTTATCCAGGTCAGAAAGTTCGGAGAGGGCGTCCGCCAGGTATTCGGGCATTTCAGCATGAACGGCGAAAAGCACGAAAAAGGTGAGATGACACCATTTCAGTCCATCGCGACAGCCATCGCAGCCCAGGTAGGTACAGGAAACCTTGCCGGAGCGGCGACAGCCCTCATCGGCGGTGGCCCGGGCGCGATCTTCTGGATGTGGGTCAGCGCATTTCTGGGAATGGCGACGATCTACGGGGAGGCAGTTCTGGCACAGACATATAAGACAGAGGTAAACGGCGAGGTGACAGGAGGTCCTGTCTACTACATCAAGGCGGCGTTCAAGGGCACGTTCGGAAAGGCGCTTTCCACACTGTTCGCGGTATTTATTATTCTTGCACTGGGCTTTATGGGAAATATGGTTCAGTCCAATTCCATAGGGGCAGCGTTTGTGGAAGCATTTCAGGTATTCCATGTGGAGCTTTCACCGGTGATCGTCGGCGTTGTCGTCGCAGTGATCGCGGCGGTGATCTTCCTTGGAGGAACAAAGAGTCTGGCAACGGTAGTTGAGAAGATTGTTCCGATCATGGCGGGTGTTTATATCGTCGGCAGCCTAGTCCTGATCTGCATGAACATCACGGCTCTCCCGGCAGCGTTCCTTTCGATCCTGAAGGGCGCGTTTGATCCGCAGGCGGTTCTCGGCGCAGGTGCCGGAATCACGGTGCGTGAGGCGATCCGCTATGGTGTTGCCCGCGGTCTTTTCTCCAACGAGGCCGGCATGGGATCCACCCCGCATGCCCACGCGAGAGCGAAAGCGGAATCCCCGCATCATCAGGGACTCTGCGCGATGGTCAGCGTGTTCATCGACACATTTATCGTCCTGAACCTGACCGTATTCTCCGTCCTCACAACAGGCGTTATGAGCACAGGAAAGGACGGTACCGCCCTCACACAGGCGGCATTCATGAAAGGCTTCGGCAGCGCAGGAATCATCTTCGTTGCGATCTGCCTGTTCTTCTTCGCGTTCTCCACGATCTTAAGCTGGCATTTCTTCGGACTTGTGAACGTGAAGTATTTGTTTGGCGAGAAGGCATCAAAGCTTTACTCCCTGATCGTCGTTGTCTGCATCGTGATCGGTTCCTGCCTGAAGCTGGAACTTGTATGGTCCCTGGCAGACTTCTTTAACGGGCTTATGGTTATTCCGAATGTTCTGGCGCTTCTGGCGCTCAGCGGACTGGTAGCAGGAGCTTCGAAGGAGAGATAGGATCCGGGCACGTTTCCGGAGAATATCATGTATATGATAGGATAGAATGGCGGCAGAACATGTATTGTGGGCATGGGCTGCCGCTTTTATGTGGACTCGCGCGAAGATACAGATTGCCGCAGGTGACCGCGCGAGACACCAGAATGTACCGGACACATCCGGGATCACTGCTGTTGAGTTAAAAATTGAAGGGTTGAATTTGTGGAGAATGCCGATTGACACCATCAGGGAAATTCGATATAGTACGGATATCTGAAATCGTTCCGGGAAGTCTGTTCCGGACGGCAGATGGTTCATGATGCGTAAAAGCATCGTCCCGGCGGCGGATCGCTGCGGATCTCAGTGAGAATATAAGAAAGCGTGCAGCTGTGAAGGTGGTGTACAGCTGCAAAGAAGTTGAGGAAAACAGTTAAACAAAACAGGCAGAACGATATTTTGCAGCAGAGGACAGCGGGAAAAAAACGGTATCAAAATGCGGGAAATCTGCCGGAGAGGAGGCGGAGTATGGCGGTGAATAAAAAAGGCTGCGGTTTGTTACTGTACACGGGTAGGAATTTTCTGAACTGAAAATTCCGTACAGTACAGTGGTGGTAGTGGATTTTGCCGATTTGGAATGCGAAGCATCGGCAAAATCAGTTACTGTTTGCGCAAGGCGTGAACAGTAACTGCGGTTTGATCAAAAGCGGTCGGAATGATAAGAAACAGTTGACTTTTTACATGGATTATATTATGATTAACAGGTACAGAACACTTGTTCGCATACGGCAATGCGCTTTCGCGGTTGTGAAGTATGTGAAGAAATATACGGATTGGAAAATCAGTGATCATTGGATATCCGGGGACGCGGAAAAGACTGCGGGGCCGGATCTTGGAGGAAGAATATGAATAAAGATGATAAATTAAAAGCCCTTGACGCGGCTCTCACACAGATTGAAAAAGCTTACGGAAAAGGTTCCGTTATGAAGCTCGGTGATTCCGGAGCAAATATGAATATCGAGACAGTTCCGACCGGCTCCTTAAGCCTTGATATCGCACTTGGCCTCGGCGGCGTTCCGAAGGGACGTGTCGTTGAGATCTACGGACCGGAGTCCAGTGGTAAGACGACGGTCGCTCTCCATATGGTAGCGGAAGTCCAGAAGCGCAGTGGAATCGCTGGCTTCATCGACGCGGAGCACGCGCTTGACCCGGTATACGCGAAGAATATCGGTGTCGATATCGACAATCTCTATATCTCCCAGCCGGATAACGGCGAGCAGGCTTTAGAGATCACAGAGACGATGGTTCGTTCCGGTGCCGTTGATATTGTGATCGTGGACTCTGTAGCGGCCCTCGTGCCGAAGGCGGAGATCGACGGTGATATGGGTGACTCCCACGTCGGCTTACAGGCTCGCTTAATGTCCCAGGCCTTAAGAAAACTGACCGCGATCATCAGCAAGACAAACTGTATCGTGATCTTTATCAACCAGCTCCGTGAGAAGGTCGGCGTTATGTTCGGAAACCCGGAGACGACCACTGGTGGACGCGCCCTTAAGTTCTACTCTTCCGTTCGTCTTGACGTAAGAAGAACCGAGTCCTTAAAGCAGAGCGGCGAGGTGATCGGAAACCACGTCCGTGTAAAAGTTGTAAAGAATAAGATCGCTCCGCCATTTAAAGAGGCAGAGTTTGATATTATGTTCGGAAAAGGAATTTCCCGCGAGGGCGATGTCCTGGATCTGGCTGCCGACGCGAATATCGTCGAGAAGAGCGGTTCCTGGTACGCGTATAAAGGAGCGAAGATCGGCCAGGGACGCGAGAACGCGAAGACCTATCTTGCGCAGAATCCGCTGATCTGCGAGGAGATCGAGAACCAGGTGAGAGAGCTCCATGGACTGGAAGCACAGCATACTGTTCCAGGTGAGGCGGCTGCGGCACCGGCGGCTGGTGAGGCTGCGGAAGCTGACGAGTAATAAAAATAATGATGAAAAAGAGAACTGTCTGGCAGGTACGACACTTTAGAAAGAAGCTTGAGTCAGGAAGGCAGTTCTGACAGGAAAGCATAGATGAAAGAATGGCGGCAGGAAGAGCACCGGGAGCAGAAAATGTATGCCGGTGCGGATGGAGACGCGGTTCCGGAGGAATTTCGGGAGGCGCGGAACAAAGGTCTCTACTATCTTCAGTTTTCCGGAAAAACAGAAAATGAAATGCGCAGGAAGCTGGCGGAACAGGAGTTTTCGCCAGCCTCTGTTGAAGATGCGGTTCTTTTTCTGAAACATTACCGATATCTGGATGATGAGGATTACGCGAGGCGGTATGTGGAGAAAAACGACCACAAAAAGAGCATCCGCCAGATGAAATTTGACCTTCGCCAGAAAGGCGTCGGCGATGACCTGGTGGAGATGGTTTTCGAGGATATGGAGGTGGATGAGTCTGCCCAGATCCTCGGGCTTTTGAGAAAGAAAAATTATGATCCGGAGGAGCCGGATCCCGCGAAGCGCCAGAAGATTTACGCATTTCTGGCGCGAAAAGGTTTTTCATACGACGCGATCAACAGCGCGATGAAGCAGTGGGAATAGAGCTGTTTCCGGCCCCACAGGACAGCATATGACAGGCTTCGTGGGGATGCACAGAAGTACCCGGAATGAGGGCATTATACTTGACATAATGCATAAAACAGTTTAAAATTGAAGTGTTGTAATTAGTACAATGAAAACTAAATAAAGGAGGTGCTCCTGTGTCACCAATAATCAGCGTTATTATAACAGCAATTATTGTGGCTCCTATTACCTGGGTCGTGGCTGTCGCTTACCGCAAGAACAGTTATGAAAGCAAGATCGGTAGCGCAGAGGAAAAATCCAGAGAAATAATAGATGAAGCATTGAAGGTCGCCGAGACGAAGAAGAAAGAAGCTCTCCTGGAAGCGAAGGAAGAGAATTTAAAAGCGAAAAACGAGCTTGAGAAGGAAACCAGAGAACGGAGAGCCGAAATCCAGCGTTATGAGCGCCGCGTACTGAGCAAAGAGGAAAACCTCGACAAAAAATCTGAGGCAATGGAGAGAAAAGAATCCAGTCTTGCCGCGAAGGAAGAGACTTTAAGAAAGCGTTCTTCCGAGGTCGAGGAATTATTTGCTAAGGAGCAGGAAGAACTGGAGAAGATCTCCGGACTTACCAGCGAGCAGGCGAAGGAATATCTTCTGAAATCCGTAGAGGAAGATGTAAAACACGACACCGCAAAGCTCATCAAAGAATTAGAAGCCAAAGCAAAGGAAGAAGCTGACAAAAAAGCCAAAGAATATGTGGTTACTGCCATCCAGAGATGTGCAGCTGACCATGTGGCTGAGACTACAGTTTCTGTCGTTCAGCTCCCGAGTGATGAGATGAAGGGCCGCATCATTGGACGTGAAGGACGTAATATCCGTACTCTCGAGACAATGACAGGTGTGGAACTCATTATCGATGATACACCGGAAGCTGTCGTATTATCCGGTTTTGATCCGGTAAGACGTGAAGTTGCAAGAATTGCTCTTGAAAGACTGATCGTGGATGGACGTATCCATCCGGCGAGAATCGAAGAGATGGTGGAGAAAGCGCAGAAGGAAGTTGAAAACATGATGCGCGAGGAAGGTGAAGCCGCAATCCTTGAGGTCGGTATTCACAATATCCATCCGGAGCTCGTCAAGCTCCTCGGCAAGATGAAATTCAGAACCAGTTATGGTCAGAATGCATTGAAGCATTCCATCGAGGTCGCACAGTTATCCGGTTTACTGGCAGCCGAGATTGGTGTTGACGTCAGAATGGCAAAGCGTGCCGGCTTATTACATGACATTGGAAAATCCGTTGACCATGAGATGGAAGGTTCCCATGTACAGCTCGGATCGGAACTCTGTAAGAAATACAAAGAGTCCCCGATCGTTATCAATGCTGTGGAATCCCACCATGGCGATGTTGAGCCGACGAACCTTATTTCCTGCATCGTTCAGGCAGCAGATACGATCTCCGCTGCAAGACCGGGTGCAAGAAGAGAAACGTTGGAGACATACACGAACCGCTTAAAGCAGCTTGAGGATATCACAAACTCCTTTAAGGGAGTAGACAAGTCCTTTGCGATCCAGGCGGGACGCGAAGTGCGCATTATGGTAGTACCGGAGCAGATCAGCGATGACGATATGGTTCTTCTCGCAAGAGATATATCCAAGAAGATCGAAGAGAGCCTGGAGTATCCGGGACAGATCAAAGTCAACGTGATCCGCGAGTCCAGAGTTACCGATTACGCGAAATAAAAATGAAAGCCGTTGCTGTGCAGAGAGAATCTGTATGGCAGCGGTTTTTTTAACAGGAAATTTAGAAGTCTCTGTGCTGCCGAAGCTTTTGCAATATGAGCAAAGATCGGTCTGCTGCAGATGAGAGATAACAGAGAATATAAAACAGGAGGTAATATTGATATGGCAAAGATTGGTTTTATCGGAATGGGAAACATGGGAACCGCTATCATGCGGGGACTTTTAAAGACATATAAGCCGGAAGAGCTGCTTTTCACAAGCGCCCATGAGGCAAAGATGCAGAAAATTACAGAGGAGACAGGTGTTGCCCATGTCTCAACAGCAACTGACTGCGCAGAGCAGGTAAAATACCTGGTGCTGGCAGTAAAGCCGCAGGTACTTCCGACAGTTTTTAAGGAATTAAACGGAAAGATCAGGAAAGATCAGGTTGTGATCTCCATCGCGGCTGGATATGCGATCGCGGATCTCCAGGCAGGTCTCGGAGACAGCGCGAGAATCGTCCGCTCCATGCCGAATACACCGGCTATGGTCGGCGAGGGAATGTCCGGGGTGAGCTACGATGAGGCGCTGTTTAACGATGAGGAAAAGGATGTCATCGACGGATTCTTTACTTCTTTCGGAAAGATGGAGAAAGTGGATGAGAAGCTGATGGATGTTGTTGGCAGCGCCAGCGGATGCTCCCCGGCCTATGTATACATGTTTATCGAGGCGCTGGCTGACGGCTGCGTAAAGAACGGACTTCCGCGCCAGGCCGCTTACAAGATGGTTGCCCAGGCCGTTTTAGGAAGCGCGAAGATGGTCCTGGAGACAGGAAAGCATCCGGGAGAATTAAAGGATATGGTATGCTCACCGGGAGGAACCACTATCGAGGGACTTGCTGCCCTTGAGGAGAACGGATTCCGCGGTGCGATCATTAAGGCGTGTGATGCAAACTTTGAGAAGAATAAAAAGTTAAAAGGCTGATAATCTGTTCAGGCAGTTAGCAGATACATTCATGAAAGGAAAAAGACTTCAGTATGGAAAAAACAATTCGTTTAAAACGTGATCTTGCCTACACCGGAACGATCTTAAAGATCTACCGGGATACCGTTGTCGCGAACGGAATCGAGGAAGTGTATGACTATATCCATCACGATGGCGCGGCAGCCGTTCTTCCGGTGACAAAGGACGGAAAAATCCTCATGGTGCGCCAGTACCGGAATGCCTTAGACCGGTTCACGCTGGAAATTCCGGCAGGAAAACTTGATGCGCCGGATGAGCCGAAGATTGAGTGCGCGGCGAGAGAACTTGAGGAGGAGACAGGATTCCGCAGCGAAACCCTGGAATTCCTGATGACAGTCAACACGACAGTGGCTTTCTGTGATGAGCAGATCGGTGTCTATATCGCAAAAGATCTGATCCCGTCAAAGCAGCATCTTGATGCGGATGAGAGTATTGATGTGGAAGAGTGGGAAGTAAAGGATCTTCTTGAGATGATCTACACCGGCAAGATGACAGACGCGAAGACGATTGCGGCAATCCTTGCGTACGCTCAGAGAGAAGGAATTCGATAGAAAAAATGGCAGAAGCAGTAGCCAGAAAGTGTCAGTGGGGATAGGGCTGGCTGCCTGGGGAAAGATTGCTGCAATTAGAAAAAATCCTGGTAACTGTTCAGTAGGTCTGCGCACTTGCTGCGCTGACCGTAAGAAAACATAGGCTGGAAGGCAAAAATCCCATCAGCGAAGCTGATCTGGAATGGATTTTTGCACGTAACTATGAAGGTACTGAATAGTTACAAATCCTGTGGATAAAGTAGACCCATATGCGCATACATTGTGAAAAAGGAACATGGACGGTATCGCTATGGCCGGAATTCACAGGCATCGGAGATTTTGGGACAGTCAGATGTTCTGGCTGTCCTTTTTTTTATTTTTAGGGACCGTTCTGGGGACAGTTTTCTTCAATAAGATGAGCGCAGAGATGAAAAGCACACTTGAAAGCTGGTTCTCCGGGATCCTCACATCATCGGAGATCGTGTCGGCGGACCGGTACAGTCTGTTTGTGGGGGTATTGAAAAAACGGTTTGTGTGGATTTTATTGGGAACTCTGATCTGTCAGGCAGTTTTTGCCAGAATCCTGTTTTACGCGGGAGCAGTCTATCTGGCATTTACATCCGCAATCGCTGTCTGTGTGTTGACGATGCACGCGGGAATTTATGGGATCCTGCGCTTTTTCGGACTTGTATTTCCACAGGGATTCTTTTATACACTGGCGGCTTACCTTTTATGGATCATGATCATGGAGCAGGCGGATGGAAAAGAGAAGATCAGGTTATGGATGATGGTATTTTTTATGGTGCTTGGAATTATATCTGAGATATTCATAAATCCAAATTTTTCTGCGTTGATCTTTCAACTGTTTTAGAAAGGCATATCTGAAAATCGTGGATTTCAGCCCTTTTTTTATAAAAAAAATTTTGCGCATTTTGACAAGATATTGCCATTGTGGATATATACAGTTCCATATCTAGCGATTAGTTATGTAAAACAGTCTAAAATGGGATCCAAGTGGGAAAAATCCGTTTGATTTTGCCCTAAAATGGGACTATAATGTAGAAAAATATTGGTTTTGCCGGGAAAAACAGTGTATCTGGGGTGCTGGTGGAAAATCTGGGCTTATGTCCCCTGTTTCCCAAAGGCAGACATCGTGAAACTTAAGAACAGATAGAATATAAACGTGTATAGACACAGATGCTGAAAATTTCGAACAGAAAAATTTTGTGTAACTGTTCTGTAGATTTGTGCACTTACTGCGCTGACCATGAGAAAACATAAGCTGGTGAAGCTGCTGAATAGTTATGATTTCGTATAGGATCGTGAAAAGCGCGGATAACTGTGTCTGGAAATGAACGGGGAAAAGGTATGAGAGAGGAAATTCAAACCTTCATAAACTATATGGAGGAAGAAAAACACGCGTCAAAGAATACAACGCTTTCTTATCAGAGAGATCTGTTAAAGATGGCAGATTATCTGGAGGAAAACGGAATCACAGACTGCGGGAAAGTGACAAAGACGGCGTTAAATTCCTATATCCTTTTCCTGGAGAAAGAAGGAAAAGCAGCGTCGACAGTCTCGAGGGCACTGGCATCCACGAGATCGTTCTTTGGCTGGCTGTTTAAGGAAGGAAAGATCCGCCGTGATCCGGCAGATTCGATGCATGCACCGAAGATCGAGAAAAAGGTGCCTGTGATCCTCACAGTTGACGAGGTGACGAAACTCCTGGAGCAGCCGTCCGGCGCGAATCCGAAGGAGATCCGGGATAAGGCGATGCTGGAACTCTTATATGCGACAGGGATCCGCGTGACGGAACTTGTGAATCTGAAGCTCTCCGATGTAAATATGTCCATTGGCTTTATCACCTGCCGCGATGAGCACAAGGAGCGGATGATTCCCTTTGGCCATGCGGCGAAGGACGCTCTTGCGAAATATCTGGAGTCTGCCCGTGAGACATTCTTAAAAGGAACACGCTCGGAACTGCTGTTTACAAATTACAACGGCAGAGCCATGAGCCGCCAGGGATTCTGGAAGATTATCAAATACTACGGGGACCGGGCAGGAATCGAGGAAGACATCACACCTCACACTCTGCGCCATTCTTTCGCGGCGCATCTCTTAAGCAATGGCGCTGACATGCGTGCCGTCCAGACCATGATGGGCCATTCCGATCTGGCATCCACCCAGATGTACACGGCATATGCCATGGACAACGCAGTTAGAGAGGCGTACCAGGGAGCGCATCCAAGAAAGTAAAAGTGAAAACTTAGGCTGGAAGGTAAAAATCCCATCGGCGAAGCCGATTTGGAATGGATTTGGGAATGGACACTCACAGGGAAAATCCTTAATAAGGATCATGCATACATTGAATTACGGCTGAATAAGGGCAGTAATGCAGCTTGAATTAGAAAATGTGCTCAAAGAAAGATAACAAAATTTGGCAAACTTTTTTAGTGTCTTTTTTTGCGATAACGAGCTGTGATTTCTGCATCAATAGGGAATTTTAGACGTATCCATAGAATGTCTCTGTGATAAAAACAAATATCCCTACTATACAGACAAACCGACGAGAACAATTGTCAGATAATCTGACAATTTTGTAAAAATGTGATATTTGCACAAAATTGAAAATATGGTAAGCTATCTCCAACGCGCTGGAATTCCTTACCATGAGCGGCATGGATCTTCCGCTGGCTGTCATGATCACGATCCCGGCGCCGTGGGAACATGACCGCTATATGCGGCAGGAGATAAAGGATTTCTACCGCTATTACGCAACAATGATGGAGCCGTGGGACGGCCCGGCATCTGTCCTATTCACAGACGGCGAGATCCTCGGCACGGAGAAGTATGCCGCGGAAGGTTTCGGCTTGGAGCTTGACGGGCGTCTCCGGGTAAAGACAGAAAATGACGGACACAGGACCCAGATTCCGGGAATCTACACGGCGGGCGATATGCGCCGGGGCCAGTCGCTTGTGGTCTGGGCGATCCGTGAGGGAAGAAATGCCGCAAGAGAGGTCGATGAGGACCTGATGGGATACTCAAATCTTGGGGCGGCGGAATAAAAGTCGGATTGGGCATAAAAGGGCCAGATAGCTGTGAAGCCCATCAGCATGCAAGGAGAAAGAAAAACGCTCACTGTGGTCATCAGTAGTTGTTTATAAAATATGAAAAGAGCACCTGCGTCTCCAATGTTTTGGAAAATGCCTTAAAACATTGGAGCGCAAAGATGCTCTTTTTTCTATTTTATATGTGTAGTTTTCCGCATACAGATTCAAAGGAAGCTTTTTACTGCCTTATTTCTGATCGATCCTCGCGAGGATACTTCTTGCAACAGAAAGTCCATTCGCGGATGCCTGCTGAAGTCCGCGGGTCACGGACGCACCGTCACCGATGGCGCGGAGACCGTGGATGTTTGTCTCGAAGTCCTTATCGACAACGACCTTGTTGGAGTAGAATTTAACCTCCACTCCGTAAAGCAGTGTCTCATCGCTGGCGATACCCGGAGTTACCTTGTCGAGGGCCTTTAACATCTCCTTGATGTCCACCATGATGCGGTGCGGGAGAACTAAGGAGAGATCGCCCGGAACGGCGTCCTTTAAGGTCGGGATGATGTTGTTTCTGCAGAGACGTTCCTCTGTGGTGCGGCGGCCTCTCTGGAAATCACCGAAGGTCTGGACCAGAATCTTTCCGTCGCAGAGCATGTTGGACAGCTGGGCGATATGTTTGCCGTACTCGATCGGGGTCTTGAACGGCTTTGTGAAGTTCTTGGAAACCAGGATCGCAAAGTTTGTGTTGTTTGTCTTATATTCTTTTGATTTATAAGCGTGACCATTTACGACAGCCAGACCGTTCTCATAGTATTCGGTAGCAACCTCACCGGACGGGTTCGTACAGAATGTGCGGACCTTATCGTCGAAGGTCGGCGTGTAGTATACAAGCTTTGCCTCGTAGAGGTTCTTGTTGAGGAACTCCATGACCTCGTCGCGGACCTCAACGCGGACGCCGATGTCGACAGTTCCGACTTCGGTATCGATTTCGTGGTCATCACAGATGTGGGAGAACCAGTCGGAACCTTCACGTCCGATGGCGGAGACGATCTCGTCTGCGTAGTATGACTCGTCTTTATCGGTGATAACACCCTTTGCGGCACCGTCCTCGATGATGATATCCTTGACCATGGTGTTGAATTCCATGTGGATTCCGTTTGCGAGAAGGTGTTCCTGCAGCCTTGTGTAGATCTTATAACCTTCCTCGGTTCCGAGGTGGCGGATCGGGCATTCGATGAGTTTTAAGTTTGCGTTGATGGCTTTCTTACGGATCTTGCGGATCTCCTGCTGTTTGTCAACGCCGTAGACGTTCTTGTCAGCGCCGAACTGCAGATAGATATCGTCGGATTCCTTGATGAGTTCTGTCGCTTTATCGTATCCTAAGATCTCCGGCAGATTTCCGCCGACATCCGGGGAAAGGGAGAGTTTGCCGTCGGAGAAAGCTCCTGCTCCGGCGAAACCAGTGGTGATGGAACATGGTTTGCAGCCCACGCAGACCTTTGTTTTTCTCTTCGGACAGACACGTTTCTCGATCGGTCTTCCTTTTTCAATCATCAGAATGTTTAATTCTGGCTTTTCTTTGATCAGTTCATACGCGCAGAAGATTCCGGACGGGCCTGCGCCGATGATGATCACGTCAAAATGTTCTCCGGATTTCATATCACAAGTCTCCTTTCGGGTGAGTGGATAATTTCTGTACACATCATTTCTATTCTACCATGGAAGTTTCAGAGATGCAAGAAAACGGAGGCAGATCAATACAGAGTAACATAGAGTTAAGATGCTGCATATGGGCAGTCATTTTCTGCATGGAACATATCAACATTCCCCGCAAAGATTCCGTTCAGCCTGTAAAAAACAACGAAAAATATTGAAAATGGGTATTGACTTTAGGTAAAAATAGGCTATAATCAACTCATAGGTTGTCTGACAAGTGAAAGAACAATCTTATCCGCCAAGTAAGCAGAATAATAAAGAAGCAGGTAACGCGTGAGGATGAAAATAAAAACAGTCAATATTACGGATCAGGTCGTTGAGTATCTGAAGGAAAATATTGAATCCGGAAAATGGAACATCGGCGAAAAGATTCCGTCTGAAAACCAGATGGTTATGGAACTTGGAGTCAGCCGTTCCAGTATCCGCTCGGCACTTCAATATCTGATCGGGATTGGTGTTCTGAAAAGCTATCAGGGAAAAGGAACATTCCTGATCAACACTCAGGTTGAAAACTGGGATGAGGCAGAATACAAGATCACATCGGAAGATTGTATGGATATCTGCAAAGTACTGGAATTCAGAAAGATTCTGGAGCCGGGGGCATGCGTACTCGCAATGGAAAACTGCGATGAAAAAACAGTTGCCGCTCTGGAAGTTTATCTGGAACAGATGAAGGAATTTAAAGGAGACCGAGCGAAATTTGTCCGTGCAGATCTGAAATTTCATGAAGTTATCAGCCGGACCTCCGGCAATCCGCTTCTGGAAAAGAGTCTTCATAAAGTTTTTCTGGAATCCAGAAAGAACCATGAACAAATGAATGAGTTGTTCGGATATGAGACGGGACTCCACTACCACACGGAGATCCTGGAAGCATTTAAAAATCATGATGCAGAAAGGGCTCGTGATGTGATGGAACAGCATCTTGGTGGTTCGATTGAGACATTGAAGACGTCTGGAAAGATCGAAGATTGTGAAGGCGGAACAGGAAAAAAATAAGTAATGAGTAAAACAGGGTGTCGGTTGCAGCGCAAAAGGCACCTTGATAATAAAACTTAACTTGTACGATGAGTAACAAGTTAAGAGACGATCAAGACAACTTGAAAATCTGCAAAATCAATAAACTGATTATGGCAATGTTTCATAAATAAAAGGATGAGGAGGAATATGGGATGTCAGTAAAGATTAAGGATATCCGGGTGATCTGTACGGCACCGGAAGGAATCAATCTTGTGGTCGTAAAGATCGAGACAAATCAGCCGGGACTGTATGGACTTGGCTGCGCAACCTTTGCTTACCGCCATCTGACGGTAAAGCACCTGATTGAGGAGTATATGAAGCCGCTGCTTGTAGGGCGCCCGGTTGAAAATATTGAGGAGACGTGGCAGTTGATGCATCAGAACGGCTATTGGAGAAATGGTCCGATCGAAAATAACGCGATCTCCGGAATCGACATGGCACTTTGGGATATCAAGGGAAAGATGGCAGGGATGCCGTTATACGAGTTGTTTGGCGGAAAAGTCAGGGAAGGAATTCCTGTCTACCGTCATGTGGACGGACGGGACATCAACGAGATCTGCGAGAATATTCAGATGTATCAGGAAATGGGGATTACCCACTTAAGATGCCAGTGCGGCGGTTACGGCGGACTTCCATATGGACAGACACCTGAGACAGCTCCGGAAGGCGCACATGACGGATTGTATCTTGATTCTAAGAAATACATCCGCGATACAATCCGGTTATTTGAACAGATTCGTGCGAAGATCGGTTATGATATGCAGCTTGTGCATGATGTCCATGAGCGGATCGCTCCGGCTGATGCAGTGGCACTTGCGAAAGGACTTGAACCGTACGACCTTTTCTTCCTGGAAGATCCGGTTCCGTTAGAGCAGCTCTCCTGGCTTAGAAATTTAAGACAGCAGACGAGTATCCCGATCGCGCAGGGGGAACTGTTCAACAATCCGTATGAATGGAGAACCGTGATCGCAGAACAGCTCATCGATTTCATCCGTGTTCATATCAGTCAGGTTGGAGGAATCACACCGGCGAGAAAGCTTCAGATCTTTGCAGAGCAGTTCGGTGTTCGGACAGCATGGCACGGACCGGGGGATATGTCTCCGTTAGCCCATGCGGCAAACATTCACATCGACCTTGCGGCACAGAACTTCGGAGTTCAGGAATGGTCCGGAATCGAACCGCCGAACTTTGTGATTCAGGAATTAAAAGGACCGCACGGCGCACTTCTTGATGTATTCCCGGGTATGCCGGAGTATCGGAAAGGCTATGTTTACGCGAATGATAAGCCAGGCCTGGGCGTTGATATCGATGAAACGGAGGCAGCAAAGTATCCGTGTGAAAATACCGTGACAACGTGGACACAGACAAGAGGACGCGACGGAGCACTTGTAACTCCGTAGATTTCGGAAAAGGGAAAGGAGATTAAAGGGGAATGAGCAAAAAGTCATCAGCTCTCGCAGCAGCGGGCATTCTCGCAGCAGCAGTTGTACTCAGCGGATTCAGCATCTACAAGGACAGTCATCAGAAGAACAGCACGGATGGAACGATCACGCTGCGAATGGCACAGACATCCTCTCAGACCGGAGCTATCGGACAGGCGATGGATCATTTCGCAGACAGGATCTATGAGGAGACCGGGGGAAAATACAAGATTGAGACGTACCACAATGGTCAGCTCGGTGCAGAGATTGATACGATCGAAGGCTGTCAGATGGGAACGATCGATATCGCAGTCGTAAACCAGTCTACGATCGGAAACTTCATCAGTGATTTTCAGGCATTGGACATTCCGTATCTGATCACATCGACAGATCAGGCAGATGCGGTGTTCCTTGGTGATATCGGAACAAGATTTTTAGACAAGCTTTCCGGTGTTCAGCTTTATGGACTTGGAATCTGGGAATCCGGTTTCCGAAACCTGACAAACAGCAAGCGTGATATCAACTCCGTAGACGATGTTTCCGGCCTTAAGATCAGAACCATGGAGAACCAGGTACATATCGCATTCTGGAAAGCCATGGGAGCCGACGCGACGCCGATGTCCTGGGGCGAGGCGTACACCGCGCTTCAGCAGGGCGCTCTCGACGGACAGGAGAATCCGGCAACGGTTATTCTGACAAACAACGTCGCACAGGTCAACAAACATCTTGCAATCACGGAACATGCGTATTCGACCGTATTCCTCGTTATGAGTCCGGAAACATGGGCATCCTTCGATGATGAGACAAAACAGATCTTTACAGATGTCATGGCAGAATGCAGTATCAGTGAGCGAGAGCTGAGCCGGAAGATGGATGGAGAAGCTGTTGACCAGTTAAAGGAACAGGGGATGACCGTCACATATCCGGATAAGCAGCAGTTCATCGACAAGGCAGCAGACTTGTATGCGCAGTGGGAAGAACAGTATGGTGATATGATCTCTGAGATCCGGGCACTGTCAGTAAATCAGTAGGAGGTGCGTTATGGAAAAATTCGCAGCAGCCTTTAAAAAGGTACAGAAAATCAATAAAGCGATCATCGGCGCAGTCCTTTTACTGATGATTGGGGTTGTATTCTTACAGACATTTTGCAGATTTGTTATATTTAAGAGCCTGACCTGGTCTGAGGAACTTTCCAGATATCTGTTTGTGGCATTGATCGTTCTTGGAATCAACCTTGCGGCGACAGATCACCTGTTTGTCCGCATCGAGCTGATCGACGGATACCTGAAAGGAAAAGCACAGTATGTTATGGATGTGATCCGGAAAGGAATCGCCATTTATGTCAGTTTGATTCTTATGTACAGCGGCTACGGACTGATTGAGATCGGTGGATACCAGATCAGCCCGGCAATGGGAATTCCGATGAGCCTGCTTTACGGGATCATGTTTATCGGATTTATTATGAATTTCCTCGCATTGATCGTAGATACCTGGGAGGAATTTGGAAAAGAGAAGGAGGTAGGCTGATGCAGACTGCAGCTATTGCATTGATCGTTGTCCTGCTTGTCGGCATGGCATGCGGACTTGAAATTACATGGGCATTGGGATTATCATGTATTGTAGCGGTTCTTCTTGACCCGAAGCTTACATTTGTAGTGATCGCACAGAGAATTTTCGCAAACTCCAACAGCTTCTCAATGCTGGCGATCCCGGCATTCATGCTCGCCGGTGATGTCATGTCAAAGGGCGGTCTTTCCAAACGTCTCGTTGCCTTTGCAGATTCTCTCGTCGGCTGGATCTCCGGTGGAATCTCCCTGGTATCCATCGTTGCCTGCACATTCTTCGCGGCAATTTCCGGTTCCTCTGTTGCTACAACAGCGGCCATCGGCGGACTGATGTACCCGGAAATGGTAAAGCGCGGCTATCCGGAATCTTATGCGGCAGCCGTTCAGGCGATCGGAGGAACGCTTGGAATTGTAATTCCGCCGAGTATCGTGCTCGTTATTTACGGTAATATCACGGGAACAGACGTAGGCGCACTTTTAATGGCCGG
The DNA here is from genome assembly GCA_902496665.1 of uncultured Clostridium sp. Taxonomy (GTDB): domain Bacteria; phylum Bacillota; class Clostridia; order Lachnospirales; family Lachnospiraceae; genus Pilosibacter. Next base: position 12,047 of record CABVBU010000013.1, on the reverse strand, counting down.
TATTCTTCCAGGCGTTGTCTGCAGTATTTTCCTCTGCGTCTACGCTTACTACAAAGCGAAAAAATGCGGATTCCCGAAATCCGACAAGTTTTCCTTCAAGAGATTTCTTGTTTCCTTTAAAGACGCAGTATGGGCGCTTATTATGCCGGTCATCATTCTCGGAGGTATTTACGCCGGAATCTTTACACCGACAGAGTCCGCAGTTGTTGCCGTTGTTTATGGCCTGATCGTATGCATTGCTGTTTATCGCGAGATCAGCATGAAGACGATCTGGGAGATTGTTGAGAATACAGCAGAGGGAACTGCAAACCTGATGATCCTTGTTGTGACAGCACAGATGTTTGGCTGGCTGATCTCTTATTATCAGATCCCGCAGGCAGTGACGAACTTCATGCTCGCCTTTGTCTCCAATAAATACATGTTCTGGGCGATCATCATCATCCTCTTAACGATCTGCGGCATGTTCCTGGAAGTTGGAGCAACAAACCTGATCCTCGGTCCGATCCTTGCGCCGATCGCTGCTGCATTTGGAATCGATCCGGTACAGTTTGGACTTGTCTTCGTATTCCTCCTCGCAATGGGACAGGCAACACCGCCTTTTGGAACCTGTATGTTCGTGGCATGCGGAATCAGCAAACAGTCCGTAGGTCAGGTGTCAAAGCATCTGGTTCCGTTCGTTGTAGTAGAGATCCTCTGCGGAATCTTATTTGCACTTGTTCCGGGAATTTCACTGTTGCTCCCGTCGATCATTGGATAACATGGAATGAACCGGTTATAAATAAAACAAAGCTTTTCAGAAAAAGGAGAATGAATTATGGCTGAAATGATGAAAGAAGTCGTTGTTGTAGAACCGCATAAATATGAGGTGCGTGAGGTTGAGATTCCGGAACTTGCAAACGAGGATGAAGTCCTTATCCAGATGAAATCCGCAGGTGTATGCGGAAGTGACCATCACATCTGGCATGGCTCCAATCCGTGCTCTACATATCCGAGAATTCCGGGACATGAAAACGCCGGTGTGATCGCAAAGATCGGTAAAAATGTAAAAAATGTGAAAGTGGGTGACCATGTTATCGTGGATCTTCTCTCTTCCTGCGGAACCTGTTACCAGTGTACGCATGGAAGAAAGAACGTGTGCGAGCATGTAAAAGTAAGAGGTTCCGGAGCAGACGGCGGCTGGAGACAGTATTTCACAGCGCCGGCAAAAGAAGTATACAAGATTTCCGATTCTGTCAAGTGGGAAGATGCGGCACTTGTTGAGCCGTTTGCAATCGGTTCCCACTGCACAGGACGCGGTCGTGTGGTCGAAGATGATGTCGTATTTATCCTTGGTACCGGAACAATCGGTTCCATTATCTTACAGACATGTAAGGCGAAGGGGTGCAAAACTGTAATCTGCTGTGATATCAGCGATTCTTCCCTTGAACGCGCGAAAGAATACGGTGCTGACTATGTGATCAATTCCAAGACTCAGGATGTTGTTGCGGAGATCCAGAAGATCACAGACGGACATGGCTGCACTGTAGCGTTTGACTCTGCATGCTTCCCGGGCTCCCTGACGATGTGCCTGCAGCCGGGTATCCTCTGCAACGCGGGCCGCATGGTACCGATGGGATTCTGTACAGAAAAAGAGGGAATCACGCAGGCGATGATCAATCAGAGAGAGCTTGACATCATTGGATCCAGAATGTCTCAGGATGCGTTCCAGCCGACGATCGCAAGAATGGAAAAGGGTGAGTATATCACTGAAGGCATCGCAACAACATTCATCAAATTCAGCGAGATCGACAAGGTCTTCCATCTGATGGATCATCCGGATGAGTCAGCGAAAAAGATGGTAATTCTGTTTGATTAATAATAATAAAAAGGAGAGCATGATCATGGAATTATTTAACATAGCAGGAAAGAAAGCAATCGTAACAGGCGGAACAAGAGGACTTGGCTATGGAATGGCAGAAGGTCTGATGGAAGCAGGATGTGAGGTCGTGATCGTCGGAACTTCCGATAAGGTCTATGATGTGGCAAAAGGATTCTGCGACCGTGGATTCAAGTGCCATGGTGTAAAAGCAGATTTCAGTAAGCGGGAGCAGGTATATCAGGGATTCAACGATTGCGTGGCAGCACTCGGCGGCGATCTTGACATTATCGTAAACGCTCATGGTATCCAGAGACGTCATAGCGCAGAAGTATTCCCGATTGAAGAGTGGGATGAAGTTCTCAACGTGAACTTAAATTCTGTATTTATTCTTTGTCAGGAAGCTGCAAAGATCATGCTGAAGAAGGGATATGGAAAGATCATCAACATCGCATCCATGGTATCCTGGTTTGGCGGACAGACTGTTCCGGCTTACACAGCAGCAAAGGGAGGTGTGACACAGCTCACCAAGGAACTCAGCAACGACTGGATCGCAAGAGGCGTCAATGTCAATGCGATCGCGCCGGGCTATATGGCAACAGAGATGAATTCCGCGCTGCTTGACCCGGAGAATCCAAGATATCAGCAGATCACCGAGCGCATTCCGGCAAATCGCTGGGGTACTGGCGATGACATGAAGGGTGCATGTATCTTCCTCGCATCCCACGCCAGTGATTATCTTGGCGGGGCGATCATTCCGGTTGATGGAGGATATCTTGTAAAATAGTATAAGTACAAATGAAAATGCCGTCTGGAAAACCTCCGGGCGGTATTTTTGTGTAATAGGAAATTTCGAGGAATTCCCTATTACACAAAAGGCACTAACGTGCCAATGATGCGTACTCGCACGAAGATGTAGATTATCGCAAGCGACCGCGCGAGGCGCGAGAATGTGATAGGGTACATTATATATATACTGATACAGAAAATTCCCTTATTGTCTTTGGAAATGTGGGCAATGTGGTATTTACCACATAATTTTACGGATTGTACATAATATTGTACGCTATACTTTGGCGGTCAGCTATATTCTGGTAACTGTGAGGAACATCTCCGCGAAATTGGATACCATCACCTTTGTTCAGGATGAATTCTTCTCCGTCATTTATAATCTTCACAGAACCTTCTGTAACAGTAAAAAATTCAATAGTTCCCTGTAAATGGGGTTCGGAATTCCAATGGCAGTCTTTGTCCATTTCCAGGTAAAAAACAGAAAAACGGCGGTTTTTATCGTCAGAAAAAACAGAATAGTTCCTTGCAGTGCCATCTGCAATAGGAATTGGTTCAATCTCAGAAATCTTAACTACATGGTTCATTGGGTCCGGTCGTCTTGTTAATTCATCAAAAGGTACCCCAAGTCCATTGGCAATCTTCCAGAGAATCCCCAAAGTGGGATTTCCGTCTCCTTTTTCAATCAGTGCCAGCATACTTTTGCTGACTCCGCTGAGTTTTCCAAGTTCCTCTAAGCTTAAACGATTTTTTTTGCGCAATATAGCTATATTGTTGGCAACAATTTCGTTGATTTTTTCCAAAACAAAAAATCCTCCTATCTATTGACAATATATTGGAGAAAAAGTACAATATATTATACATTGAGTTTGCAAACCCAACAACAGTATTATATATCATTCATTAGAAAAAGGAAAGGATGTGCTGTGTCTGAAAGTCTGTCATTTTCCAATCGCCTGTTCTAATATATTGGACATGTTTTACAGAATCAGCACAGACAGGTATGTTGTATGAAATATGATTTTGACAGTTGCATTGATCGTACCAAGGTTATGTCTATTAAATGGTCATCCAAGCTTCGTCAGGAGATGTATGGAGAGAGCGATGTGATCCCACTGGGTATTGCAGATATGGATTTTAAGGCAGCTCCGGCAGTGGCAAAAGCGATCCAGGACCGTGCGGCTCATGAGAATTATGGATATGGGTATCTTGCGGATGAATTTCTCATGGCCTGCGTTAACTGGCAGAAAAGACGTAATCACTGGGATATTAAAAAAGAATGGATCACATATACACCGGGATTGAATCTTCCTCTTGTATTTGCCATTGAATTGTTCACGGATCCAGGAGATAACGTTATCATCCAATCTCCGGTTTATTATCCTTACTATGATTATGTTAATAAAACAGGACGTCATATTGTATACAATGCCCTTGTGAATAAAGACGGTTATTATGAGATGAATTTCGAGCAGTTGGAAATGCAGGCAAAAGATCCGAAAACAAAGCTGATCCTGGTATGCAGCCCTCAAAATCCAAGCGGACGCCTTTGGACGAAAGAGGAGCTGACCCGCATGGGAAATATCTGTATTGATAATGGAGTGAAGGTTGTAGTAGATGAGATCCATTCAGATCTTATCCTGACAGACAGAGAGTTTGTATCCTTTGCAACGATCAGTGATAAATTTGCACAGAACAGCATTATCTGCATGTCACCGTCTAAAAGCTTTAATGTAGCCGGACTGCTGGTATCTGATATTATTATTCCAAATGATGAGATGCGTGCAGCATTCCAGGAAAAAATGCAGCCATATTATTTATGGCCGGGTGCATTCGGCGCGGTAGCACAGATCGCAGCTTATAATGAAAGTGAGGAGTGGCTGGAAGAATTAAAAGAATATTTACGGGGTAATGCACAGTTTATAGCAGATTTTATCCAGAAACGGATGCCAAAGGTGAAATATCGTATTCCGGAAGCAACGTATCTTGGCTGGCTGGATTTCAGGGCTTATGGAATGACAGATCAGGAATTATGGGATTTTATGTGCCATAAAGCAAAAGTGGCAACAGATGATGGACCTAAATTTGGGCCTAATGGGGAAGCAGGCGGCTTTCAGCGTATTAATTTCTCATGCCCGAGAGCACAGCTTGAAGAGGCTTTGAACCGGATCGCAGAGGCACTTGATGCTTTATAAATGTAGGGAGGAGAAGAAAGAATGAATGATCCTGATATCCTTAAACTGGTAAAAGAGCAGGAAGATTACCTGATCAAAATGCGCAGATATTTTCATATGAACCCGGAACTGTCAAATAAGGAATTTGAGACACGCAAGACAATCATCAGTGAACTTGAAAAAATGGGAGTGGAGTACCGTCTGGCTGCCGGAACGGGGCTGGTAGCTATTATAAAAGGGGAAAAGCCTGGAAAACATCATCTGCTCCGCTGCGATATGGACGCTCTTCCAGTGAAGGAGGATACTGATAATCTGATCCAGCCTAAAGCATGTGTTTCCCAGAAACCTGGGGTATGCCATGCTTGCGGTCATGATGCACATATGGCTATGATGCTGACAACGATAAAAGTATTATCCCAGATACGTGAACAATTAAAGGGTACAGTATACTGTTGCTTTGAAGAAGGGGAAGAAGCCCTTGATGGTTATCAGCATGGGACAAATGTTTGCGCCAATGATCGTAGGTGGGTTCGTTACAGTTACCATAACATCTGTTATGATAGCAGGTGTATTTGCCAATATGCTTTAATAAAAATGAACTGATTTTGATGGGATTGTTTTCCAGGGGATAGTATTTGCTATCCCCTGTTTTTTGTAACGGTCACGATCATATTTATGAATTTGTCTAAAAATTAACGTTAAACAAAAGATTATTAAGCGAAATGCATAAAATACTTGATTTATTTAATAATCATGTGATAGAATCGACAATATGTTAAGAAACAAATTCAATAAGCCATAGAGGGGAAAGCAGACATGCCTGCGTAAGCAGGTGTGACCGATGAAAAAAAGATTGCAGAGGAGAGGATCATATGAGCAGATTGGAGATCATGTCCCCGACCCGCGCGCGGATCGTGATGGAGGGACTTTATAAAGATCTGGAACGAAGAATCGAGTCGAGCCCGCCTGGGCTCTGTCCTGTTGATATGGCCAGAGCATTTCTGGAGCTGTGCCATGCGCAGACCTGCGGAAAGTGTGTGCCGTGCCGGATCGGTCTCGGACAGTTAAACCAGCTGATCCGGGATGTGTTAAACGGAAAAGCGACAATGGACACGCTGGATCTTATGGAAAAGACAGCGCTTTCGATCATGGACTCCGCCGACTGTGCTATCGGCTATGAGGCGGCGAATATGGTCTACAAGGGACTTATCGGCTACCGCGATGACTATGTAGAGCACATCAAGAACGGGCGCTGTACCTGTACATACAACCAGCCGGTTCCCTGTGTCGCGATCTGCCCGGCCCATGTGGACATTCCGGGCTATGTGGCACTGGTGGAGGAAGGCAGATACGCCGACGCGATCCGCCTGATCCGTAAGGACAACCCGTTCCCGACCACCTGCGGCTTTATCTGCGAGCATCCCTGCGAGGCAAGATGCCGCCGGAACATGGTGGACGACGCTGTAAATATCAGGGGTTTAAAGCGGTTCGCGGCAGACTATGCCGGATTTGTGGAGCCGCCGGAATGCGCCCCGTCAACGGGAAAGAAGGTCGCTGTCCTCGGCGGCGGCCCTGGTGGTTTAAGCGCAGCTTACTACTTGCAGCTCATGGGACATCAGACCACCGTGTATGAGATGCTTCCGAAGCTCGGCGGCATGCTCCGCTACGGAATCCCGAACTATCGTCTCCCAAAGGAGCGGCTGGATGACGATATCAACGCGATCTTAAAGACAGGAGTGGAAGTAAAACAGGGCTTAAAGATCGGCGTGGACATTACGATCCAGGAACTTCGGGAACAGTATGACGCGGTGCTCATCACTATCGGTGCCAGCACGGATAAGAAGCTTGGACTTCCGGGCGAGGACGCGGACGGCGTGCTCTCCGCAGTACAGTTCTTAAGAAGTGTTGGAAAAGACGAGATCATCGATCTGACCGGAAAAGAAGTCGTTGTCATCGGCGGCGGAAACGTGTCCATGGATGCGGTCCGAACGGCGAAGAGACTGGGTGCGAAGAAAGTCAGCATTTTATATAGAAGACGAAGAAATGATATGACAGCGTTGCCGGGAGAGATCGAGGGCGCTGTCGCTGAAGGTATCGAGATCGTGACCTTAAAGGCCCCGGCGTCCCTGGATGTCGGCGAGGATCACAAGATCCACGGCATTTACGCGACCCCGCAGATGATCAGCGCGATCAAGGATGGACGTGCCAGCGTGAAGCCGACGGGCGAGCCGGATGTCTACATCCCGTGTGACATCCTCATCAAGGCTATCGGACAGGATATCGAGTCCGGACATTTCGAGAAGGCCGGAATCCCGGTATCCCGCGGCAAGATCGTCACCTTAAAGAGCGGCGCTTTTGAGAACATGCCTGGCGTATTTGCGGGTGGCGACTGCTCCAGCGGCCCGGCTTCCGTTATCAAAGCCATCGCGGCGGCGAAGGTTGTTGCGGCTAACATCGATGAATACCTCGGCTACCATCACGAGATCACCAGCGGTGTGGAGATCCCGGAGGCGAGCCTGAAAGACAAGACCCCGTGCGGACGCGTGAACTTAACGGAACGTGATGCCTGCGAGCGCGTCTGTGATTTCAACGCAGTGGAGAACTGCATGACCGAGAAGGAGGCGAAGCAGGAAGCCGGACGGTGCCTGCGCTGCGACCATTTCGGATACGGAATCTTTAAAGGAGGCAGGAGTACATTATGGTAAATATAATCATCGACGGAAAACAGATTTCGGCAGAGGAAAATATCACGATCATGGAAGCGGCTGAGAGAAACGGGATCCCGATTCCGAAGCTCTGCTACTTAAAGGGGATCAACGAGATCGCGGCCTGTAGAGTCTGCGTCGTGGAGCTGGAAGGAAAAGAGAAACTGATCACATCCTGCAACAACATGGTGAAGGACGGCATGGTGATCTACACCAACAGCCCGAAGGTCAGAAATCATAGAAGAAATACGGTACAGTTATTATTATCCCAGCATGATAACCGGTGCGTTGTCTGTCCGAGAAACGGAAACTGCCAGTTGCAGCAGGTTGCCTATGACCTGAATATCCTGGACATTCCGTTCAAACAGGAGCCGGAGTACCAGCCATGGAACAAGAACTTCCCGCTGATCCGCAATTCCGCGAAGTGCATCAAGTGCATGCGCTGCGTGCAGGTCTGCGATAAGATCCAGGGTCTCAGCATCTGGGATGTGGAAGGTACCGGTTCCAGAACCACCGTGAACGTGGCATGCCACAAGACCATCGAGGAGTCCGACTGTGCCCTCTGCGGCCAGTGCATCACCCACTGCCCGGTAGGCGCGCTCTCCGAGAGAGATGATACGGAGAAGGTCTGGGAGGCAATTGAAAATAAGGATAAGATCGTTGTGGCACAGGTGGCCCCGGCGGTGCGCACGGCCTGGGGCGAGGAACTTGGCCTGGCGGGCGAGGATGCACCGGTCGGAAAGATCTTCGATGCCTTAAAACGCATGGGCGTGAACTATACCTTTGATACGGTATTCTCTGCGGATCTAACGATCATGGAGGAGAGCACGGAGTTTATAAAACGGTTTACGAGTGGTGAGCTGAAGGAAAGACCGATGTTCACATCCTGCTGTCCAGGCTGGGTGCGCTTCGCGAAGACCCAGTTCCCGTACATGGTAAATTATCTGTCCACGGCGAAATCCCCGCAGCAGATGTTCGGCGCAGTCATGAAGACATATTTCGCGGAAAAGCTTGGTGTTTCTCCGGATCAGATCTTTACGCTCTCCATCATGCCGTGTGTGGCAAAGAAGGGCGAGCGGGAGATGGATCTCTTCTACGGCGAGTATGCCGGACATGATGTGGATGCGGTTCTCACAACAAGAGAACTTGTGAAGATGATCCGCTCCGCCCATATCCGCCCGGATACCTTAGTGGAGATTCCTGGTGACAGCCCGATGCATGCGGGAACCGGCGCGGGCGTGATCTTCGGAGCGACCGGAGGTGTTATGGAGGCGGCTCTCCGCACGGCATACTTTACCTTAAAGGGCGAGAACCCACCTGCAGACGCTTTTAAAGCGGTCCGCAGCGGAGGTTTTCAGGAGAATGCCGGAGTTCAGGAAGCGGAATTTGCCATCGGTGATATCAGGCTCCGCATTGCGGCGGTCAGCGGACTCGGAAACGCGAGAAGACTCTTACAGCAGATCGAGCGCGGCGAGGTCCACTATGACTTCGTGGAAGTCATGGCCTGCCCCGGTGGCTGTGTTGGCGGAGGCGGACAGCCGATCCATGACGGAGAGGAGCTGGCCTTTGCGAGAGGCAGAAAGCTCTATGCGCTGGACGCAAAAGCCGATATCCGTTACTCTCACGAGAACCCGGATATCAGGGAGATCTACAGTGATTTCTTTGGAAAGCCGATGTCCCATAAGGCGCATATGCTGCTGCATACGGAGCATTGGAAGAATAAATAAAGTGTCAGTTAAATTACAGATACAGGAAAAGCACGCAGATGCAAAACGTCTGCGTGCTTTTCCTGTATCGAAAGATCGTGGATGCTATGCCTTTTGACGGCTCATGAATGAATATGCGGAGTTTATTTGGCTGCGCTCTGAAATACAGAGTTTATTGATTGAGCAGCCAATCTATGAGATTTTCGGATCTGATGCCGTCATAGGAGGCATCAAGCCCAGGTTCAAGCGACAAAACGATTTTTTCGTAGTTATCGCGGATGTTTTGCAGCAGCTAATACCGATAATCACCTTGACCGGTTCTGTATCCTGAAAACTTATCAGCATATTCAAGTAATTGCATTATAGTGCAAAAACTTTTTATTTTCGACAGTTTTTGCAAACATAAACAAATAATAAAAAGATCCGGCAGGATATCTGGGAAAGAATCAGTGTAGACAGTAATAGTGTTTGCGATACCGTTCTTTGGGACGGGCAGTAGTACAGTCCTTAGGAAAGCTGAAATCAAGGGGCTATCGCGTTAAAAATATTTTTATGATTTTTCCAGAAGATCAAGGAGCTTCTCCGGCGGGAGTGGTTTTGAAAAATAGAAGCCCTGGATCATGTCGACACCGTAGTCGCTTAAAAGCTTCACCTCGGCATCTGTCTCCACACCCTCGGAGATCACATGGAATCCCATATTCTGGAAGGAAGACACGATGCTGTGATAGAAGTTCGCGGAGCGCGGATCCTCACAGATTTTGCTTAAGAGGGAACGGTCCAGCTTGATCGCGGAAAATGGAAGCTGCATGACCGTATTCAGGTTCGCGTATCCGGAGCCAAAATCATCGAGGCAGAGACCGATTCCGGAATCCGCGAAGTCATCGACCGCCTTATTGAGCGCGCTGTTGTACTCTGTTGCGACGGTCTCTGTGATCTCGAACTGGATGAAAGAATGTTTGACCCCATATTCATCCATAAGCCGGATCAGGTGGGTGCTGCTGTTTGTCTGGATCAGGTCTAACGGGGAGAGGTTCATCTTAATATTGCAGAGTCTGTCTGTGAGGAGCGGGTGCTCCTGGATAAAACGGCAGATCCGGCGGAACTGGAGAATCGTGATCTTGTCGACCAGATTATTCTTTTCGGCGATCTGGATAAAAATGTCCGGAGGGATCCAGCCGAGCTCCGGGTGATATAGACGGCTCAATGCCTCCAGCGTGATGTAGCGCTTCTCCTTCAGGGAATATACGGGCTGGTAGTAGACCTCAAACAGATCATTCGCGATCGCAGTGTGCAGAAACTGCTCCACCTTTTTCAGGTAAAGGAAGCGCTCCATGGTCTTGTCCGTATCCCGGACGGTCTCATTGAGCCCGGTGTTCGGCGCGAGCGATTCCAGATACTGCGCATAATCAAGGATGGAACCGCCATCCTCGAATCGTTCCGCATGAAAGATCCCGCTGATGATGACCGGGGAGGAGACAGCTGTTCCCGATGGGGCTGTATCCGGATGGAATAAATTCTCCAGCTCATCAAGATAGAGTTCAAACTGCTCCTGGGAGAACGTGAAGATGAGAAATCGTTTTCCGGAGATGCGGAACACATTGTCTCCACAGAGCCGGTGCAGCTGCCTCGCGGCGGAGAGGATCAGGCGGTCACCGCCATCCACGCCTGTCACCTTGTTGATGTGGTTGATCTGATACAGATTCACGGTGATGACCTGGAAGATCCTCCGGTTGGACAGCATTTCGCTGAACTTTCTTAACAGGTATGGTTTATCGTAGAGACCGGTCAGGTTATCCGTATTCGCGTGCGGATTGTTGATCGTGATAAAAAGCGCCAGGATTCCCAGACTCAGCCCGAAACCGGTCATCAGAAGCTGGTGGCAGAATGCCTGGACAATGACGCTGGACGCGAGCAGGATGAGGATCTCAATGAGGACCAGGACTTTGGACAGTCCAAGGATCTTCCGCCACAGGCAGGTCAGGATGAGGGTGGTGAGAAGATGGCAGAGGGCAGAGAAGTACATGAGCATGTACCAGGGTCCTCTTATGTAATTCATGGATGAATCGAAGGAAAACAGGATTCCGGTCTTCAGGTTCCCGAAGATGATGCAGACCAGAACGAGCGTAGGAATCGAGGAGGCAAGCATCTCACTTGGGGAAAGGATCTTATTTGCCCGGAGAGAACGGACATAACAGATCAGGACGAAGGGCAGCAGGGCCTGGAACAGGTAGAAGACCGTTGTTGTAAACATTGCGCCCAGTCTGGGCCCGGCGTGTTCAAAGTTAATATAGCAGGTACTGAGAACCTCAAAGGCGATATCCAGGCTCACGAGGACCGAAAGGATCAGAAAAAGCTGGTTGTTCAGGTCATCCGGACGTTTCTGGGCGGAAAAATGGCACAGAACGATGAGCTGGATGATCATGGCTGCGATCAGGAAATCTGTATTGTAACTCATATCTATTTTCCCCATTCCTGCAATAATTTTGAGAGCTTCGAATATTTTCTGTCCGGAATCGGCAGGACGGTTCCATCGGACAGCGTGATCTCAAAACGTCGGATGGACTTTACGAAGAATAGATTTACCATAAAACTCGTGTGGATTATGGCGATCTTCGGAATCATAGCCGTCTTTCCGTCAGGACCGGTTATTTTTTTCCGGGGTCAGTATTTTCGTTTCAAGTATGGTAGAACCATTGTGAGGTGAAATCAGTTTACCATGCAAAGTAAAAAAAGACAAGATGGTGATTTGCCTGGAATGCGAAGCCTAAAATGAAAATTTAAATTCCACTTCTCCAAAGGGCAGTGGAGTTTACTCTTG
>CABVBU010000012.1 GCA_902496665.1 uncultured Clostridium sp. | reverse complement strand
GGAAGGGATAAACGCTGAAGGCATCTAAGCGTGAAGCCCCCCTCAAGATGAGATATCCCATTCGAAAGAAGTAAGACCCCTTGAAGACGACGAGGTAGATAGGGCAGAGGTGGAAGTGCAGTAATGTGTGGAGCTGACTGTTACTAATCGGTCGAGGGCTTATCCAGGAAGGTCTGGTTGGTTGAAGAAACGGTGAAGATGGATTTCAATATGTGGTTTTGAAGGTATGTTTGCACGAGTGGCTCAGTGGTGGAGTATCGCCTTGCCAAGGCGAGGGTCGCGGGTTCGAATCCCGTCTCGTGCTCTAGATGAGAGGATATCCAGTGTGGATGTCCTCTTTTTTGTATGTTCAAGCCCTGCCGGGCTCGAACGGTTCGAAGTCTGCGTTCCACTCCGGTCGTCGCAACAATTTCAAATGCTTGTAAAACATAGGATTGCATGGTATGATAAAATATGTTCGGAAATGTCGACTGATGGTATAAATCCCATTCTGTTAATGACACGCAGGACGGTTGGATCATTGTTTACGAGCTGATTAAAGGAAAAAACAGACATGAAGAATATATTTGAGACGGATCCGGAAAGTCACTATCGATTTTCCTGGGATAAACTTGGCGATATTGAAAAGGGACGTAAGCATCTGGGAGAATCCATGCCGGTGTTAGTATACCGACTTCTGGAATACAGCATGAATGATGTGTTGTTTAAAAATTTTGGGAAAGACAAGGCAGATGATATCTTTCGTCAGGCTGGATTTCTGGCCGGATCGGAATTTGCAAAGCATGTACTTCCTCTTGATGCGGATGAGAGTACCTTCATCAGTGTGCTTGCAAGCACGCTGGAAGCACTAAAGATAGGGCTTCTTCGCATGGAAGAGTGTGATTTTGAAAAAGGCGAATTTATCATAACCGTTCATGAGGACCTGGATTGCAGTGGACTTCCGGCAACCGGTGAACTTGTATGCAGATACGATGAAGGATTCCTTGCAGGAATTCTTGAAATGTATGCAGGAAAACGCTTTCAGGTACGTGAGGTAGAGTGCTGGGCCAATGGAAGCAGAGTTTGCAGGTTTAAAGGAAATATCGATGATGATTAATCATGATGAAAAGATTTATCAGGAATATATAAGGGCGCTGCTATTTAATACAGAGCAAGCGAGTCTGTCAAGAAACCAGTTATCAGGAAAATCGGAGGAATTTGCGAATGCACTGGAATACTTTGGAGAATGTGTGAAGGAAGAACAAAGAATCCTGACACAGATGGCTGATGGAGACCTATCGGGCAGCTGCGATCCAAACAATCATCTGGCCGCACAAATCAAAAGCATTCAGAGTAATCTGCGACATCTTTCATGGGTGGCAGAACGGGTATCTAACGGCGATTATCGCCAACGTGTCCGTATGCTGGGGGAATTTTCGGATTCCTTTAATCATATGATCGAGCAACTGCAGCACAATCAGGAGGAACTGGAAAAATCAAGCAATACCGATGTGCTGACAGGAATCGGGAACCGGCGGGCATTTAACCAAATGATCGAAAGACTCTGGAAGAATTGTCAGTCATGTAGCATTGGCTTTATCGATATTGACGGTTTGAAATATTGTAATGATCATTATGGTCATGGTGAGGGAGATTATTATATTCTTGAAACATGCAGCAAACTGAAATCGTTATGCAAAGAGAATGAATACCTGTTCCGCATGGGCGGAGACGAGTTCCTGATTTTAAGTGAAACGGATTCTGCAGATGCGTTGAGACAGAGGCTGGCACAGGCTCATCTGGAATTTCAGAAAGAAATGGAAGAAAAGGTTGAATATCCGTGCGATTTCAGCTTTGGATGTGCAGGAATGGATGAAGAATCGGTTACAACGATCAGCGAGCTGCTTACAAAGGCAGATGACCGGATGTATGATTTTAAGATTCGTAACTATATGGATAAAAAATATCCAGTCGGCCAGGTCTCGAAGAATGAGATGACACTTGATAGATCGGGGCTGGATAATCGTATCTTTGACGCATTTTCCTTAACTCTCGGAAAACGTTATATCTATCTTTGCAATATGGAAACAGGAGTATCCAGATGGTCGCTGCAGGCGGTCGAGGATTTTGGTCTTCCATCGGAGTATATGTTTGAGGCAGATAAAATCTGGGAGAATTACATCCATCCGGATGATCGGGAGATGTTCAAAAAGGATATTGAACTTGTCTTTTCCGGAAAGAAATCCTTTCATGATATCGAATATCGTGCCCGGCTGAAGGATGGAACGTATGTAAGATGTAGCTGTGAGGGCTGTGTTCTCAAAGGACGGAAGAAAGGGGAACCGAATCTGTTTGCCGGAAGTATGATAAATCATGGAGCTGTTGTACATATTGATCCGGTGACCTGCTGTAACAACGTATACGCATTTCTTCAGGAGCTTCAGCACAGACATAAGAAGCAGGATGGAGTTCTTTTTTTGACGATTGGAATCCGCCAGTATTCTGATATCAATAACATTTACGGATATGAAGTCGGAGATTCTGTGCTTCGCTCGTTTGCAGATTATTTGGATAAATTGATTCCTGAAACGAAGAGGATCTATCGAGTCGATGGTGTGAAGTTCGCGATCATTCTTCCTGTAGACATGCAGAATAAGATCCGAGATCTCTTTCTTAGGATCAAGGAAGCCGGAGAGCAGGGAATCCTTGCAGGCAATGAACGGATCCGGCTTTCTGTTTATGGAATTTCGATCCAGTTCAAGCATATGTCTGTCAGTGGGTCGATCGTTTTTCATGAGCTGATACATCTGATGGCAGATGCAAAACAGAGCAACGGCGGTCTTTACGAGTATAATTTTGAGAAAACGCTTGAAGTTCAGAAGAAGATGGAGCTGACGGATACGATCAAGCGAAGCATCTTGAAAAATTGTGAAGGCTTTTATATGCTCTATCAGCCGCAGATGGACCGAAATGGAAGAGTGATTGGGGTCGAGAGCCTGCTTCGCTGGAAGAATGAAAAATACGGAGTTGTTTCACCGGGCAGCTTTATACCATGGCTTGAGAAGGAAAGCTGTTTTTATGTGCTTGGATTGTGGATCCTGCGGACGACAGTGATGGAGACAAGAAGGTTTTTGAAGGAACATCCGGATTTCAAGGTGAGTGTCAATGTTTCCTGGCGGCAGTTTGCACAGGAAAAGTTTGTGCAGGATGTGTGTGATATTCTGGAGGAAGAACATTTTCCAGCTTCCAATTTGACTTTGGAACTGACGGAGCATTGCCAAGCGTTGGATCAACAGATCCTGAAATGGCATATTACAGAATTTCATAAATATGGAATCGGAATTTCGGCAGACGATTTTGGAAGCGGATATTCTTCTTTCAGTCTGATGAAAACCTTGGATTTTGACTGCATTAAGATCGATCAAAGCTTTATCCGAAATATTCTGGTGCAGCCTGCTGATCAGATCATGGTCCAGTCGATCATTAATTGTGCAAAGGCACTTGGTATATTGGTTTGTGTAGAGGGAATCGAAAACGAAGAAATTTTTCAGTTTATCCGTAAGGCGGATCCGGGGATGTATCAGGGGTATCTGTTTGCGCATCCACTGACGATCACAGAACTGGAGGAGTTCCTAAAATAAAAGAAGCGATGGGAGTACAACAGCTGCATGGATCAACAGGAGTTGCCGACAGCACCAGGTAGAGTTCATGCATGAGGGTCACACGTTCAAGAAAGTTTAAACATGAATCATGAGAAAGGGGACATAGCTGTTCTAAGGCAGTTGTAAGCGTATGGGAAAACATAGGGATGGCTTTAAAAGCCGGACGGGATTTGTGCTGGCCTGCATTGGGTCGGCTGTCGGTATGGGGAATATCTGGAGGTTCCCATATATGGTTTCAGAATGGGGTGGAATGACGTTCCTGCTTCCATATGTTCTGTTTGTCATTTTGATCGCTTCTACCGGAGTGATCGAAGAAATGGCGCTTGGCCGGGCAGCAAAGAGCGGACCGATCAAGGCATTCGGTAAATGTACGGAGATCCGCACCGGAAATAAGCGGACAGGAGAGGTGATCGGTGTGATTCCGGTTATCGGATCCATGGCATTGGCAATCGGATATAGCGTGGTCGTAGGCTGGATCTTCAAATATACATTTCTCGCACTTTCCGGCGGTCTCTTCCACTTAGGGCAGGACGTAGCCGCGATCGAAGGCTTGTTTGGAGGTACAGCCTCCGCATTTGGAAATAATGTATGGCAGGTGATCGCAATGCTTGTAACCGCGGTGATCATGGCATATGGAATTTCCGGCGGAATTGAGAAAGCGAATAAGATCATGATGCCGATGCTTTTTATCCTGTTTGTTGGGCTCGGCATATATATTTTTACACTTCCGGGTTCAGAACATGGATATCGTTATATTTTTACACTGGATCCAAAAGGGCTTCTTGATCCAAGACTCTGGATCTACGCGTTCGGTCAGGCATTCTTTTCGCTTTCCATCGCAGGAAATGGAACAGTCATTTACGGTTCTTATTTGAGCGAGGAAGAGGATGTGGTCAGCTCAGCAAGAAATGTAGCATTTTTTGATACATTAGCGGCGCTTCTTGCGGCACTTGTCATTATACCGGGCATGGCAGTGGGGGGCGCAGAACTATCGTCAGGCGGACCGGGGCTGATGTTTATTTATCTGCTGAATGTGTTTAATGGCATGCCGGGCGGATGGTGTGTAGAGATGGTCTTTTATGTCTGTGTTTTGTTTGCAGGCTTAAGCTCTCTGGTAAATCTTTATGAGGCACCGGTAGAGATGATGCAGGAGCGGTTTGGGTTCAAACGAAAAATTGCGGTTGCAGTGATCGCGATACTTGGCGGTATCATTTCCCTGATGATCCAGGGAATTGTTTCCGGATGGATGGATGCGGTCTCCATTTATATCTGTCCGCTGGGCGCGATGCTTGCCGCTATCATGTTTTTCTGGGTAGCCGGAAAGGATTTTGCGCTTACAGCAGTTAACAAAGGAACGAAAAAACCGATCGGTAGCTGGTTTATGCCGCTTGGAAAATATGTATTAGTTCCGGCTGCGCTTCTCGCACTTGTGGCGGGGGCGCTGCTTGGGGGAATTGGCTGATAAGAGATACTCCCGTGTTCCGTCAGGAGAAATCAGAGGACGGCACATGGAAAATTTAGTATAGGAGGTAACTGCAAATATGAGCAGATTAAACGAATTGCTCCAACAGGCGGGCAATATTGGGCGGAATGAAGATGGTTCGATCACACGGCTGGGATTTTCAGAAAAATATTTCCAGGCGCTTGAGTTTTTAAAGGGACGCATGCAGGAGCTGGGAATGCAGGTGGAGACTGACCCGGTCGGAAATCTTCATGGCGTATTGCAGGGGAGTGACCCGGAAGCAAAATCCATCGTGATTGGTTCCCACATGGATACAGTTATGCAGGGCGGTGTTTATGATGGGATGCTGGGTGTGACCGGTGCCCTGGAAGTGGCAGCCCGCTTAAAGGATGAAGGACGTACCCTGCGCCATCCATTGGAGATCTGGGGCTTTAACATGGAAGAGTCCAGTATCCTTGGCGGTACATTTGGAAGCAGATGTGTGTCAGGGATGCTCGATCCGGACATTCCCGGTTATGCGGAAAAATTAGCAAAGTTTGGCTGCAGTCCGGAAAAAGCAAAAGCCGCAAAGAGAGATATCAGCAAGTATGAGTGCTACTTGGAATATCATATCGAACAGGGCGATAAACTCGATCATACGGGAATAGATGTGGGAGTTGTCAGCGGAATTGTCAGCATCATCGACTATAAGGTAACGGCAAAAGGCATGAGCAACCATGCGGGCACAACGATGATGGCTAACAGAAAAGATGCGCTTGTCGGAATGGCAAAGCTGATCGTGGCAGCAGAAGAGCGGGCAAGAGAACTGAACGACACACTTGTATTTACTGTCGGAAAGCTCTCTGTATCACCCGGACAGGAAAATGTAATTCCGGGACAGGCTGTGGCGAACTTTGAGATGCGTCATATGGACAAGGCTGTAACAGATCAGTTCTATGCAGATATTCAGGCACTCGCAAAGGAGATTCCGAACTGTGAGTTTGAATTTGTAAATACCAGTGCCAAATATTCCACACCGTGTGATCCGAGATTGATCAAACTGATCGATGATGTCTGCACGGAAAAGGAAATCAGCCATATCATCATGCCAAGCGGTGCAGGCCATGACGCTAATTCGATGGCCCATGAAGGAGTTCCGATCGGTATGATCTTTGTTCCGAGTGTCAAGGGCATCAGCCATCAGGGCGACGAATATACAAAACCGGAGCATATCGATATGGGAGCGGATGTTCTGTATCAGACTGTGTTAAAACTGGATGAAAATGGATTATAAGTTTTATAGATGATCGAATGAAGGGCTGAATTTGAAAAATTATATAATTTAAAGGGGTAATTTATCATGGCAAAAGAAGCGAATCCAATTCCACAGGGAAAGTATGTACCGGCAACGAGATTTGGCAATATGATCTTTACAGCAGGTATGACACCGAGAAACAATGGTGTTCTGATCAGGACAGGAAAAGTAAAAGCGTCAGATGATATTGCTGATTATAAGGACGCTGTTGTACAGGCCGCGAAGAATGCGCTCACAGCTGCAAAAAATAAGCTGGAAGAGGGCGAGAAGATCGTACAGATCATGCAGATTACAGTTTATGTAAACTCTGAGCCGGATTTTACAAAGCAGCCGAAGATCGCGGATTTCGCGTCTGAGTATTTCTGCGAGGAGCTTGGGGAATCCGGTGTTGGAAGCCGCGCGGCTGTCGGTGTTGCGGTTCTTCCGGGAGAAGCTCCTGTGGAGATCGCGATCATTGCGGGGGTAGGAAAGTAAAATAAACTCATGCTATAAAAGAAGACCACTGAAGGGAAAGATCCTGTTCAGTGGTCTTTTTTTTGTAGATTGTCGCAAGCGACCGCGCGAGGCGCGAGAATGTGCCAAGGCACATTCTTTTTTATGCAGATTGTCGCAGGCGACCGCGCGAGGCACATTTTTTGACGTGTATACAGGTTTATAACGATACGTCCTCCAGCTTTCGGACATATTCCTTAAATTCCTGCTCAAACTGTCTGACAAGCTCCTGCTTTTGTGAGTGCGGTTCTTTCAGCTTGAGAAGATAGCAGATCCGGGGCGGCGGTTCCGGAGTGATCCTTGAGAGCTTCAGGTCAGGATCATGGAAGTTTTTGAAAATACAGGCCGGAATGATACAAAAAGAATCCGGGATACGGAGTAATTCCGGGAGTAATTCTGTCGTGTCCGTGACCATCAGCGGAAGTTCAAGAGGATTCATCTGGCTTTCGTGCCATTCGACGAAATTTGTTCCCCAGTCAAAATAGATTTCATGGGCACGTTTTAAGGTCTTCGCATCCACGGAATCCGGATAGCCGGAGACACTCCGGCTGCTTACGAGATACAGGGATTCCTGAAAGATCGGGACGGCCTCTACCGCTTTTGAGTAGAATACCCGCGGCGTGATCCCGATATCTGTCTCCCTGTTTTCCAGCATGGAAATAATCCGGTCAGTCCAGTGGGTTGCCAGAGTGATGGAGAGCTTTCCTTTTCCGAGAAGTTCCCGGTAAAAGCCTTTCACATAGTCGGTGAGGCTGATGACGGAGGCGACCCGCAGAACTTCCGTCACATCGCCGCGGCTCCAGTCCTGGATCTGGTGGTTTAATTCCTGATGGCGTTTGGCGAATTCAACGAATTCTTCCCCCTTTTGCGTCAGCATGATTCCTTTTTGTCCGGGACTTCTCTCAATCAATTTGATGTTCAGCTTATTTTCGAGACTGATCAGACGGTTGCTCACCGCGGACTGGGAGATAAACATGTTTTCAGCAGTCTTTGTCAGACTGTGGGTCTTTACTATATTTAAATAGGTCTCCAAAACTTCATCATTCATCGGTGATCCATCCTTTTAAATATCTGTTTTGCATATATTATACATCTGATTTATCCGTTTTACAATATAAGTATTCTGTGTTATTGTATAGATACAAAGAGAAAGGCAATTCTCACAGAACACAATTGCAGCACACACACGCATGATCCTGACAGAAATTTGTAAAAGGAGAGGTAGATTATGGATTACTTAGCAGAAAAATTCGCCAGACTTGGCACAGACAACGCACCGGGACAGGAGGGACTTCAGAAAGCAGAAGATCTCCCGATGATCGGTGGAAAAATTGAGGGACCGGCCGTAGACTTTTCCCACGGTGATGTAAACGCGCATCAGCCGATTCCGGGAAGCCTTGAGACTTTTGTAAAACACTACTGTGTTGATGGCACCTTCCAGGCATATACAGAATATCGCGGCAAAGGCGCGATCCGTGAATATCTTGCAGAGAAGCTTGCAGAGTACAGCGGCGCTCCGGTAGACCCGAAGACAGAGATCATTCTCACACCTGGCACACAGGGCGCTCTTTTCTTGGCAATGGGTTCTTTAGTCGGCAGAGGCGACAAGGTTGCCATCGTAGAGCCGGATTATTTCGACAACCGCAAACTTGTTGAATTCTTTGAGGGCGAGATGGTTCCGATCCACATGAACTGGAAGGATGCAGCACCGCACACATCCGGTATCGACTTAAAGGAACTGGAAGAGGCGTTCAAGAACGGTGTAAAGCTGTTCCTCTACTCCAATCCGAACAACCCGACCGGCGCTGTTTTCTCAAAAGAAGAGGTTTCTGAGATTGCCAGACTTGCAAAGAAATACGATGTTGCGATCCTGGCAGACGAACTTTACAGCCGCCAGATCCTTGAAAAAGACTTCACTTACACACATATGCGTTCACTTCCGGAGAAGCCGGATAAGCTGATCACCATCATGGGACCGTCAAAGACAGAGTCCTTAAGCGGTTTCCGTCTCGGTGTCGGCTACGGTACCCCGGAGATCATCACACGCATGGAGAAATTACAGGCAGTTGTCTCCTTACGATGCGCAGGTTACAATCAGGCAGCCTTCTACAAATGGTTCTCCGAGCCGGAAGGATGGATGGAGAAGCGTATCGCTGACCACAGACAGATCCGTGATGATATTCTGAAGGTGATCAACAGCTGTCCGGGATGCTGGGCACGTCCGACTGAGGGCGGAAGCTATATCTTCATGCAGCTCCCGAAATTAAAAGTGGATATCTTCCAGTTTACAAAGCTCTGCCGAGCACAGGCAAGCGTTACCGTGACTCCGGGTACCGAGTTCGGTAAGCAGTACAGCGACTTCATCCGCATGAACTTCTCCCAGGATCATGATAAGGCGGTTGACGCTGTTAAGAGAATCTGCGAGATGGTAGACCGTTACCGCGCATAAGACTTTTAGCCACAAAAGTTTTCTTTTCGATTGAATTTGTTTTTACCATAAAAATCCTTCTTGTAATAAAATACACCTTTCCATGCAGTAGCCCCCTCTAAATGTATGGAAAGGTGTTTTTGCTGTCATGAATCTGGAGAACGCCGCAGGCAGCAGGTTTTGATGGTGATCAACAGCGCGAAAGGAATAGAATTATTTCGCGAACATCTCCGCCGCCAGCTTCGTAAACTCTTCCATAGCCTTTGACACATACCTCTTTTTCTTCCGCATGACAGCGATGTCGCGGCTCACATCATCGGAGTCCAATTTGTAAAAGACAACGGGTTCATCGTGGTCGGACATCCGGACAACGGTGTCAGACAGGAGCGTGACGCCGAGACCGGCACCGCAGGAGCGGTAGGCGGTGGCGAGCTGATCTAACTGCAGGCGGATATTTGGGGCGAAGCCGTTCTGGGCACAGAGCCTTACGGCGCGCTCGTAGGCAATGGTCTCCGGGCGGAGCAGCAGGAACGGTGCCTTTGCGAAGGAAGAGAGGGAGACGGAAGGCGCAGCCGGATCTAAATGAACACCGCGGCGGATTTCATCGGCGGTGAATGCCGCCGGCAGAAGGTCTTTTTTTATTCCCATAGAGGCAAAGAAATTCGGAGCACCTGGGACAGCAAGGAGAAAGTGGTCCTCGAAGAGGATGACAGAGTTGAAGGTGTCACACTGCTGGTCCACCGGATCCACAAGGATGTCGAGCGCCTCATTCGCGAGCCGTTTTTGCAGTTCGAGAGATGGCGCTTCCTGAACGTCCAGAGAGATTCCGGGATAGCGGCGGCTGTATTCGGCAACGACCGGGAGAACGATGCTGGAGAGGAAAAAGCTGGAGGCGCCGATCCTCAGAGCCCCCGTTTTGAGGTTTGAGAGATCGTTGCAGTAGACCTTCAGATCATCTTCAATGCGGTGGAGCTTTTCCACGGCATCGATGTAGGCGCGGCCGGCGTCAGTTAAAAGAAGACGGGAGGAAGAACGCTCGAAGATGGGCTGTCCTAACTCCTGCTCTTCTTTTTTTACTGCAATGCTGATTGCGGGCTGGGTGATATAGAGGTTTCTTGCCGCGGCGGAAAAACTTCCGCAGCGGTAGATCTCGTAAATGTAGTCTTTGGATTGGAACATGTGGGGGACTCCTTTTGCACATAAATATATTTAATGAAAAATATCAATATTATAAATTTGATTATATATGAGATCCATGGTATATTCAAGATGATCAAGGGAGTGAATAAAAATTACTGTACACGGGTAGGAATTTTCTGAACTGAAAATTCCGTACAATACAGTGGTGGTAGTGGATTTTGCCGATTCAGAATGCGAAGCATCGGCAAAATCAGTTACTGTTTGCGCAAGGCGTGAACAGTAAAAGGATTTATGTGCCGGGAAGAGAGCTTTTGACGGATCAAAATAACAGCAAATACGAACAGCAGCACAGTGGAAACAGTTTCCCGGAGATGATGAAAGAACGCGGGCTGTGCAAAAAAGGGAGAAGGAAATGAGTTATTTAAAAACATTGCTTATCATCTGCCCGATCTTCTTCATTTCGGGTATCATTGATTCCATAGGCGGAGGCGGAGGATTGATCGCGCTGCCGACATACTTAATGATCGGATTGCCGGTCCGTTCGGCTTACGGCTGCAACAAGCTGCAGGCGGGTCTCGGAAATCTGGTCTCGGCGATCAAGTACTTTAAAAATAACATGGTCGATCTAAGGATCGCCCTGGTCTCAGCCATCACGGCGATGACGGGGGCATGGATTGGAACAAAGATCATCTTTCTCCTTCCGGAGGAGAGCATCCAGAAGGCCATCACGGTGGCACTCCCGGTGATCGCCCTCATCATGGTTCTCAGAAAGACTGACGCGAGAAACGTGATCATGAGAAGCGAGATCTCAAAAAAAACGGTTGTTCAGGCTCTGATCGTCGGCGTGATCATGGGATTTTACAACAGCCTTTTCGGACCGGGGATCGGTACCGTAGCAATCATCGCATTTACGATGATCATGCACTATGATGCGAGATGCGCGTCCGGTAACGGTAAGGTCCTCATTGTACTTACGAATGCCATCGCCCTTGTAAGCTATGTGAAAACGGGAAATGTCGCTTACGAGATCGCTTGTCCGGCAGCACTCTGTGCCATTGCAGGAAACCTCGTCGGCGTTAATCTGGCGATCAGGAAGGGCGAGAAGATCATCAAACCGGTGATGTTAGTCGTAGTAATCCTCACTGTGATCAAATTTGCCTGGCAGAATCATCTGTGGGGTTAAATGCATAAAATTCAATAAGGTTTACCTGTTTTTGTTTACCCATATAAAAGGGCTGGTCATAGTGCGGACCGGCTCTTTTTATATTCCGTCGTACCGGGGAAGACTACCGGTTACTGTTTGCGTAAGGCGTGAGCAGTAACAGCTGACGGTATATTTGCAATGGCTGGGCTCCTCAGGGGTTGTTTTTAAGGCAGGAATGAGATAAGATAGTGATAAAAGAATTTAGGAAAGAAGTGGAAAAACTATGTATGATGAGTTAACAAAAAATGATATAAAGAAGATGGAAGAGGAGATCGAATACCGGAAACTTGTGGTCCGGAAAGAGGCGATCGAGGCGGTAAAAGAGGCGAGAGCCCAGGGCGACTTAAGTGAAAATTTTGAATATTATGCAGCGAAGAAGGACAAGAACAAGAATGAGAGCCGGATCCGGTATCTGGAGAGAATGATCCGGACGGCGAAGGTGGTCTCTGATGAGTCAAAAGACGATGAGGTCGGTCTCTACAACACGGTGGACGTGTATTTTGAGGATGACGATGAGACGGAGACCTATAAGATCGTTACGACGATCCGCGGAAATTCCTTAAAGGGACTGATCAGTTCCGAGTCCCCGCTCGGAAGGGCACTTCTGGGGCATAAGGTCGGCGACCGGGTACATGTGCAGGTGAATGACAGGGCCGGATATGACGTGATCATCAAGCGTCTGGAGAAGACCGTGGATGACGGAAGCGATGCGATCCGGAGTTTTTAAAGAAGACAGAGAGAGGTTGAGTATGAAGGATTTTAAAGTGGCGGGGTTTCCGCTGCCATTGTATGTCCTCATTCTGGCACTGACGGCGGCATGCATGTTTACGGGCTGTGTCCCGAAGAGTCTGGTTCCAGCGTTTTTAGTGTTGATGGTATTCGGTGAGGGCTTAAATGCGATTGGAAATAACGTACCGGTGGTGAAGACGTATCTCGGAGGTTCTGTGATCTGTATTCTCGGTTCTGCGATCCTCACGGCAGGCGGGCTGATTCCTGAGCAGACGCTTGAGACGCTCGATTATTTTGTCAATGACAGTGGCTTCCTGATCTTTTATATCGCGGCGCTGATCTGCGGCAGTCTCTTTAATATCGACAGGAATCTTCTGCTCAGGGCTACCGT
This sequence comes from uncultured Clostridium sp., assembly GCA_902496665.1. Lineage (GTDB taxonomy): Bacteria > Bacillota > Clostridia > Lachnospirales > Lachnospiraceae > Pilosibacter. The sequence goes on along the minus strand of CABVBU010000012.1, from coordinate 54,923 downwards.
GAAGCTTCTGCCGGTGGCGGTGATCTCTCTTTCTATGGGAATTCTGCTTTCAGGAATTATGGGAATCATCCTTGGGGAAGGTTTCTGGGGCGGGATCCTCTATATCGGAGTGCCTATGACCAGCGGCGGAATGACCGCGGGTACAGTTCCTCTTTCTGCCATGTACTCCCAGGCGCTCGGCGTGGAAGCGGCGGATGTGCTGACAAAGATGGCACCGGCCACAGTGCTTGGAAACTGTGTAGCGATCATTTTTGGCGGTCTTTTAAACAATTTCGGAAAAAAACACCCGGAGACGACCGGAAACGGTGTATTGGTGAATGATGGAAAAACGGTGAAAAAGACACCGCCATTGAAACCGACATTTGCGTCTTTATGTACCGGGATGATCATTGCGTTCGCCTTTTATCAGCTTGGCGCGATCTTGCACAGGTTTGTTCCTGTGATCCCGACGTATGCGTGGATGATCATTGCGGTCGTGCTTGTGAAGGGAACCGGCATCATGTCCGAAGAGCTGGAGGATGCGGCGAGAGAGTGGGGGCAGTTTGCCATCAAGAGCTGGACGGCGGCGGCACTTGCGGGGATCGGTTTTACCCTGATCGATCTGAATACAATTTTAAAGACTCTGACACCGTTATATCTGATCACGGTGGTACTTATCGTGGGGATCATTACGTTTACTGCGTCAGTTCTTGGAAAGCTGGTTGGCTTTTTCCCACTGGAATCAGCCATCGCAGCGGGGATGTGTACGACAAATATGGGAGGTTCCGGCAATGTGGCTGTTTTGAGCAGTGCGCATAGAATGGAACTTCTGCCATTTGCACAGATCGTTACAAGGTCCTGCGGAGCGCTGATGCTGACGCTTGGAGGAATATTAGTGCAGATGGTGGGGTAGGATCTGTATCCTGTATTGTGCGCAGCAGGCTTTTGCACCTGCTGCGCTTGTTTTAGCAAAGTATGGGATTTTTGCCCGTAACTGTGAGGCACTGAACAGTTACATCATGCATTAAAAACAGGGGAGTGACAAAGATGGAAATATATCAGCTTCGATATTTTGTATATGCGGCGAAATATGAAAATATCACGATGGCGGCGCAGGAATTGAATGTATCCCAGCCTTCCATCAGTAAGGCGATCCAATCGTTGGAGCGCGAATTAAAAACAGAGTTACTTCGGAAAAACGGAAGATCCTGTGTGCTTACCCGTGATGGATATTTATTGCAGGAAAGGGTAATTCCTTTGCTTGAGGAAATAGAACGGCTTCCGTTAGAATTCCGCAATAGACAGAAGAAGAAAATGATCCGTTTGAATGTTTTGACCGGAGGACTGCTTGTTCCGGAACTGATTCGCGAATTCCGGGAGGAAAATCCGGATGTTTTTTTTCAGGTATTAGATCGCAGAGAGGCAACGAAGTGGGATGTTTGCATTCGAAGTACACTGCCTCAGTATGTGTTCAGCAATGCAGTAAAATTGATGGAAGAGCCATTGTATCTCGCGTTTCATAAAGATTCGTGGTTGAGAAATGTGGAAAAAGTCAGGTTGTCGGATATCAGAAATGAAAAATTTGTTATGTTGAGAAGTGGAGGAAGTATCCGGACGATTTCAGACGCAATATTCGAAAAAGAAGGGATCATTCCGGATATTGCATTTGAATGTGATACTGTTAATACTTTGAGGCGCATGGTTCAGGAGGGGTTAGGAATCGCCATCTGGCCAAGGTATTCCTGGAGAGATCACCTGAGAAGCGAGACAGATTTTGAAAACGTCTGTTACCGGCCGATCGATAACAATGAATTCAGGCGATCCCTGTATCTGATCCTGCAGAAAGATCTGAAAATGACAGAAGAATTGATGAGGTTCTGCAAATACACGGAAGAATATTTCAATAGCATCAAAGAAGAATGAACAGACTCGCGTTAAATTCATTCGAAATAAGAATATAAGCCATTCATGAATAATATTTGAACAATATATATGATTAATATATAATTGACTCATAAAAGAAAGCGCATCCTTTTAAGAATCAGCCATATGAATCTATGGTGAAGGCCCAAGAGACCTTCTTAAAAAGGAGCGCTTTTGTCGTGTTTATATCATTTTTGTTACCAGTAGTTATTGATCACAAATGGAGGATGAAGCATGTATCAGGTATCAGAGCGGGTAAAAAAACAGTTTGAATATACAATGAGTATTCCGTGTGTAAAGGAAGCTATGAAATTTATACAGGAAGATGAGAGGAATACGGTTGAAGAGCAGAAAGAACTGGTTCTCATAGAGGCTCCGACGGGAGAGGAAGAAAAACGAGCTGCGGTCATGATGGAAAAATTTAAAGCGCTTGGCCTTGAAAATGTTCACATTGACCGCGGTGGAAATGTCGTTGGCCTTCGAAGAGGAAGCGGCAAAGGGCCGAAAGTATTGATCGAGGGACATCTGGATACAGTCTTTCCGTTTGGAACGGTACATGGTGTAGAGGAGAGAGACGGATTCCTCTACGCACCGGGAATCGGTGATGATACGAGAGCACTGGCAATGCTGTTGGGACTTTTAAGAGCATTGAATAAGAACGAGATCAAGACATTCGGAGACATTGTATTTGTAGCAACTACTCGCGAGGAAGGCATGGGCGGTCTCGGCGGAATGAAGGATTTCCTGAATGATAATGACGACATTGATATTTCACTCACAATTGATAACAATGACATGAGTGTATTGATCTTCGAGGCGACAAGCGGAGAGACCTACGAGGTCAACTTTTATGGTATCGGCGGTCATGCGTTTGGAGCGTTTGGCGAGATGGCACAGCCGATCCATGCAGCAGCCAGAGCAGTTGCGAAGATCGCTGATTTTACAGTTCCATCTGATCCGAAGACAAGCTTCTGTGTCTCCAATTTCCACGGTGGAACTGCGACCGGAGTGCATGCGATCGCATCGCAGGCAACCATCAAATTTAATTTTAGGTCAAATTCACCGGAGGAGCTTGCAAAGCTTCGCACAAAAATCTTTGACGCGATCGAAGAAGCATGCCGGGAAGAAACAGAAAAATGGGGAAAAGATGAGATCACCTGGGATAAAAAACTGATCAGTCAGGTTCCGGGCGGAACTCAGGATTCCCATACACCACTGGTAGAATCTGCGTGGCTTGGTTTGAAGTCTCTGGATATTGAACCGGTATTCCATAAAGGCGGCTGCACAAATGCGAACGTAGCAGTTTCGAAAGGAATTCCATCGATCTGTCTTGGACGCGCGTTTGCACCGGATGAAAATACAAAGAAGATAAGGAATCATAGTGTTCATGAAAAGTTTCCGATCACCGACTCATATAAGGCAGTTCAGCAGGCATTTATGGTATTGATGATGGCAGCAGGAATCGACGGGGAGACAAATTCTGTTGTGGAGGAAAAATAGATTATGAAGAAAATGACACTGATCGCTACAGGAGATGCCTTTATCACAAGAAGATTTCCGGAAGGCGGTTATGAAGGATTTGATCAGGTCAGAGACGTGATCAGTCAGTATGATGTGAAATTTTCGAATCTGGAGATGACATTCCATAATGAGGAAGGATATCCGGCAGCCTTTTCCGGAGGAACCTGGGCAATGGCAGATCCAAGAACCCTTGATGATATGAGATCGTTTGGTTTTAATCTGTTTAATACGGCAAATAATCATTCCTGCGACTACAGTCATGGAGGAGTTCTTGCGACGATCCGGAATCTAAAAGAGAGAGACATGATCTTTGCCGGAACAGGAAAAAATCTTTCCGAGGCATCAAAACCATGCTATCTGGAGACGAAAAACGGACGTGTCGCAATGATCGCAGTCTCTTCAAGCTTCCACGAGTCAGGAATGGCTGGTGGACAGAGCGCGGAATTGGTCGGAAGACCGGGATTAAATCCGCTGCGATATGAAACGATTTACCATGTCACGGAAGAGAACTATAAAAAAGCCGAAGAACTGGCGGCGCTTACAAAGATCAATGCAACGATGGAGCGGTCCGTTAAAAATGGATATAAGAATCCGCCGGCTTCCGGAACCCTGCCCTTTGGCACATACAAATTTGTGCTGGATGAAAAAGACTGGATCGAGAGCGTTCCATTCTCGGCAGATATGGAACGTGTCGAGAAGGAGATCATCGAGGCAAAAAAACAGGCGGATATCGTTCTTGTAAGCTTTCATGGTCATGAGACAGATGGGGAGGACACAACGGTTCCATCCATGTTCCTTGAGACATTTTCAAGAAGATGTGTGGATGCGGGAGCAGATGCGGTAATCGGACACGGTCCACATGAACTTCGTGGAATTGAGATTTATCACGGAGCGCCTATCTTCTACAGTCTGGGAAATTTCCTTTTTGAGACAGAAACCGTGGAGAAGCAGCCTTATGATGCATACATAAATAAAAAAATGCCGCTGGATACCAAGGTAGGTGCTTATATGGATGCCCGCAGCAAAAACGGCACGGCTGGATACGGAGTGCTTCCGGAGATCTGGTTATCCGTGATGGCAGGCTGGACCATGGAAGATGGACATGTGACAGAAATCAAACTCTATCCGATTTCTCTTGGAATGACGGAAAAAAGGCCGAAAAAAGGAGTTCCGGTGTTGACCGGAGATGAGAAGGTACTGGCATATCTGGCAGAGCTTTCAAAACCTTACGGAACTGAGATGGAAATTAAAGACGGCGTAGGAACGATCAGACTTTAAAGGAGATAGAAAGAGTAAAGTCCTGAACGAAATTGATCGGGACAGGGAAGAACTTGAAGAAAACGATCGGAATCGATATAATCAATATAAAGACAGCGCACCTGTGTAAGAATCGGCGTATCATCAGGTGCGCACAGAAAAAAGGAGAGGAGTACCCATGAACAAAATCACAAATGCGTCAAGATTTCTTTTTGAGGAACTTGTATCCAGGATACAGGAACATTCCAACGCAGTAGGAATCGCGGTTGCGATCGTTGACCGAAATGGAAAGACACAGTATGAAAAGTTTTTTGGATACCGGGATCAGGAGAGACAACTTCCGATCGATGAGGATACGATCTTCGGATTAGCGTCCGTCACGAAATCCTTTGTGGCTTTATCGATCATGCAGTTAGTCGAAGCTGGAAAAGTAGATCTGGATGATCCGGTGAGCAAATATATTCCGGAATTTACAAACCGTAATCAGAAACCGGTAAAGGTATGGCACTTTTTATGTCACACAGCGGGCTTTTATCCGATGCACCGCACGATCATCAATGAGATCGCGCAGAAGGCAGGACTAGATGAGAATGAGACAGGGGATTTTGCGTTCTGTGAGAAGATCGCATTGGAAGGAACAAAGGCAGTCGCCAAGCTGCTGGATGCCCAGACAAAGGAAAACGGCGGTCTGATCGGAGATCCGGGAAACTACATGAGCTATTGCAATGATGGCTTTGGACTTTTGTCGGAGATCGTACGTCGTGTCGGCGGAGAGAACAGCTTTGCGGAATATGTGAAAAAACATATTCTTGAGCCTCTTCATATGGAGCGGAGCAGCGGAGAGTATGTAAGACCGGCAGCAGATACGAACGCGGCAATTCTCTACAAAATGCAAAAAGGTGTCATGATCTCCGGCAGAGATTACCACGACAATGCATTTTCCCTTGGAGGGGCCGGTTCCCTGAAATCTACGCTCGCAGACATGAAAAAATACATCTGCATGTATTTGAATTACGGAAAGGGGATCGATGGAACAAGGATCCTCTCCCAGGAGGGCGTTCGGACGATGTGCCGCCCAAGAATCGATTATCGTCCGGATAGCCATTATTGCTTTGGCCTTGCGCAGAAGAAGCTGGATGACCTGACGGTTATGGAGCATGGCGGAAGCCTGCCGGGAGTTTCCTCGAATTTATCCTGGTCGTATGATGCCGGAGTGGGCGTTATGGTACTGTGCAACACATCGGGTGTGCCGGTAAGCACGATTGCGGATGCAGCAATGCGGATGTATCATGGAAGAAATCCAATTGAGGACCGGTCCGTTTATCAGGAGACGGAGTGGGATGCGGAAAAGAGAAAGGCGATGTGCGGCACCTTCCGGTCTGATGAAGAGAACGAGATCACGATCTTTGAGAAAGACGGAATCATGGCAGCCAAAGAGGGAGAGACGCTTCTTCGATTTGTGCCGGTGCAGGAATTTTTAGGGATTGTGCGCAACCCGGATAAGGATGGCTATGTGAGATTCTTCGAAAATGAGAATGGTGAGATCTTTGCAATCGGATACGGTGGAAGAATGCTGCCGAGAGTGAAAGACTGATTGGAACAAAGTATGAGTATGAAAAAATGCCGGGTGATCGGGAAGACCGATCATCCGGCATTTCATGACTCTGATAGGAATATGTCAGCTTCGCTGATCAGAATCACGCGTTAGGTCTCGCTGCCGTTCGCCCTGAATTTGACTGTCCTGCGGGATCTATGTAAAGCGTTTTATATGAAGGTCAGTTAGTGGATAAAGCCTTCTGCCCACTTTTTAAAGTTTGCGAAGTCCTCTTCGTTCGGATGGGAAAGACCTTCAGTGTACGTGTCGCGAAGAAGCTTTGCCTTTGCGTCCTCCGGATCCTTTTCGAGCATTGCGGCAAATTTATCTGCGACTGCCGGCTGCATTTTTCCCTGGCAGACGAAGCCTGTCAGAACGGTGTTGTTTACGGGAATATTTGCCTCTGCCTGTTTTAAGATCGAGTGGATGTAATCAGGAGCTGCATATCCGGCTGTGCCGAAAAGTGCGATATTTGTATTCTGAAGGTTCTTTAAGAAGATCCGTGTCCTGTCATCACAGCTTCCTTTATCGGTCCAGAAGCCGGCGAAGATAAGGTCCGCGCCAAGCTCCGGGGAGTAATGGGACGTATCACCGAAATAAACACAGTGCTCATGCGGAAGGATATCATGGAGACGATCTGCGAGTGCTGCAGTATTTCCGGTCTTGCTGGAATAAACGATTGCATATTTCATTGGCATTTCCTCCATTTACTGTAATGATGCGGCAATTGCGTCTGCAAGTGCGTCAAGCTCAGCTTCCTGATCGTTCTTCAGGGCTGATTTAATGGTTACATCTGCCTCGAGCACATGGATATTTTTCATTGTACCGAGGATTTCACCCATCTGTTTTGAGGTGGTTGCCGCCCAGGTTCCGTTCTGGATCAGGGCCGCGGTACGGTTTGTAAGACCGTGGGCTGCAAGCTGGTGGAGAAGTGTGTCCATATTGCAGAAGATACCGCCATTGTAGGTGATAGATGCAAAGACCATCGCGGAGGTACGGAACGCGTCTGCAATGATGTAGGACGGATGGGTCTTGGAAACGTCAAAGACAGAAATATGGCGGATGCCGCGGTCAGCAAGCTTTCCGGCAAGGATATCGGCAGCTTTTTCCGTATGACCGTAAACAGATCCGTAGGCGATCGTTACAGAATTCTCTTCCGGCGTATAGGAGCTCCATTTGAGGTATTTATCGATGAGCCATGGGAGGTCTTCTCTCCAGATCACGCTGTGGAGTGGGCAGATCATCCGGATCTCGAGTCCGGCAGCCTTCTTTAAGAGCCCCTGTACGGACATGCCGAATTTTCCAACGATATTTGTATAGTAGCGTCTCGCCTCAGAGAGCCAGGCGCCCTTATCGTCGATCTCATCAGCAAAGATATTTCCGTCGACAGCGCCGAAGGAACCGAAGGCATCGGCGGAGAACAGAATCTTTTCTGTCTTTTCATAGGTAACCATGACCTCCGGCCAGTGCACCATCGGGGCCATCACGAAGGTAAGCTCATGGGAGCCGAGAGAGATGGTATCGCCCTCTTTTACCGGAATCGCGCGGCTGTCCACATCAAAATCAAAGAACTGTTTCATCATTCCCACAGCCTTTGCGGTGCATACGATCTTTGCCTCCGGGTAAACAGCGATCACATCGGCGATGGACGCGCAGTGGTCCGGCTCCATGTGGTTTACGATCAGATAGTCCAGAGGGCGGCCATTTAAAGCGGCGGTCACATTTTCGAGAAAATCATGGGTGAAGGACGCGTCCACGGTATCGAAGAGCGCTGTCTTCTCGTCCAGAAGAACGTAAGAGTTATAGGACATTCCTGTAGGAACCGGATAAACATTTTCAAAGAGAGCAATGCGGCGGTCATTGACACCGACCCAGAAGAGGGAATCTGTAAGCTTTCTTATGTTATTCATGTTAGAAACCTCCTGATAATAATATTGCTGTGGCGTTTTCTGAATCTGCCAGAACGAGAACGGTGAAATACCGGAAAGATACTGGCCTCTGAAAGAGTCACAAAAGATCGAAAAATAAAATCATCTGGACCTATATATCTATATTGTTGGCGAATTTTGACTCTGTATAAATAAATTCAGACAAGACAGAAATATTGGCACAGATATACTACCATTTTAAATGGAAAGTCTTCGGAACGCAAGTAAAACCATCCTGTAAAATCTTAAAAAATTATAAAATACCAGTTGACAAGTGAGATATGAAGTCATATAATTCTTTTGAAATTGATATTCGTTATCAATACGATTGTTCCCATAAATGGTTTGGTGAGAGGTGATAGAAATGCTTACAGATGTAATTGTTTTGTTGCTGGTTGCCATGGCCGTGATCGGTGTGATAAAGAGTATCCGGAAACAGAAGAAGAGCGGTTCCTGCGGGGGCTGCTGCGGTTCCTGTTCCGGTTGCAGCGGATGCGGCAGTGTCCATTACGATACAGCTCCGAAAGCTCACAAGGCCTGAGCGGATGGGAGTGTAAAGAGGAGGAAACATGATGCCAATGACATTTTTACGTGCCGGTGAGACCGGCATGATCCAGCGAGTCGGCGGAGCAGAGGATACAAAGAGATTCCTCGCGAATCTTGGCTTCGTGGACGGAGCGGCAGTGACAGTGATCTCTGAACTCAACGGAAACCTGATCGTAAACATCAAGGATTCCAGAGTCGCGATCAATAAGGAGATGGCAAAGCACGTTATGGTGCAGTAGCCGGAAAAAAGACGGTAACTGTTCAGCAGTTTGCGTTACCCCGCAAGGAAGTGCAGGCTGGGAAGAATAGGGCAGTTATGGATGATGAAAGTTCAAGTGGGAGATTTCCCACTTTGCTTTTTCCCCAAAGGTTAGTATGCACTAATTAGCAACAACTAATCGAAAATTTTTGGAAAAATTATACAAAAGGCAGGGGAATGGATCCGGACCGCAGGAGTGGTTCACAAGGATAGAAAGGAGAAGACATGACATTACGTGAAGTTCCGGTACATACAACGGTTAAAGTTGTAAAGATCAACGGAGAGGGCGCATTCCGCCGCAGAATCATGGACATGGGCATTACCAAAAACAGCGAGATCTACGTTCGTAAAGTAGCGCCGCTCGGTGATCCGGTCGAGATCACGGTCCGTGGATATGAACTGTCTTTGAGAAGAGACGATGCGGAAAGTGTCGAAGTCGTTACTGTTTAATGGCGGGATAAATGTTTTGCCTGATGTGTATGCAGGACATCGGCAAAATCTGGTTGCTGTCCGTCTGGAAGGTGGACAGTGACAACACAAGTGCAGCAAAATAGGAGGATGAAAAATGGCTATTAAAATCGCATTAGCCGGCAACCCGAACTGTGGTAAGACGACCATGTTCAATGCCCTCACAGGCGCGAACCAGTACGTCGGAAACTGGCCGGGTGTAACAGTAGAGAAAAAAGAAGGTAAATTAAAATCTTCAAAGAGCGGTGAAGAGATCATCATCACAGACCTTCCGGGTGTTTACTCCCTTTCTCCGTACACACTGGAGGAAGTTGTAAGCCGTGATTATCTCGTTCACGAGAAACCGCAGGCGATCATCAATCTGGTAGATGCAACAAACATTGAGAGAAACTTATATCTGACAACTCAGATCCTCGAGATCGGTATTCCGGTCGTGATCGCGTTAAACATGGCTGACCTGCTTGCAAAGAGCGGGGATAAGATCGATGTGAAGAAGCTTTCCGAGATCTTCGGCTGTGAAGTTGTTGAGACTTCCGCGTTAAAGGGCACAGGCCTTAAGGAAGTTGTCGATAAGGCGATCGAAGCAGCGAAGAAGAACGAGTGGAAGAACCCGGCCGGCATCTTCTCCGGAAGCGTTGAAAACGCGATCGAGAAGGTTGAGGAGGCTGTCGGTGACGCTGTGGACGCAGACCAGAAGAGATGGTTCGCGATCAAGCTTCTTGAGAAGGACAGCAAGGTCATCGAGCAGTTACATCTTCCGGCATCCGCTATGGCAGCGGTCAACACAGAGGTGACCCGTCTTGAGAAAGAGACCGATGACGATACAGAGAGCATCATCACAGACGAGCGTTATACATACATCGGAAGCGTGATCGACAAGGCCGTTAAGAAATCCGGCAAGAAGCTCTCCACCTCCGATAAGATCGATAAAATCGTTACAAACCGTATCTTAGGTATCCCGATCTTCGCGGCAGTGATGTGGTTCGTTTACTACATCTGTGTAAGCACACTTGGTACTATGGGTACAGACTGGGCCAATGATACATTCGGCGGCGGCATTCAGGAATGGGCAGGCGCAGCTCTCGCGGCAGCAGGCGCAAGCGACTTTATCCAGAGCCTTGTTGTAGACGGTATCCTCGGCGGACTCTTCGCTGTATTCGGATTCCTTCCGCAGATGGCACTCTTATTCTTAATGCTTTCCATCCTTGAGGACTGCGGATACATGGTACGTATCGCATTCGTCATGGACCGTGTGTTCCGTCATTTCGGACTTTCCGGTAAGAGCTTCATTCCGCTCCTTATCGCATCCGGCTGCGGTATCCCGGGTATCATGGCTTCCAAGACCATCGAAAATGATAACGACAGACGTCTTACCATTATGACAGCCACATTTATTCCGTGCGGCGCGAAGCTTCCGGTCATCGCTCTGTTAGGCGGCATCATGGTCGGCTGGACCTCCGGAGATTACTCCGATGCCGGAAATACAGCATTCTTAATGTACGCGTTAGGTATCGCCTGCGTCCTTGTAGCAGCGATCATGTTAAAGAAGACAAAACCGTTCTCCGGCGAGGCAGCTCCGTTCGTTATGGAGTTACCGGCATACCACATCCCGTCTGCCAAGACTGTTCTTATGCACACCTGGGAGCGTCTGTGGGGCTTCATTAAGAAAGCCGGAACGATCCTGTTCCTTGCCTGCGTAATCATGTGGATCCTTTCCACCTTCGGATTCGAGAATGGCGCGTTCGGTATGGTAGAAGACACAGAGAACTGCTTGATGGCGATCCTCGGAAGCGCTCTTGCATGGATTTTCACTCCTCTCGGATGGGGCAAATGGCAGTGCGTTGCAGCGGCAATCTCCGGATTCTCCGCAAAAGAGGGTATCGTTTCCACAATGGGTGTCCTTGCAAATGTCAGCGAGGATCTCTCTGAGGAGACAGACGTTGTCGCAGCCGCGATCAGAGACTGGTTCCCGACAATGGCAGCAGCCTTCTCCTTCCTTGTATTCAACCTGTTAAACTCCCCGTGTCTGGCGGCTATTTCCACAATGGCTCAGCAGATGCAGTCCAGAAAGTGGTTCTGGTTCGCAATTGTTTTCCAGAACGTATTCGCTTACTGTGTAGCACTGATGTTCTACCAGTTCGGACTTCTTATGGAAGGCGGTTCCTTCGGAATCGGCACAGCAGCAGCTGTTGTTGTTCTTCTCGGATTCCTCTATATGCTGTTCCGTCCGGATCCATATAAGAACCAGAAGAAGGCATCCCGCCGTTCTGTAGCAGCTTAATTTTAGCAGTATCACTTCATTATTCCATAGAAACTCTATAAAAGATCCAGGTCAGAGGCGGACATCGCTTCGTGGCCTGGATCTTTTATGTTGGAAACCGCATAGCTTATAGAAGGAAGATTGCGAGAGCCGCGCCGGGGTCCGGACGGCCTTCGCGGATCAAAGGAGACAAAAACGATGGAAAATATCGGAAATATTATTCTTGGGATCATGATCCCGTTTGCGGGGACGACACTTGGAGCTGCGTGCGTATATTTTATGAAGAAGGGGATCCGTCAGAATGTGGAAAAAGGTCTTCTGGGCTTTGCGTCCGGTGTCATGGTGGCGGCATCCGTGTGGTCACTTCTGATCCCGTCCATGAATCTTTCTGCGGATCTGGGACGTCTGGCGTTTCTGCCTGCGGTGACCGGATTTTTCTGCGGCATCCTGTTCCTGCTGTTCCTTGACGGGCATGTGCCTCATCTTCACATCGGGTGCGACGAACCGGAAGGTCCGTCCTGCACATTAAAAAAAAATACGATGCTTGTCCTTGCGGTGACCCTTCATAATATTCCGGAAGGAATGGCAGTCGGTGTCATGTTCGCGGGACTTCTCACGGCAAACAGTGGGATCACCTTAGCCGGTGCGTTTGCCCTGTCCGTCGGGATTGCAATCCAGAACTTCCCGGAGGGCGCGATCATTTCCCTGCCGCTCAAGGGTGAGGGAATGAGTAGCAACCGGGCATTTCTGTATGGAACGCTTTCCGGTGTTGTAGAGCCTGTCGCAGCGCTTTTGACTGTGCTGCTATACAGGGTCCTCGCTCCGGTCCTGCCGTATCTTCTCGCCTTCGCTGCAGGTGCCATGATGTACGTGGTCGTGGAGGAACTGATCCCGGAGACCGCGGAGGGAGAGCACTCGAATATCGGGACCATCGGGTTTGCGGTTGGATTTGCCCTGATGATGATGCTGGATGTGGCACTTGGGTGATACAATATGGACGATTCAGCGTCATAGATAAATATGATAGGGAAGCGGTGATGCCCGCCTGCCCGCTGTCCGGTGGAAAAAAGACAGAAAAATAAAAAGAAAAGTGGATATCCAGAGTCAATGATGTGACTCTGGGATATCCACTTTTTATTTCCGGCAATCAGATTTTTCAACACGGATCAATCAAAGTGTCAAAATTGCATCTGTTATCGGGAATGTTTACTTAATTAGAATCTCTTCCAAGTACCCCGATAGAAAAGCAGCAGCAGCGGGAAGAGCTCCAGACGTCCGGCAAGCATATCAAAGGTCAGAACCAGCTTGGAGAAGTTGGAGAACAGTGCAAAGTTCTGGGCCGGTCCCACGAGCTCCAGCCCCGGTCCGATGTTATTTAAGGTCGCCGCTACGGCGGTAAAGTTTGTTACAAGATCGAAGTTGTCGATGCCGATGAGCAGCACGGAGATCGCGAAGATCAGGATGTATGCCGCCATGAAGACATTTACGGAGCGGAGGACCACATGCTCCACCGCGCGTCCCTCAAAATGGATCTTGCGGACCTGATTCGGATGGAGACTCTGGGAGAGCTCCTTTGTCAGGGAACGGAATAACAGCACGATACGGGACACCTTAATGCCGCCGCCGGTACTTCCCGCGCAGGCACCGATAAACATTAAGAGCACCAGGATCGTTTTTGGGACTGTCGGCCAGAGGTTAAAGTCCACGGTGGCGAAGCCGGTGGTCGTGATGATGGAAGCAACCTGAAACGCGACATGGTGGAACGCGAGGAACAGGCTGTCAAAGAAATCCCGGACAAAAAACGTAATGACGAGGATCGACGCGGCAATGATCCCGAGGTACCAGCGCGCTTCCTCGCAGCGCAGCGCTTCCTTCGGCTTTTTCATATAGAAGAGGAAGTACACGTTAAAATTGATGCCAAAGAGGATCATAAACACGGTAACTACGCTCTGCAGGTAGGTGGAATAGCTTCCGAAGCTGTCATTCTTGATACCGAAACCTCCGGTTCCCGCGGTACCGAAAGCGGTACACAGGGAATCAAACACCGGCATCCGTCCCACAAGCAGGAGAATAAACTCCAGAACCGTCAGGAAGAGATAAAGTCCGTAGAGGATCTTTGCGGTGGACTGCACCTTCGGGACCAGCTTTGTGACAGAGGGTCCCGGGCTTTCTGCCTTCATGAGGTTCATATGATAGCCGTTTCCGGTAAGCGGAAGAAGGCAGAGAAGGAACACGAGAACGCCCATACCGCCGATCCAGTGTGTAAAACTCCTCCAGAACAGGATGCCGTGCTGAAGCGGCTCCACGGCGGGAAGAATACTGGCACCGGTCGTTGTAAATCCGGATACAGTCTCAAACAGGGCGTCTACCGGATTTGTGATGGATCCGCTTAAGAGGAACGGGATGGAACCCATGATACTCATGACGATCCAGCTTAAGGCGACCGTCACGGAACCTTCCCTTGCGTAGAATACCTTGTTTTTCGGCTGCTTGCGGACAAGGATCACACCCGGGATCAGGCAGAGGACGATCGTGATGAAGAATGCCAGCGCGCAGCTTTCATGGTAGAGCAGGGAGACTGCCAGGGACGGCACGAGAAGCGCCGCCTCCACGTCCAGAATCCAGCCGATAATATAAAAGATCATCGAATAATTCATGGAATCGCTCCTTTATGATTTTAAGATATCCCGGATATCACCGAGACCGCGGTTTGTGGTCACGAGAATCACGGTGTCGCCCACCATGATCATATTCTGACCGCGGGGGGTGAGGATCTGACCGTTGCGGTTGATGCAGCAGATCAGAAGGTTGTCCTTTAAGTTTAAGTCCATGAGCGGCACATTCGTGACAGCGGAATCCTCTTTGATGGAGAATTCCAGTGCCTCGGCACGGCCGTCCAGGATCTTATACAGCGTTTCCACGTTGCAGCCGATGGTGTTCTGGCGGGCACGGACGTACTGTAAGATATAATCTGCCGTCAGGTACTTCGGGTAGATGATGCTGTCGATACCGAAGCTGTCGATCACGTCATCGAAGGCGATCTTATTGACCTTCGCGATGAGCTTTGCGTTGGAGTGGAGCTTTCCGTAGAGGGCGAGGAAGATATTCTCCTCGTCAAGTCCGGTGAGGGCCACAAGGGAATCAGCGTAGGTCAGGCCTTCTTCCAGAAGAAGATCCCGATCACTTCCATCTCCGTTTATGATGTCAGCGCCGGGAATCACCTCGCTTAAGTAATCGCAGCGCTCTTTCCGCTGCTCGATGATCCGGACACGGAACCCGATCTTTAAGAGGTCCTGGGCCAGATAGTGGGCGATGGTGCCGCCGCCGATGATCAGGGAATTTTTTACTGATTTTGAGCGGAGACCGATCTTTTCAAAAAACTGGGCCGTATTTTCCAGAGATCCCACGATGGAGAGGATATCCGTATCCTGAAGGACAAAGCTTCCGTTCGGGATCACGACCTCGGATCCGCGCTCAACGGCACAGATCAGGACATCGCATTTTAACTGTCTCATGATATCCATGACAGTTTTTCCGCCGAAACCGATCTCCGGCTTTAAGCGGAAACGGAGAAGCTCGACACGTCCCTTTGCGAAGGTGTCGATCTTGATGGCGGATGGGAATTTTAAGAGCTTTAAGATCTCTCTGGCCGCCGTCAGCTCCGGGTTGATGATCATGGAGAGTCCGAGCTTCTCCTGGATGAAGCGGATCTCCTTATTATAGAGCGGGTTTCTTACGCGGGCAATGGTGTCACAGTGTCCGGTCTTCTTCGCCATCAGGCAGCAGAGGAGGTTTAATTCGTCCTCGCCGGTGACAGCGATAAAGAGGTCCGCGCTTTCCACTCCGGCCTCCTGCTGGATATTGAAGCTGGCGCCGTTTCCAACGATTCCAAGGGCGTCAAACTGGTTGGAAAGATGTTCCACTTTCTGCGGATTCATATCGACCATAACGAGATCGTGGCCCTCGGCGCTTAAGCGCTCCGCAAGGCTCACGCCGACTTTTCCGCAGCCGACAATGATGATCTTCATATGTTTACCGATCCTTTCAATTAATTACGCTTCCCAGCGTCCGGAAGCGCCGCACGGGAGTACGAGTTTGGAACTTGTAACCGGAAGTCCGATCTCCTCAGATCTTACAGTTCCGCCGAACTGCGGAACAACGGCTGTTCCGAGCATGTAAGTCAGCACCGCCGGGGCAAGTCCGGTGGTGTAGGAGTTGATCAGGTAGAATAACGGCTTGTCGGAGAGGAGCTTCGCGCAGAGCTTTACGAGCGGGTAGATCGCGTCCTCGATCTTCCAGATCTCGCCCTTCGGGCCTCTTCCATAGGAGGGCGGGTCCATGATGATCGCGTCGTAGTGGTTTCCACGGCGGATCTCGCGCTCTACGAATTTTACGCAGTCATCCACGATCCAGCGGATCGGCGCGTCCTCAAGGCCGCTGGACTTCGCATTTTCCTTTGCCCAGGCGACCATGCCCTTGGAGGCATCAACATGGGTCACGGAAGCTCCGGCTTTCGCGGCTGCCAGTGTTGCTCCGCCGGTGTAGGCGAAGAGGTTTAAGACCTTGACCGGGCGTCCCGCGTTTTTGATCTTTTCGCCAAACCAGTCCCAGTTTGCCGCCTGTTCCGGGAAAAGACCGGTGTGTTTAAAGCTGAAGGGCTTTAACTGGAAAGTCAGGCCTTTGTAGTTGATGCTCCACTGCTCCGGGAGACTGAAGAATTCCCACTCGCCGCCGCCTTTGGAGCTTCTGTGGTAGTGGCCGTTCATCTTTCTCCACTGTGGTGCCTTTTTATCGGTATCCCAGATGACCTGGGGATCCGGACGGACCAGAATATATTTTCCCCAACGTTCCAGCTTTTCACCGCCGGAACAGTCGATGACTTCGTAGTCCTTCCATCCATCTGCTATCCACATAATTGTATTCCATCTCTTTCTTTAGACTTTTTTGCGTAAAAACGGATCAGGGCATAAAATGCCTATGATATACCAGTATAATAGATTCGGGGGATACTGTCAAATAGGAGTGGGGATGGAATGCGGAATGTTGGCGGAAATATGGGGAACATGAACGGAAAATGTGTCTTTCTGTGGCGGGAATGCGGCAGAACTGTGTTGGGACTTAAGAGAATTGACAGGTATTTTCTGTTGAATATTCAGGGAGTTACTGGTAAAATAAAATCAGATGTATTATATAGTTAGAAAATTTTAGTGTGTGACTGCCGCATGTGGAACAAGAGCGGCTGCATGCCTGACGGGATACAGGAAGGAGACGAGACGAGTGAAGAGAAAAGGGTTAAGAATACTGGCAGCGGCGGCGGTCCTGACCTTCGGATGCCTGACGATGAACGCGTACGCGGCGGAGGGATGGGCGCTCTCCAATAATAATGTGTGGACTTATCTTGATAAAAACGGAAACCGCGTGACAAACGAGTGGAAAAAGGGCGCAGACAACCTCTGGAGATATTTGAACAGCAACGGCGAGATGGCGGTCAACAGCTGGGCAGACAATGATTACTATGTGGATTCCAACGGGATCATGGTGTCAAATAAATGGATGCAGCTGGCTTCCCCGTACAGCAGGGATAACGGGACGACATACTGGTTCTATTTCGGTTCCAGCGGAAAAGTCACGAAGGACAGCTGGAAGAAGATCGACGGAAAGAGTTATCTCTTTGATTCCGACGGAATTATGCAGACCGGTTGGTCCGAGGATGGGGATTACTATTTAAGCTCCAGCGGCGCTATGGCCACCGGCTGGAAGTATCTGGAGCCGAAGGATGAGGATAAGGATCTCTACGGACCGGAGAGCGACGATGGAAAATACTGGTTCTACTTCTCTGCAAGCGGAAAGAAGAACAGCCCGTCGACGAGCAGTAACGGCGGCGATTATAAGGTGATGAAGATCGATGGCAAATATTATTGCTTCGACGAGGACGGACGGATGCAGACCGGATGGGTGTATTTAGAAGGTGACCCGGAGAACGCAAGTAAGGACACGATCGAGAACTGGAGATATTTTGCGGAGAGTGGGATCCAGAACGCGACTCTCGGTGCGTCGATCACCGGATGGCTCTCCTTAAATCCGCCGGAACAGCTCCAGGACAATGTGGATGAGCCGGTGGTCTGGTACTATTTCGAGAAAGATGGAACACCGAAGACAGGTCCGAAGGACGGAAAAGCGTCCACAAGTGACTTTGTCAAGATCAACGGAAAGACATATCTCTTTGACCAGAAGGGAAATCCGGTGAAGGGATTAAAGAAGGTACAGATCGGATCGACAGGAGAGTACACTTCCTATTACTTTGACGCATCCTCCAGAATCTCCGTAAAGGGAAAGATGACGGTGGAGGAAGGCGATGGAAATAAGACGACCTTCTACTTTAATGAGGGAACCTACGCGGGACGCGGTGTCAGCGGTGTGAAGAATGGATATCTCTATTATATGGGTAAGCTTCAGGAAGCGGACAGCTCCAGTCGTTACGCATTGATCAGTATCCCGAATGGAAGCAGCGGATACCAGACTTACGTCGTAAACTCCTCCGGACGTATCTCAAAGAATACAACAGTGAAGGACCGCGATGGAAACAAGTTTAAGGTAAATTCCAGTGGAATTTTGACTCAGATCAACGATGAGACGGCGAGCACGAAAGAAGAATACGGTGAGCCGACCGAGCCGGTATTTGAGAATGACTGATGTGGACTTATGGTAAAGATAAAGGATTTTCAGAAAGACCAGGGGCAGAGATGTTCCTGGTCTTTTACGTTGATGAATCGGGTGAAAGCCGTCAGTGGCAGATCTTGAAGGTTTGAAATAGAAAATTTATAGATGCTTGCTGAAAAAATGGGATTCTGACTGCAGAATATCTATAGTCAAAATCCCATTTTACGTTGTCATGCACCTGGAAGAAGCTACCGGCGGCAGATTCTGCAGGTGTTATGAAATACTGACGAAATTTATTGCTGATTTAGATTTCCTCACCATTGATCAGCACATGCTTGATCACGCCTGTCACATCAAACGGACAGCCGTCGACGATGACAACGTCGGCATCTTTTCCCTCTTCCAGGGAACCGACACGGTCAGCGACACCGATGTGCTCTGCCGGGTTGATGGTTACGGCGCGGAGCGCGTCATACTCGTCCATACCGGCTTTAATGGCGAGCCCAGCGCAGAGCGGCAGGTAGTGGAGCGGAGTTACCGGCGCGTCCGTGATGATGGAAACATGACATCCGGCCTTTGCGAGGATGCCAGGTGTCTCCCAGGTCTTATTCTGGAGTTCAAATTTGGAGGCGTGTCCAAAGGTCGGACCTACCGCGAGTGGGAGATTTTCCTTAGCAAGTTCATCCACGATCATATGGCCCTCTGTTACGTGTTCCAGAGTCAGACCGACACCGAACTCTTTCGCAATGCGGATCGCAGTGAAAATATCGTTTGCCTGATGGGCATGGGCTTTTAACGGGATCTCATGATTTAATACCGGGATCAGAGCTTCGGATTTCTGGTCGTAAGCCGGAAGCTTGGAGGCATCATCACCGGCAGCCTCGATTTTTGCCTTGTAAACCTTCGCTTTATTTAAAGCCTCGCGGATCTTTGCGGCATTTGTCATACGGCTGGAGATTCCCTGTTTCTGGTAGCAGCGTTTCGGGTTTTCACCGAAAGCGCATTTCATAGCGATCGGGAATTTAACGATCATATTGTCAACACGGGTTCCAACCGGTTTGATGGCAGCGAAGGTTCCGCCAATGGAGTTGGAGCTGCCTGGGCCGGTTGCGAAGCAGGTAACGCCGGCTTTCGCGGCCATCTTCATACACGGGTCAAACGGGTTGATTCCGTCGATCGCCTGTACCTGCGGCGTTACCGGGTCATTCAGTTCATTGTAGTCATGTCCCTCGTAGCCGATTCCGTAGCCGTCAAGACCGATATGGCAGTGGGCCTCAACAAATCCCGGATAAACATGGAGTCCGGTAGCGTCGATAACCTCAGCGCCGTCAGCAGAGAGACCTTTTCCGATCTTCACGATCTTCCCGCCGTCGATCAGGATGTCAGCGATAAAAGTTTCCTTTGATACCGCTGTGTGAAGTGTTCCGTTCTTGATACAAATCATTGGAAGTCCTCCTTTTTTCAAATCATAACTCCATCATACATGAATTGCGAGAATATTTCAAGGATTCTTTATGTACAGTAGTTAAAAAAGGTTACGATTCACGCTTTGCGCAAACAGTAACAAAAAAAAGGAACTATATCATCTTAAAAGATGAAAAGTTCCTTTTTTGAGTTATGAAACTACATTCACCGGTGTTCCCTCAAGGAATCCCTTTACATTTCCGGCAAGGATGGAAACGAGACGCTGTCTTGTCTCAAGTCCTTTCCAGCCCATATGCGGGGTGAGGATCACGTTGTCGAGGGTGTAGAGCGGGTTGTCTGCTTTCGGCGGCTCAGTTTCCTGAACGTCGAGGCCTGCGCCTGCGATCTGGTGCTTTTCAAGAGCTTCGATCAGAGCCGGTTCATCGATGAGAGCACCGCGGGAAGTGTTGATCAGGAAGGCAGTCGGCTTCATGAGCGCAAGAGTCTCTTTATTGATCATATGCTTTGTCTGCGGAGTTAACGGGCAGTGCAGGGAAACATAGTCACTGTTCTTTAAGACAGTCTCAAGATCTACATAGCGGATGCCGTCCTCGTCGGCTCTCGGTGTTCTTGTATACACGAGAATATTCATATCGAGTGCTTTCGCGATCTTCATCACGGTCTTTCCGATATGTCCGGCACCGATGATTCCTAAAGTCTTTCCGTTTACCTCAACATGGGGAACCTGAAGATTTTTCGTAAAGTTATCATGGTTTCCGTTTGCCAGCATCTTCATCTGGACCTGCATGGTGGAGCTCAAATTTAAGATCATCATGACTGCTGTGTGGGCTACGCGCTCAGAGCTGTATGCCGGGATATTGCAAACGGTGATTCCCATCTCTCTTGCGGCATCGAGATCCAGATTGTTGTATCCGGTACCGGCCTCGCAGATCAGCTTCACGGAAGCCGGGAATTTGCGGATCAGGTCACCATTTACCGGCATCTCCTTTGTGACGATAATATCAGCTCCCTCAATGCGCTCTAAAAGCTGTTCCGGGGTAGTATCATCGTAGACGGTCACGTCGGAAGAGAGAACGGAAAAGTCGAGATTTCCGTCGAAGTTCATTTTTTTTGCATTTAATACAATGGTCTTGGCGTTCATGGGTCAATCCTCCTGAGAAATTGATAATAAGAAAATTGTGCGTGCTTTGGCACTGTATTTATTATATAACGGTTTTTGGAGTGTGACAATGAAGAGTTTGGCAGATTTGAATAATAAAAAAATGAGCCAACAAGGGGGGACTTGTTGGCTCGTCAGGATTGACAGTTTTTTAAATGAGTGATTAGCCTTATGACGTATGGACCGCTGTCCGGTCATGAATTTTACATTTGGAATAGAATTTAAAGTAGTATTGTGCTAAAATAAAGGGAAAAGGAAAGAAAACAGTCATATTTTATCAAAATCTGGATTTTAACGACACTTGCAATAACACAGAAAGAGATGAAGAGCAGGGACCGCTGGCAGTACTATTACGGGAAAGGAAGGGAAGACAATGTCGGAATTAAACCGGGAGATCGGAGGACTTATAAGAAACTACAGAAAAGCGAAGAATCTTACGCAGGACGAACTTTCGGAAAAGATCTGCAAAAGTAAATCAACGATCTCGAAATATGAAAAAGGAGAGATTGCCGTGGACATTGAAACGCTCTACGAGATCGCGGACGCGATCGGTGTCCATGTAGAGCAGCTTCTCTCACAGCGATCATTTGAACGAAAGGAAATGCAGAACGAGTTTTGTCCGGCATTCTTTCGGGGAAGAAACCGTTTTTATGGATATATATTTGATGGAAGGAGCAATCAGTTAATACGCTGTGTATTTGACCTTCTCTCAAAAGACGAAAGAAACCGTGATAAAGTTATGATGTATATGAATTTTAAGGATTACGCGCACTACCAGAAATGTGAAAATACATACTGGGGATACATGGAACATTATAACGCAGTTACTAATATCCACCTTGTAAATCAGGACTCTCCGATGGAGAAGGCAAGCGCCCAGTTACTGGCGTCATATCTTGATTCAGATACAAAATGGGGACTGTTTAATGGGTTTTCATCCAGACCTATGATGCCGATCGCAGCAAAGATGCTGTTCTCAAAAGAAAAACTGAAAGAGGATGATGCACTTTTATCCTCTTTAAAAATATCAAAAGAGGACATCCGGGTGATGAAACTTTACAATATGATGGCGATCACCTGACGGAAAAAACAATGCCGGATAGTATGAAAAATGTAACTGGCAGGTTTCCTAAAAATCATATTCTAAAAAGAATCAGGGGATTTTTTGGTGAGAAGGATATAATTTTGGAGGATCGGTCAAAAAAGTTTATTTTCATTCAAAAAATAAATATAAAAATCCACTCTGAGGAAACAAGAGGCGTTTTGACAGAGGGGATGCTGATTGGTACAATGTGTTCATAGCAAAGCATATTGTACAAAAAGAGATCAGCATCCCCTCTTTTTTGTGCAAAAAACGACAAGAGGAAAGGAGAAAACGAATGACAAAGCTTTCCATGAAAACGATACGTTTCCATATGATCACAGGAGTCTGTATTGGTATGATCTGGATGATATTTTCCCACGACCGGATCGGAGTTATGTACTTTGGAAAGCTTGTAGAGATGGCAGATGCGGATGAGCTGTTCCGCTACCCGCTGCATCCGTATACACGGTCACTTTTATCAGCGATCCCGGAACCGGATCCGATCAAGGAGAAGAAAAGGGTAAAAATCCATTATGACCCGTCGATTCACAATTACAGTGATGAGAACAGACCATCTTACCACGAAGTAAGCCCGGGTCACATGATCTACTGCTCAGACAGTGAGTTTGAAGATTATAAAAAGATCAGACAGGCTGTAATGATCCAGTAGATAAATAGGAATCATTACAGTAAAAATAATGAAATTGCGAGGAAAACGATATGTATAATTTTGATGAGATCATTGACAGACGTCATACGAATGCAATGAACACGGATGGTTTTCGTGACTATATCTTCCATGCGGATGAGACCATGAAATTTCCGTATAAGGATGAAGAGTTTATCCGTATGTGGGTGGCGGATATGGAGTTTGCCACACCGGATGTTGTCATCGACGGAATTAAAAAGAGACTGGAAAAGCGTATTTTCGGTTACACAAGAGTTTATGAGAAGAGCTATTATGACGCATTCGCGGCATGGTGCAAGAGCAAATACGACTGGACATTCGACCGCAAAGAACTGGTAATGTCCAACGGTATTATCCCGGCTCTGTTTGAGATGGTTGAATATATCTGCAAACCGGATGAAAAGGTTCTTTTCCTGACCCCATCCTATGCATATTTTAAATATGCGGCAGATGCCAGCCACCGCGAGTCTGTTTGCTCCGATCTGATCAACACAGATGGATACTATACCATTGACTATGAGGATCTTGAAAAGAAAGCGGCAGATGAGAAAACAACGCTCTTTATCCTCTGCAATCCTCACAACCCAAGTGGACGTGTATGGAAGGAAGAGGAGTTAAAGAAAATCGGTGAGATCATTGAAAAGAACAATATGTGGGTGATTTCTGATGAGATCCACTGCGATCTGCTCCGGCTTGATCAGAAGCATATTCCGCTGGGAAAGGTTATGCCGGACTATAAAAAGCTTGTAACATGCATGGCGCCGAGTAAGACATTCAACCTTGCAGGTCTCATGATCTCCAATGTCATGATCCGTGATGAGGGATTAAAAAATATTTGGCTTTCCAAACATTATAACTTTGATAACCCATTGAGCATTGCAGCTGCCCAGGCCGCATACGAGGGCGGAGATGCATGGCTTCAGGAGTTACGTGCTTATCTTGATGGAAACTTTGAATTTACGCAGGAATACTTAAAAGAGCATCTTCCAAAAGCAACCTTCCGTATTTCTGAGGCAACGTATCTTGCCTGGGTAGATCTCAGCAAATATTTTGAACCGGATGAAGTTCTTCCGCTGTTCTTTGCATACAAGGCAGGCGTTCTTCTCGAAGGCGGAAATATGTTTGTACAGCATTCAGATGGATTTATCCGCCTGAACCTTGCATGCCCACGCGCAACTCTTGAGGAAGGTTTAAAGAGGATCTGCGAGGCAGTCAATACGAAACATACAGAGAAGTATCATGGAGAAGAGAAGTAGTTAATACATAAATACAAAAAGCGGTTCTTCCCGCAATGGGACGAGCCGCTTTTTGTGTGATGGGTTTCTATCTGAAATTAAGGATTGTTGATGGGCTGTTTTACTGCGCTTTCCGCTGCATTTTCGCAACGAGGGCGCTGGTCCTCTGACGGTAGTCGTCGAGTTCGGTGACGATTCCCATGAAAGAGGAGATAAGATCTAAGGAGGCGCGCAGAGAACTCTGCTCACCCTGTACGACTGCGCGTTTTGTGAGGCGCATAGCCTGCTGCGGCGCTGCCAGAAGCTTCTCCATATACTGCTCCACAAATGCGTCAAGCTCTGCATCCGGGACGCAGTGGGTAACGAGTCCCATATCCGCGGCCTCTTTTCCCTTTAAGGTCCGGGCTGTCCAGAACAGGTCTAAAGCTTTGTCCCGGCCGACGAGACGGGGCAGGAAATATGCTCCGCCGTCACCAGGTACAATTCCGGCATTAAAATAGCTTTCCGACATGGAAGCATTCTCCCCGGCGATCCGCACATCGCACATGAGAGCCATGTCAAGACCGGCACCGACTGCGGCACCATGGATCTTGGCAACCACCGGTTTATCGATTTCTTCTAAAAGAAGCGGAATTCTTTGGATTCCCTTCCAGAGTGAATTCTTTCTTGCGAGGGCTGTGGAGGAGATATCCTCATGACTTTCGAAGAATCCGTCACCGGCTGCCATTGCCTTGACGTCACCGCCTGCGCAGAACGCTTTTCCGTTTCCGGAAAGCAGAAGCGCATATACATCATCGTTGTCACGGACATCCTCCAACGCTTCTGTCCAGAGACGGATCATCTCCTCGCTGAAACAGTTGAGCTGCTTCGGACGATTCAGTGTGATGCGTGCAAGGTGGTTGTGTACTTCGTAGATCAAGTCTGCCATAGAATATCTCCTCCCCTATTTACTCTCTCAATATACCATATTGTGGAACTGATTTCATTATATGGAATTATATGCGTACTGTCAAGACTTTGCCACCAGTTTTAACGTGAAATTTGCAAAAAAATATTGCCCAGAATCAAAAAATCCTGAACAATATCACGAAGCGAAAAAATATTATATTTTATACCACAATATGAAATTACATTGCAGACGTAACGCTTCAGCCGTCTGCACACTTGCTTTAAAGAGAGAGCAGCATCCACCCCGCCGCGCACATAACTATGAGAAATACGAGATTGTACAGGGTAAATACCATCATGTACGTTCCGGATTTTGCTTCCGGAATTTCAGCGTAGGCCCGGTAGGAGATCACGCTTGCCATGGATGCGATCAGAGTCCCGAGACCGCCGACATTCACGCCAAAAAGCAGAGGACGCACCGCGTCGGTAAAGCCGGAGAGCAGGATCGCCGCGGGGACATTGCTGATGCACTGGCTCAAGAGAACACCTGCCGGAAATTCATGACCGGAGATCAGCTTTGTGAGAAGTCCGGAGATCGCAGGGATCCGTTCCATATTGCCGATAAAGATAAAGAAGCAGACGAATGTCAGGAGCAGAAAGTAGTCGACCCGGATAAACAGCGAGCGGTCTTTTATGAGAACAGCGGTCAGGATGAGGAAAAACATGACCGGCCAGGAATAGATCCGAATGACGCAGCCCAGACAGACGAGAAAAAGCGCCAGATAGAAGATCAGAGAACTCTTCGTGGGGCAGCCGTCCTGATGAAGGGAGGTCCGGCTGAGGGTGATGGCTTTATTTTTCATCAGAAAAACGGCAGCTGTGAGCAGCAGGGCAGAGAGTACCGTTAACGGCAGCATGTATCCCACAAGCTCACCGGCAGAGAGGCCAAAGGAAGAGTAGAGATACAGGTTCTGTGGATTCCCGATGGGTGTTGCCATACTGCCGAGGTTCGCGGCGATAGTCTGCAGGACGATCACGGGGATCATGAGTTCCGGAAGTCCAGCCATATTGAGGATCAGGATGGAAAACGGGACAAATGTGATCAGGGACACATCGTTTGTGATCAGCATGCTGGAGAAAAAGCAGAGTGCTGTCAGGGTGAAGGCAAGCTGGCGTGTGGAATGCATTCCGGCCAGCAGGGATGACCCGAGATAACGGAACAGACCGATCTCCTTCAGACCGGCAACCACCGTCATCAGGGAGAAGAGGAGTGCCAGTGTGCGAAAGTCGATGTAGGACAGATACTCCGGTGACGGAGCGACAAAAAACATGGAGAGGACCGCCAGAACCGCTGCCGCGGAAAGGACTGGTTCTTTTTTTATGAATGACATGGATCGATTTCCTTCCTTATATAAATATTGTGCATGCGGCAGAAGACAAAAAAACTGTATACAAAGTGCTGCCCTGCAATTCAAGTCGAACATCCGAGAGACCTGGCGCGTGATTCTGGTCAGCGAAGCTGACAAATCCTATCAGAGTCACTGCGTATCCTCGCGGGATAGGAACAACCGCGTTACTGTACACGGGTAGGAATTTTCTGAACTGAAAATTCCGTACAATACAGTGGTGGTAGTGGATTTTGCCGATTCGGAATGCGAAGCATCGGCAAAATCAGTTACTGTTTGCGCAAGGCGTGAACAGTAACACAACTGTAAAACTTCTGCAATTATTATAAACAGTGGCTTTACGAATGTAAAGAAGAAGAGTATACTGTACATGTTTGGTCACTGCGCAAGGTGTAAACAGTAACCATGTTTGGGCTTCTTTCATGCCCGTATAGACAATGATGTCAGAATAATGAAAAGCGGCAGCTCTGGATAAAAATTCCTGGGTGCCGCTAATTTACGCGGAATGGCAGCGCATAAACAGGACAGGATGCCAGCCATTTCTGTTTGAGGGAGGAATATTATGGGGAACAACAAGTTTTCAATCGCCAGTGTTGGAAACCGGCGGGCATTCCGGGATGGAGCCCGGGATGGAGTGCCGATTGCGCTGGGGTATTTTGCGGTATCTTTTTCACTGGGGATCGTGGCGCGGAATGTCGGGATGACACCGATTCAGGGAATGATCACAAGCGCGCTCTGCAACGCGTCCGCAGGGGAATACGCGGGCTTTACGATGATCGCTGCGGGGGCTGCGTATATTGAGATGGCAATCGTGACACTGATCGCGAACGCGAGATATTTACTGATGAGCTGTGCCATGAGCCAGAGAATGGATCCGGACATGCCGTTTTTCCACAGGCTGCTTATGGCCTTTGATATTACCGATGAGCTGTTTGGGATTACGATCGCAAGACCGGGCTACTTAAATCCATGGTATATGTACGGGGCGATTGCATTAGCGCTTCCCGGCTGGGCTGTCGGAACAGCCCTTGGTGCGCTGGCAGGAAATCTGATGCCGTGGCGCCTTGTGAGCGCCTTCAGCGTGGCACTTTACGGAATGTTCCTCGCAATCATCATTCCGCCGGCGAGAAAGAGCCGCATCCTTGCAGGTCTCATCGCCATCAGCTTTGCGGCAAGCTACCTTGCGGAGCATCTGCCGGGGATCTCATCGATCTCCAGCGGCACGAGAACGATCATTCTGACCGTTGTGCTCTCATCTGCAGCAGCAATTCTTTTCCCGCATCCGGCAGAGGACAGCACGGCTGAGACTTCCAAAGAAACAGCGGAAGAAACTCATGTCCATTCTGCAGACGCGGCAAAACAGGGCGCTTAAAAGAAAAAGAAGTTTTTGAAAACTGTCTTGTTAAATTAAGAAGGAACACTGAAAAAACATGGAAAAGAATATTTATCTCTATATTGCGGTGATGGCGGGGGTCTCTTATCTGATCCGTGTCCTGCCGCTCACATTGATCCGGAAACCGATCAAAAATCAGTTTATCCAGTCATTCTTATATTACGTCCCATATGTGACGTTAGCTGTTATGACGTTCCCGGCGATCCTCTCCGCCACAAACAGTACGGTGTCGGCGGCGCTGGCGCTGGTCATCGGAATCATCGCGGCGTGGTGCGGAAGAAGTCTCCTGTCTGTTGCGGTGATCTGCTGTGCGGTGGTATTCGTCACAGAATTTTTCTTGGTGTAGTAAAAATACATAAAACACATATATTTAGTAAAACAAAAGCAGTTTCGGCATCTGATCATCCATCAATCATATGACCGTGCTGCTTTTTACTTTATAGAAGACCGCTTACGGCGTTCTCGCAGGGCGTGAAA
Organism: uncultured Clostridium sp.; assembly: GCA_902496665.1. Taxonomy (GTDB): domain Bacteria; phylum Bacillota; class Clostridia; order Lachnospirales; family Lachnospiraceae; genus Pilosibacter. The sequence continues at coordinate 26,773 of CABVBU010000012.1, read as the reverse complement.
AACCACGAAAAAAAGCAGTACATGGCGCAGAATAACGGAATGCGGCGGTCTGCCAGACCAATGCTTTAACGTCGTAAAACAAATGAGATAAAATCCCATTGTCTGAAATTTCACAATACGAAATATATTCCATTTTGGCAAAAGTGCTGATTTTCTGAGCGGAAATTTGGCAATTATTTGGAAGAATCGTACTTGTATTTGTGCGGGAAAGTTGTTATAATCAGTAGCCGTGTTGAGCGAAAAAAAAGAGTAATGGCTCATAAAAGCTGATTACATGGAGGTTTACCCATGAAGAAATTATTTGCATTCTGCGCAGGACTTCTGGCGGTCTTAAACCAGACTTCAGTTACAGCGCTTGCGGCAGAATCAGAGGCTGCCGGGGCGGCAGCACAGACGCCGTTATGGCTTTGTATTCCATTTGCAGGACTCCTGCTCTGCATCGCGGTTCTTCCGCTTGTGAAAGCAGAGTGGTGGGAGGCGCACCAGCCGCACGCGGTCGTGTTCTGGTCCCTGCTGTTCCTGATCCCGTTTGCCGTGAAGTACGGTGTGCCGAAGGCGGCGGAGACGACACTGGAATGTATCATAAATGACTACCTGACATTCATCGTCCTTCTTTTCGGATTGTTCTGTGTGTCTGGTAATATCACCCTGTCAGGTGATCTCGCTGGTTCCCCGAGGATCAATGTGGGACTTCTGGCGCTCGGAACCCTGTTATCCAGCTGGATCGGTACCACCGGTGCCAGTATGTTAATGATCCGTCCGATCATCAAGATGAACGCGTGGAGAAAGAGAAGACGCCACATCGTGATCTTCTTTATCTTTATGGTTTCCAATATGGGCGGCTGTCTGACTCCAATCGGTGACCCGCCTCTGCTCATGGGCTTCATGCGGGGCGTTCCGTTCTTCTGGAGCTTAAAGCTTTTACCGATCCTGCTCTTTAATATGATTATCCTGCTGTTTATCTTCTATCATTTTGATATGAAGGCATACAGAAAAGATATCGCGGCAGGCTTAAAACCGGATATCAGCAAACCGGGTACTGAAGTGAAGATCCGCGGCGGCCACAACCTGATCTTTATCATTATGATCGTGATCGCCGTTATCTTAAGCGGTACCCTGCCGTCCATGCCGATGTTTCAGGATGCCGCAGGAAATGTCCTCGGGATTCATGTGTTCGGAGAAGTTACATTATCCTATCCGGCGATCATCGAGTGCGTGATCATCCTTGTATCCGCATTCCTGTCCTTTAAGACGACGGATGGATCGATCCGCCGAGAGAACCACTTTACCTGGGGCGCGATCCATGAGGTTGCAGTTCTCTTCGTCGGTATCTTTATTACGATGCAGCCGGCTCTTATGATCTTAAAGGCAAACGGAGCGGAGCTTGGAATCACAGAACCGTTTGAGATGTTCTGGGCGACCGGCCTGTTATCCAGCTTCCTCGACAATACGCCGACCTACCTGGTATTCCTGACAACAGCAGGTGCTCTGGGATTGTCACAGGGAATGGTGACGGCTCTCGGAACCGTTCCGGTCAAGATGCTGGAAGCGATCTCCTGCGGTGCCGTATTTATGGGTGCAAATACCTATATCGGCAACGCACCGAACTTTATGGTCAAATCCATTGCGGATGAGAACGGTATCCGGATGCCTTCATTCTTCGGATATCTGATCTGGTCCTTTGGAATTCTTATTCCGGTATTCCTTGTGGATATGCTGGTATTCTTTTTATAGGAAGGGGGAGGAAATATGGCTGCAACGAAAGAAGAAATCAAAGAACTGGCAGAACATATCTACGATCTGGACGCGGAGGTCTATGTCCATCTTGGTTCCTCCCTGGGACGTGTTTTCAACCGTGACAGAGAGCGCTGTGTAAACGAACTCACCGAGCTCCTCACAACAAGACCGCAGGGACATTTAGTCCGCAGTGAGCTTGGACTGATCGCGAACATGGCCCGCACCATCGAGGATAAGGAAGAACGCGCGATGTGTATGACCGAGTACAACCGCATCCTCAATGAGGTCATGAGTCTTCCGACAAGCTTTGCCAGCGGCGATGTGATTGATCCGATTCTCGCGAAGTTAAACAGCTTCAACGTAGCGAACCGTTTCTCCAACGACGACCACCTGATCATCTGTATCAGCTGGACATACGGAAGCGGTGGAATCGATGTCGGTTTCAAGCTTGCGGATAAGCTTCATATTAACTATTACGATGCTGATATTTTCGAGGCAGTATTAAAACGTCTCGATGCGGAGAAAGATAAGACGATCCGTGACGCGGCGGGATATGCCCATGTAAAAGAAGAACTGAATGACAGTCCGGCCAGCGAGTTTGAGGCTGTGACCCACATGTCCCTGAAGGATCATATCAAGTACTTCAGCCGTTACCACGGTCTGAGCCGCCAGGACGCCGTCTTCTTCAACCAGAGTGACCTGATCTGTGATATGGCGAAAAAGGAAGACTTTATTATCATGGGCCGCTGTGCCGATGCGATCTTAACGAACAACGGCATTCCGCATATCAGTATCTATATCACTGCACCGATCGAGCAGAGGATCCAGCGCGCGATCGAGGTAAACTCCGGATTAGACCGGAAAAAAGCGCGCCATTTCCTGAAAAAACTTGACAAAAAACATGCGCATTATTACAATTTCTATACTGGAAGAAGCTGGGGAAACGCGAACAACTACGATCTCTGTATCAACAGCGCAAGCTACGGAATTGACGGTACTGTCGATTTTATTCTGAGAATGATCGGTCGCGATAAGGATAAGAAAAAAACGGAATGATCCCCAAATGAAATGTGCAGCCGGCCTGTTTGCTGGGCACGACAGATAATGATTTTGATGCCTGGCTGATATCAGTCAGGCATTTTTATGTAAAAAGAAAGGATCAACAGCATGCAGCTCGATATGACAAAAGGAAAACCGCTGCCGGTGATTTTGCAATTTACGCTCCCATTGGTGATCGGAAATATTTTTCAGCAGCTTTATAATATGGCAGACACGATCATCGTTGGCCGTTACGTCGGTGCAGGGGCGCTGGCGGCGGTCGGTTCCACCGGAACGATCATGTTTCTGGCAACTGGCTTTGCGCAGGGAATCACTGCCGGGTTTTCGATCCTTACTGCCCAACGGTATGGGGCAGGGGATGAAAAGGGTGTGAAACGCAGCGTGGCAAACGGAATCATTTTGGCGGTGATCGCAGCGGTCATCCTGACACTGGTCTGTGTGTCGATCATGAACCCGCTTTTGCACCTGATGAATACGCCGTCGGATATCTTCCGGGATGCCTACACGTACATTATGGGGATCAGCATCGGACTTACGGCAAACATCTTTTACAACCTGTTTTCCGCATATCTGCGGGCGGTGGGAAACAGCCAGGTCCCGCTGTTTTTCCTGATATTTTCCGCATGTCTGAACGTGGGACTGGATCTGCTTTTTATCATCCGCGGCGGCATGGGGGTGGCAGGAGCAGCCTGGGCGACAAATCTGTCCCAGGCGATCTCGGCGGTGCTCTGCGCGGGATATATCTGGTGGAAGGTTCCGTCCTTAAAGCCGGAAAGAGAGCACTGGAAGCTCCAACGGACAGACACAAAGTACCAGCTGGCAGCCGGGATCCCGATGGCGTTCCAGTTCGCGATCACTGCATCGGGGGCTATGATCATGCAGTCCGCCATCAACCTTTTCGGCTCTGTGGCAGTCGCGGCCTACACCGCTGCGTCGAAGATCCAGAACCTCGTGATCCAGGGTATGATCGCCATGGGTCAGACGATGGCGACCTACGGTGGGCAGAACTACGGCTGTGGAGATGTGAAGAGGATCAGGGCAGGCGTGCGGGCGGCGCTTCTTGCGGAATTTGTATATTCGATCGCGGTCGCACTCTTAATGTGCGCCCTCTTAAAACCATGTCTGGGCTTGTTTTTTACCGGAGATGTGGATATCAGCGCGATGATGCCCTGGGCGGAAACGTACTGCCATATGACAGCAGCCTTCTTCCTGCCTCTCTGCACGATCTTTATTTTCCGGAATATCATGCAGGGGTGCGGATATGGGTTCCTGCCGATGATGGGAGGCGTCTCCGAGCTCATCGCGAGACTGATCGTCTCCGTGGCGGCGATGAAGCTTTTCAGCTATCCGCTGGCCTGCTTTGGTGACCCGGCAGCCTGGATCGCAGCGGCAGTATTTACGGGCGTCTCGTATCTCTTTGTGATAAAAAAGATCGGGAGAGAGCTTAAGGAAAAGACAACTTAGAAAAACATTTCGTTGACATTGTAATTGGCACTTAAACAGGTAAATGAGGAGCCGAAGCCGCCGGTTGTGGAGAACGTTTCCGTCACAGCGAATAAGGTTTGGTATGCTGCCGGATACGCGGGACTCCCGACACCTGGCAGCGCGGATGCGGCAGTAGCAGACGCGAAAAATATGAGAAAGAAGGACAGAAATGTTCCTGAGACTGGTGATGTGACACATGGCTATCTGTGGTTTTTACTTGCGGGAATTTCCCTCACTGGTCTTCTGGCACTGATACTTGGAAAGGAGCACTCTGACAGAAGGAGAAAGAGCTGATGGCAGAAGAAAAGAAGAAACGGAAAAAAAGCCCATGGTGGTACAAGTTAGGGATCCTGGTGTTTGGCACGGTGTTCTGCGTCTCCGCCTTTATGGCGGGCCGGGATTACCTGGCGGCAAAAAAGGAAGCGGACGCGTTCGACAGCCTGAGTAAGCTGGCGGCAGAGTATGCGGAGGAGGAAGCTCCGGCAGATCTGACGGAGAGTGCCGGGGAGACAGCGGATCCGGAGAAAGCGGCAGAGTGGGCAGAACTCTTAAAGGAAGCTGCCGGATACGCGGCGCTTAAGAATGAGAACACCGATTACGTCGGCTGGATCAGGATCCCGGATACAAGGATCGATTACCCGGTGGTGGATCGGGAGTCTGATCCGGAGTATTATCTCCACAGGGCCTTTGATGAATCCAAGTCATTTGGCGGAACCCCGTTTCTCGGCGAGGCGTCCGGAGTGGACACGAAGTGTCTGATCATTTATGGACACAACATGAAAAACGGGTCCATGTTCGGAACCCTTGATTCCTACAAAAAGGCTGATTACTGGAAGGAACATCCGATCATCCGGTTTTACGTCGATGGAGAACCGCGGACATATGAGGTCTTTGCGGCGGTGGAGACGAAGGTGCTCTATGAAGATGAGGATGGATTCCAGTATTACCGCTACGACGGGGATATCCCGGAGGAGGAATACGATGAGCTGGTGACCTGGCTCAGAGGACATTCCGACTACGACACGGAGATCGTCCCAGAGTACGAGGATCAGATCCTGATGCTGTCCACATGCAGCTACCATACGAAAAATGGGCGGTTTGTGGTGGCGGCGAGACGGGTTGCGGAGCCGTAAATATAAGCTGCTATCGCGCAGGTCCGCGATCAATGAGATGCGGGCCGTGCAGGGAGAAGAAAAATGCCTTCTGGGTGGAAACTCAGGGGCATTTTGCTGCTGATCCGGAAAACCGCTTGACAGGGCAGGTGGTCTGGGGTATCCTCGACCTAAGACAGATCCGGATTCGGAGAAAGGAAAATGAGCTATGGCAGAGAAGATTTTGATCGTTGTGGATATGCAGAAGGATTTTGTGAACGGAAGTCTCGGCAGCAAGGACGCGGAGGCGATCGTCCCGGCTGTTGTAAAGAAGGCAAAAGAGTTTGATGGGGACCTGATCTTTACGAAGGACACGCATTTCGAGAATTATATGGACACCCAGGAGGGACATTTCCTTCCGGTTCCCCACTGTATGAAAGGAACCGACGGCTGGAATCTGATCCCGGAGCTTGAGAAGATCTTCGTGGAGCGTGACGCGGCGATGTACGAGAAGATCACCTTCGGATGTCCGGAGTTAGCGGAAGACCTTCTTGAGAGAAATAAGAAGACACCGATCGAGTCCATCGAGCTTGTGGGACTCTGTACGGATATCTGTGTGGTTTCAAACGCACTCCTCATCAAAGCGTTCCTCCCGGAGACCCCGGTCTTCGTGGATTCTGCATGTGCGGCAGGCGTGACGAGGGAAAGACATGAGGCGGCTTTAGAGACCATGAGAAGCTGTCAGATCGTGGTGAAGTAAGAAAATTAAAGATTTAGAGTGAAATGATGTGCAGATATGGAGATCCTTTTATGGAGGGGACCTATATCTGCACATTTTTGTACATAGGAAAATTCGAGGAATGCACTGCTATACAAGAAGACGATAACGTATCAGGAATACGCACCTGCGCGAAAATACAGACTGCTGCGGTGCGGGAATGCGTTGAGATATCGGATAGGAATCTTGCCCGCATAAATTCTCAAATTCTGTAATAAGATGGTAAAAATATCATCGAGGGGCAACCCTATGAAGGAATATATTGAAGAGCGGGCGATCCAGATTGCGAACTATATTATTGACGAGAATGCGACGGTGAGACAGACAGCGAAACGGTTTGGAATCTCAAAGAGCACGGTACACAAGGATGTGACGGATCGTCTGATCCACATCGATCCGTCCCTGGCGGCGCAGGCGAGAGTGGTTCTGGATATCAACAAGGCGGAGCGGCATATCCGCGGCGGGCTTGCGACGAAGGAGAAGTACGAGCATGAACATCAGCTGCAGGCCTGCAGCAGGGAAGAGATATGAGTGGGAAACTGCTGCGGATTGCTGCGGATATTTTGAGAGAAAAAATCTCAGTATCGACAAAAGGTCTGAAAACTGTGGAAAAATCCGATTGAATTTTCGAAATACATGCGATAGAATGGGAACAGGACTGTTTTCTGAATAGGAGATTCGGAAAAATCGGAGATTTGGAAAATTCATCCGGAGACTTATCAGAGGCAGAAAAAGTGACATGAAAGAAACGAACGGAGGAATAAACCATGAATAAAACAGAGGCAATGATCGAGGAAGTTAAAGCACTTATCAACGCGCCGTCCTGCTGTGCGGAGGCAAAGGAAGCTGCAAACAAATGGCTTGAAGCTGTCAATACAGAGAAACAGGACGAGGCGGCAAAGGCGCTGATCGAGGAGATCGCAGCGGATATTATCCCGATCGACGGCCTGATCGCTTTTGCAGGATCTGAGGATGGGAAGAAGATCTTTGGCGAGGAAAAGGCAGCAGGAATCGAGGCTCACGCGAAGAAGATCAAGGCAGAGGGCGCGAGATTCTGCGACTGTCCGGCATGCACAGCTGTTGCTGCTATCTTAGCTGACAAAGCAGACCTCTATGCACCGACATACAGCCTCACATGGACCGTTACCGATGACATGACCGCAAAACGCATCGGCAGCGCCGGTTCCAAGATCCTCTCCACCCCGAACATGGTGGCTCTTATGGAGGACGCAGCCCTGGAACTTGCGAAATCCTACCTCGAAGAGGGACAGACGACCGTCGGCGCGGAGATCCACTGCCGCCATCTGGCACCGACACCGGTGGGCATGAAAGTGACAGCTACCGCGAAGCTCCGCAGCATCGAGAGAAGAAAACTCTGGTTCGACATCGAAGTGAACGATGAAAAAGGCAAGTGCGGAGAAGGTTCCCACCTGCGCGTTATCGTAAACTCCAAAGCCATGAGCGAGAAGGCGGAGAAGAAAGCAGAATAATTCGACAGCAAAGGAGAGAAGACACATGGGAAAACATACCATCGATCCGCAGATCAGCGCGGAACACCTCGCGGGCGCGGTCCGCTTCGCAACCGTATCAAACGCGGACAATTCACTGACCGACTACACAAAATTTGACGCGTTCCATGAGTATTTAAAGGAAACATACCCGTTAGTACATAAACACCTGACCCTGGAACATACAGGACAGGCGGGACTTCTCTATCACTGGAAAGGAACCGGAAAATCCGGTGCCGCGCCGCTTCTCTTAATGGCGCATCAGGACGTTGTCCCGGAAGGCGACCTTGAAAAGTGGACATATCCGCCATACTCCGGAACTATCGCGGACGGAAAGATCTGGGGCCGCGGATCCAGTGACTGCAAGAGCAACCTGATCGGACAGCTGGAAGCCGTTGAGGCACTTCTGGAAAAAGGCTACGAGCCGGACTATGACCTTTACCTTTCCTACGGATATATGGAGGAGGTCGCAGGCGGAAAGATCCCGGCGGAGACACTCCGAGGAACCGGCATCCGCTTCGGCGCCGTCTTTGATGAAGGCGGCGGAGTCCGCCCGGGAAGCGATTACGGAATCGACGATAAGGGACTCTGCACCATCGGTCTCTGCGAAAAAGGATATGTGGACTTCGAACTCTCCTATACCGCAAAAGGCGGACATTCCAGCCGCCCGGGCGAGAACTTCGCGACGACCATGATCGCAAAGGCACTGATCGCGATCCAGGAGAACCCGATGCCGTACCGTGTGACGGATACGATCCGACGCCGCTTCGAAGTCCTTGCGCCGTATATGGCGAAGGAAAATCCGGAGCTGGCAAAGCTGCTTGAGAAACCGGATGAGAACCTGGAAAAACTCGTTCCGTACTTCAAGAAAGATCCGGCCCTCGACGCGATGTTCCACACCACCGTCGTTCCGACCATGCTCTCAGGATCCGCTCAGGCGAACATTCTTCCGGCAAAGGTCACAGCAGTTGTAAACAGCCGTATCCTCACGGGAGATACCGTTGAGAGCGTAAAGAAACACCTGGAAGACATCGTACCGGATGAGGTGGAAGTGCGCGTTCTCAAAGGCAGCAACGCGTCCCCGACATCCCTGTACGACGGAGCCATCAAAGATCTTCTCGTTGAGATCAGCGGTAAGATCTATGGCGATGTGATCCCGTGTCCGGAGATGATGCTCGGCGGAACAGACGCGAGATTCGTCTATGATCTCAGCGACCGCGTATACCGCTTCTCAACGATCTACGCGAGAGAAGACCACCATGTTCATGCAGCGAACGAGTTCATCGGAGTGGAAGAACTGGCGGACAGCATCGACTTCTATATGGAACTGCTGACCAGATATGGGGAGACAGCGAAATAATTATATGAAAATCTTTTAAGTTAACCAGAGTAAACTCAGAGCCAGGGATATAAGTCTCTGGCTCTTTCCAATGATTTTTAATCTAAATAACTTTTCATTGCCTTTAAGGCATTTTTTTCCAGACGGGACACCTGTGCCTGACTAATCCCGACTTCACCAGCAACCTCTGTCTGCGTCTTTCCCTCAAAAAACCTCATATCAATAATCCTCTTCTCCCTGGCGGGCAGCCTCTTCATCGCCTCACTGAGCGAAAGCTGCTCCACCCAATTCTCCTCCCGGTTCTTCTTATCACTGATCTGATCCATCACACAAAGTGGATCCCCACCGTCCGTATAAACCGGCTCATATAGACTCACCGGACTCTGGATCGCATCCATCGCGTAGGTAATTTCTTCTTTGGAGATCCCCACCTCATCCGCAATCTCCATGATCGTAGGTTCCCGCAAATTCCTCTTCGTAAGCATCTCCCTGGCCGAAAGCGCCTTATAAGCCGTGTCCCTGAGCGACCTGCTCACCCGGATCGAATTATTATCCCTCAGATACCGCCGCACCTCCCCCAGGATCATCGGCACCGCATAAGTTGAAAATTTCACATTCTGCGACAGATCAAAATTATCGATGGCCTTGATCAGACCGATACATCCGATCTGAAACAGATCATCCAGATTCTCACTGCTCCCCGAAAACCTCTGGATCACACTCAGAACAAGCCTCAGATTCCCCTTAATATATGTTTCTCTTGCGTCCGTATCTCCATTCTGGATCCGTCTGAAAAGGTCGGTTTTTTCCTCATTCGTCAGAAGCGGGAGCTTAGAAGTATTCACCCCGCAGATCTCAACCTTATATCCTGCCATGACAAGAACCTCCGCAAATTATTTTCATAGAAAAATGATTTACGGAAACAAGGCAGTTTATACATGAAGAATGCGGGAGTTATTTCCTGAAAAAATATGTGGAATGGCCCTGAAAAAAGAAAAAAAGATCCCCATTTTTTATGATTTATGCTATACTAACTCTATTAACTTGAAGTTTTACCGTGGTATAGCGATGGAGCGGTCGAATCAGAATCGTTCGGACATCCACGGTATTGAAATGTAGAAATTCCGGTCACATCGCGGGAATTTTCTATAAAGAAGGAGAACACACATGAAACTTGAAAATTACGAAGTACATCTTCCGAGCTATTCCATCGGAAATGCCATCTATGATAAGATCGGTCCGGTCTGCGAATCCTACGGGAAGACGGTCCTGGTGATTGGCGGAAAGCTGGCCCTGGAGGCGGCCTATGATAAGATCAAGGCGGCTGTGGATAAGACGAACCTCACGATCATCGGAAAAGAACTGTTCGGGGAGGACTGTACCTACAAGACTGTGGAGGCGCTCCGGGCGCTGCCGGTCTATCACGAGGCAGACATGGTCTTTGGTGTCGGCGGCGGAAAAGCGCTGGATACCGTAAAGTGCCTCTGCATCACGGACGATAAGCCGGTATTCACATTCCCGACCATCGCCTCCAACTGCGCCGCGACGACCTCCGTCTCCATCATGTACAACGATGACGGGACATTCTTAAAACCGCACTTCTTTATCCGCCCGGCGATGCACGCCTTCATCGACACGGAGATCATCGCAAAAGCTCCGGCGAGATACATGTGGGCTGGAATTGGCGATACTTACGCAAAATATTATGAGGCGAAGATCTCATCCAGGGATGAGCGTCTGGAGCACTTCACAGCGGTAGGCGTCGCGGTCAGTGAGATGTGTCTGCAGCCGCTTCTTGAGTATGGTGTAAAGGCGTATGCGGATCATCAGAAAGGGCTCTGCACCTACGATGTGGAGCAGGTGGTCCTCGCCATCGTTGTCACCACGGGAATCGCGTCCATCTTTTTAACGAAGGACTGCACCCCGGATTACAACAGCGGACTTGCCCATGCGGTCTTCTACGCGCTGACATCTTATCCGGTGATCGAGAAACGCCATCTTCACGGGGAGGTCGTTGGCTTTGGGGTTCTCCTTGCACTGCTTGTGGACGGACAGGAAGAGGAGTTTGAGAAGATCTATAAGCTGAACCGTGAAATCGGACTTCCAGTATCCCTAAAGGAGATCGAGATCACAGAGGACGAGTGGGAGGAGAGCATAAACCGGATCCCGGAGATGTCCGATGTTGCCCATTATCCCTACAGGGTGACAAAAGAAATGCTGAGAGATGCCATGGACCGATTAAAGGAACGGGCAGGAAAGGACGCCTATGACACAGAAAAATAAAGCCGGTTCCATGATCTTAGGGGTTGCGTTTGTGTGGTTTACGACCCATTTCGGCGGCGGTTTTGCCTCCGGCGCGCAGATCTACAGTTACTATGTGCGTTATGGGATCTGGTGCCTGATCATGCCGGCGGCCGCGATGCTCTATAATACAGTGTTTTTTGCCTACTGCCTGCGGTTTGCGAGAAAACATGAGGTGTACGATTACCGGTCCTACAATAACGCGTTTTACGGAAAGTTTTCACCGGTCTTTTCCAACCTGTTTGAGATCCTGTATCTCTGTGTGATGTGTGTGGCCCCGGCGGTTGCTTTTGCGACAGGCGGTGCGACGCTGTCTGCCCTCACGGGACTTCCGTATTTGCTCTGCACGTTTGTGATCGGTGTGTTTATTTTTATCGTGGCGATCTTCGGAACGGATCTTGTCCGGAAAGTGGCATCGGTGCTTTCCGTCTGCATCATCGCGGGACTTCTGATCGTGTATATTCCGAACATTGCGGCAGGCTTCGGCGCGATCAAAGAGACCGCAGCCGCAATGCAGGCGGAGCCGGTTCCTTTCGGGAAAGCCCTGTACTCCGCATTCCTCTATGGAACCTTCCAGTTGGCGAATGTGGCCGTCTTTGTTCAGCACGCGAAGTCCTTTGAGAAGCCGGGTGATGCGGTAAAGAGCATGGGGATCGGATTTGTGGTAAACACGCTGATGATGACCATGGTAGTTCTGGGGATCATGACGGTCTGCCAAAACCCGGAGATGAAAAACCAGAGCGTTCCGACTTTATTTATGGTTCAAAATGGTGTCGGAAAGGCATTTATGACACCGCTGATCTCGATCCTTATTATTCTCGGGGCAGTCTCCACGGCGGTCAATATGGTGGCTGCGATGGTGAGGAGAATCTGCAGCGGAATCGAAGCCGGATGTGCTGACAGAAAGAAAACTGTTTTGGCCGGAGAATCCGTGAAAAACGCAGGCGAAATGCCTGAGAGAAAGATCTCACGCCACGAGATCATCGCAGCCCTGATCTGCTGCGTTGTAGATTTTGCCATCGCCCAGTTTGGTCTCCTGACCCTGATCCAGCGCGCGTACAGTGTCCTCGCGTACCTCGCAATTCCGGTGATCCTGATCCCGTATCTGGTGCATATGGCGGTTACGAGATTTGATACGAAATAAATAGAAAAAATACATGTACAGAAAAAACGTCTGTGATGGATCAGGTAGATCCCTGTCAATGAGGCAGGAGTCTTATATGGATGAGATAAAATTTGCGGCAGAAATCCGGTGAGTGGAATATCATCGGATTCTGCCGCAGATTTTTTCAATATGGAACTTTTTATTTTTTAGTGAAACGCCTCTTTCGCATACTGCTCCAGCTCATCCCTAAAATCCGGGTGCGCGATGGAGATCATGGCCTCGGCGCGCTCTCTTAAGGTCTTTCCGGAGAGGTTCGCGATACCGTACTCGGTCGCAACGCTCTGGATCATGGTACGCGGTGCGGACACGGTGGAGCCGCCCGGGATAAACGGAACGATATTGGACTTTAAGGTGCCGTCCTTTGCCTTTCTCGCGGAGTTGATGCAGATGTATCCTTTTCCTCCGACAGAGCGGTAGGCGCCCTCAAGGAAGTCCATCTGACCGCCGATGCCGGAGAGCTGGCGGGTTCCTGCGGACTCTGCATTCTCCTGGCCCATAAGGTCAAGCTGCACGCCGCCGTTGATGCTGATAACGTTCTTCATGGTTCCGATGCGCTGCGGGTCATGGACATAGTCGAGATCAGCCGGGTGGAAAAGCTTCGGATTTTCCGCGATCCAGTCATAGAACTCCTGGGAGCCCATCGCAAGGTTCCAGGTGGAGAGACCGGCATCAAATTCTTTTCTTGCATTTGTGAGTTTTCCGGCTTTCCAGAGATTTAAATAGGCATCACTGATGGTACCGGTATGGCAGCCGAGATCCTTAAGATCCGATTCTGCCAACATGTTCGCGACGGTGAACGGAACGCCTCCGACGCCGAGAGAGAGAACCGCGCCATCCGGGATCTCATTTACGACGAGCTTTGCAATGGCGATATCAGTTTCGGACGGTGCCTTGTAGGAACGTACCGGAAGTGGTTCGTGTTCGCCTTCAACAATGTAGTCAGCCTCGGAAAGATGGACCCGGTGGGAACCGTCCACGCCCTGAAGCTTCGGGTAATGTTCGTTGATCTCAAAGATCACGGTTCTGGCGCTCTCAAACATGGTTCTCCATGCGAAGTTTGAGATACCGAGACCGCAGTAGCCGTTCTCATCCGGAGCGGATACCGGAACGAAAGCAACGTCTGTTTGGATATAGCGCTGGCGGTAGAGTGTCGGGAGAAGACGAAGGACCACCGGCATGAATTTTACAAGGCCGCGGGTCTGGAGTTTCCGTTCGTAGTCACCGATATGCCAGCTGTAGTAGGAGAAGCTTTCCTGTTCCGGGTCAGCCTCAACGACCTCGATGCGCGGACGGATCACGAGACCGCCGCGGATCTTAATGTCCTTTAAATGACCTTTTCTTGCAGCAAGTGCCTTATCAAGAAGTTCCGGGAATCCGCCGCCGAATCCATAATCGACCCAGTCGCCGTCTTTTACGGCTGCCGCAACGGCAGCCTCCGCAGTTACGATCTTACTCTTGTAATTTTCCATATGAATCCTCACTCATTATAATATTTTTTTACGAAATATGAATTGCACCACACAGGTTCATTATAAAAGGTTTTTGAGGTTAAAACAAGAAGATTATCAGGAACCGGGATATGGAAATAACTTTATTTTTCATTAGAAATGTAATATAATGAACCTATCTTACAGGTGGCTGGAATTATATTTTCCGCCCCGGAAAAATAATGCATGAGGGGTGTCAAAACATGAAGGATTACATGAAGATCTACCAGGAATGGCTTGCCAATCCGTACTTTGACGATAAGACGAAAGAAGAGCTTCGGGCAATTGCGAACGATGAAAACGAAATCAAGGAACGTTTCTATATGGATCTGGAATTTGGTACTGCGGGACTTCGCGGAATCATTGGAGCCGGAATCAACCGTATGAATATCTATACAGTCCGCCGCGCGACCCAGGGACTTGCGAACTATATTATCAAACAGGGTGGAGCCGACAAAGGTGTTGCGATCGCTTTCGATTCCCGCCATATGTCCCCGGAATTTGCCATGGAGGCGGCAATGACACTTGCAGCAAACGGCATCAAGGCGTATAAATTTGAATCCCTGCGCCCGACACCGGAGCTGTCCTTCGCAGTCCGTGAATTAGGCTGCATCGCCGGTATCAACATCACCGCGAGCCATAACCCGCCGGAATACAATGGATACAAGGTATACTGGGAGGACGGCGCACAGTTTACACCGCCGCACGACAAAGGTGTGACAGCCGAAGTTCTTGCAATCGAAGATCTCTCTACCGTTAAGACAACGACGGAGGAAGAGGCATTAAAGAGCGGAAAATTCCAGGTCATCGGAAAAGAGATCGATGACAGATATATCGCCCAGGTGAAAGCCCAGGTCGTAAATCAGGAAGCAATCAACCGTATGCAGAAAGACATCACGATCGTCTACACTCCACTCCACGGAACCGGAAATATCCCGGCACGCCGCGTGATGAAGGAGATCGGTTTCGAGAATGTCTATGTGGTTCCAGAGCAGGAACTTCCGAACGGAGATTTCCCAACCGTCAGCTACCCGAACCCGGAAGCTGCTGAGGCATTTGAGCTTGGCTTAAAGCTTGCGAAGGAGAAGAACGCGGACCTTGTTCTCGCCACAGACCCGGATGCTGACCGTCTCGGCGTTTATGTAAAAGATACAAAGTCCGGCGAATATATCCCGCTGACCGGAAACATGTCCGGCTCCCTGTTATGTGACTATGTACTGAGCCAGAAGCAGGCAGCAGGAAAGATCCCGGCAGACGGCGAAGTCGTAAAATCCATCGTTACCACAAACCTGGTTGATGCCGTCGCGAAACACTACGGCTGCAAGCTCGTCGAGGTTCTGACAGGATTCAAATATATCGGTCAGCAGATCTTAAAAGAAGAAACCACAGGCAAGGGAACCTACATGTTCGGCATGGAGGAGAGCTACGGCTGCCTGATCGGTACATATGCCCGTGATAAGGACGCGATCTCCGCGACTGCTGCTCTCTGTGAGGCTGCTGCTTACTATAAGGAAAAAGGAATGACCTTATGGGATGCGATGGTTGCCATATATGAGAAGTACGGTTACTACAAGGATACCGTAAAATCCATCGGCTTAAAGGGCATTGAGGGACTTGCGAAGATCCAGGAGATCATGGAGAACTTCCGCAAAAATCCGCCGAAGGCGCTTGGCGGCTACGAGGTAACTTCTGTCCGTGACTATAAGAAGAACACGATCACAGATATCGCAACAGGCGAAGTAAAGGAGACAGGTCTTCCGGAGTCCAACGTTCTCTACTACGATATGAACGACGGCGCATGGCTCTGCATCCGTCCGTCCGGTACTGAGCCGAAGATCAAATTCTACTATGGCGTTAAGGGAACCTCCCTGGATGACGCTGAGGCGAAGTCCAAAGCTGTCGGTGATGAGCTGATGGGCATGGTGGATAAGATGATGTAAGATCGAGAATGATTTAGACAGACAGAACGGACATAGGAAAAGCTCCCGGAGAGGCTGCAGTTTAAGTGCAGCCTTTCGCGGGAGCTTTTTCGTGCAGCAGGAAATTCTGAGGAACTTCCGGTTCATGATGCGCGCGATAGGGTGTCAATTTTTAATATCCGGATTCTGCTCCATAATATTCCTCCAATGCGGAAATATACATCTCTGCAGCCTTCGGGAGCTGCGCGCCTTTTTGGAAAACATAGGAGCAGACATAATCGTCCCTGTTCCCATCTCCGCGTCTCAGCCATTCCGGCAGCGGGAATGAGACAAGATTGTAATTGCGCTCCTGATCCCGGACCGGGTTCATTCCGATCCCGAGATAGTCCGTGCGCTGGATCAGGTTGTGGAGAGAGGCCCGGCTGTTGACGTAGATGATCTGTGAGATCCGGTTCCAGTTGATGAGCTGGAGTGTCTCATCATCGTACACACTTTCCGGGGCATTCGTATAGAGGTTTTCACTGGGATACAGGATAAAATTGTACCGGTACAGCTTCTCCGGTGTCAGGTCATCGAGTTCTGAGAGGATCGGATGTCCGGTCCGGCAGAAGAACTGGGTCGGGGAGCAAAACAGAAGATGTTCTTCCAGATGGCGGAGGGCGAGGAGTTCCTGAATCTTTTCTTTCCGGTGGGACGGATACATGATAAAGCCGATATCTGCGCGGTTGGTGTAGAGATCTTCAATGACCTCCGTGCTTGTCATTTCCCGGTAAAAAAAACGGAACGGCGTGTCGGAATTGGCGTTTGTCATGCGGATAAAAGCGTCATTTGCGTGGGAACAGCTGCTTGCGGAGATCCGAAGGCGGAAGGAATCGGAATGTTCCTTAAAAGTCTCACGGAAATGGTTCGCATGTTCTAAAAGATCCCGGCTCATATCGAGAAAGAGCCGTCCGGTCTCTGTGGGCACGATCCCATTCTTTCCGCGGGTGAAAATCGTGAGACCATACTCTTTTTCCGTCTCCCTGAGGACCTTGCTGAGATACGGCTGGGTCACGAAGAGGCGTTTTGCGGCGGCGGAGATAGAGCCGCAGTTTGAGATCTCTATGAGGTATTCCATGTTCTGAAGATTCATATTGGGAAATAGAGCTCCTTTCCGTACAGGCAGCACCTGATTATAACGATTCGGTTATAACGTTATGAAAACAGGCACTTTGTAAAATCCTGTAAAAATAGTATAATCAAGTGTATAGCAAATAGATGAAGATGTCAAACCAAAGAGATATAGAAAAAGGGAAAATTCTAAATGGAAATGAAAACTGGATATGTATCTCACGAAGCTGGCTGAAAGAAGTTTTTAGAGAAAATATGAAAAGGGGAAGGAAAGCTATGGATAAAAAAGAATTTGTCTTAAAAGCAGTTGCAGATAAAAAAGCCCTGATCGTTGATGTCAGCGACAAAATTTTCGACTATGCAGAGGTTGGATTCCATGAATTCAAGACCGCGAAGCTCTACGAGGAAGTCCTGAAAAAAGAGGGATTCCAGGTGGAGATGGGAGTCGGCGGCATGCCGACGGCGTTCAAGGCCGTATACGGAAGCGGAAAGCCGGTGATCGGTTTCCTCGCCGAGTATGACGCCCTGCCGGAGCTGTCCCAGGAAGGCGGCTGCACGATGAGAAAGAAAGCCGCAGGGGAAAACCCGGATGGACATGGATGCGGACATAATCTCCTCGGCGCGGGTGCTATGGCGGCAGCGCTTGCTGTAAAAGCTTATATCGAGGAGCACCCGGAAGCGGGAACTGTGATCCTTTTTGGATGCCCGAGTGAGGAAAAGGGAGACGGAAAGGCAATCATGGCACGAGAAGGTGTATTTGACGGTGTGGATGCTGCTTTTACATGGCATCCGGGCGATAAGAATGCGATCTGGTCCGAGTCTACACTGGCGAATGTCAGCGTGTTCTTTAACTTTAAGGGTGTGACTTCCCACGCGGCGGCAGCCCCGGAACTTGGACGTTCTGCACTGGACGCTGCGGAGCTCATGAGCGTCGGAGTCAACTACCTGCGGGAGCACATTATCTCCGACGCGAGAGTCCACTACGCGTACCGTGATGTCGGAGGAATCGCCCCGAACGTTGTCCAGGGGCACAGCAGAGTCCACTATTTTATCCGTGCACCAAAGTCATGGCAGGTGAAGGAGATCTACAAGCGCGTCGTTGATGTGGCGGAAGGCGCCGCAAAGATGACGGGAACCGAGATGACATACGAGCTCTATGCCGGACTTTCCGACTATATCCCGAACCATGTCCTCTCGGAAGTTCTCCACGAGTCCATGGAGGAGATCGGTGCCCCGAAATACGACGAGGCGGACTTCGCCCTGGCGTCAAAATTCTTCCACGAGACCGCGACACCGGAAGAGATGGAGGCAAAGCGCGCGTCCTTAAGGAAACTCTTCGGCGTGGACCGCATGGAGGAGATCGAAGCCCATCCGCTCCACACATCCATTGCTCCGCTCGTCTGGAACGGAAAAGTCCAGGCCGGCTCCACTGACGTCGGTGATGCCAGCTACGTGATCCCGACCGCCATGTGCACAACTGCCACTGCCACTCTCGGCACCGCTGCCCACACCTGGCAGATGACCGCCCATGGAAATACGGGGATCGCACATAAGGCGATGCTGAATGCGGGCGAGGCGATGGCACTGGCTGCATTAAAGGCCATGGAAAGCCCGGAGATCCTGAAAAAGGCACATGATGAGTGGATGGCGGAGACAAACGGCATCTACGAGTGCCCGATCCCGAAGGAGGTTGGACCGAGGCTGGAGGATTGATGGAGAAGCCTGAACTGGGATCAACGATAGATCGATATCCGGAAAAATTTTGAAAATCCAAGACAGAAGATTATAAAAGAGGCAGGATGAATCTGTGAAAAGGAACGACCTTTCGACAGAGCATCCTGCCTCTTTTGGAGATTTTGTGCTGCTGCTTTATTTTACTACGATTACATGGAAGTTTAGTATGAAAAGTATTATAATGGATGCAATAAGGAAAAGTCATGGCAAATAAAAAGGAGTAATAATGTTTTGAACATACAGATTTTTGGCACAAAAAAGTGCAATGATACAAAGAAGGCGGAGCGTTTTTTTAAAGAGCGCGGTATCAAATACCAGTTTGTTGACATGAAAGAGAAGGGAATGAGCAAAGGCGAGTTTCGTTCGGTTGCAGAGGTCAACGGCGGAATCGAAAATATGGTCAACTGGGATGGAAAAGATAAGGATACGCTTGCGCTGATCAAGTATATTGCGGATGAGGATAAGTTAGAGAAGATTCTGGAAAATCCGTCCGTGATCAGGACACCGGTTGTAAGAAACGGGAGACAGTCCACACTTGGGTATCAGCCGGAGGTGTGGAAGGAATGGAAGTAGTAAATGGCAGATAGGAGCAGGATGGGGGTGGCTCATCTGCTCGTGCTCAGAACACAACTGAAATGGAATCATTTACTGAAAAGAGGAAATTTTTATGAAACAGGAAACCATAGACAGAATCCGCAAATTCACCGATGACCGCGACTGGGATCAGTTCCACTCTGCCGCGAACCTTGCGAAATCTATCGTTATCGAGGCGGCAGAACTCCTGGAGTGCTTCCAGTGGAACGATGAGGAGTATGACCTGCAGCATGTAAAAGAGGAGCTGGCGGATGTGATCGTATACTCCCAGACCCTTTTGGACAAGCTGGGACTTGACGCGGATGAAATCGTGAATATGAAGATGGGGATGAACGAGAGGAAGTACCCGGTGGAGAAGGCGAAGGGGAAGTCGGCGAAGTATGATCAGTTGTAGGAGATAGCAGATGAGACAGGATAAAATTGTGGAGCTGAGCCAGGGACTCAGAACAGCGTTTATTAATCAGAATGAGCAGTCAAATCTGGCTTATAAGCCTCAGTTTGTATCAAACAATTATAAGGAAGGTCGGAAAGTGATTTCTTCTATCGAGGATGAACTTTCCACGTGTGAAGCAAGCTTCCTTTGAGTGAAGGTGGTGCACATGATCGGAGTAATTTGATTGCGTTGTGCAAGTCGTGTCATTCACAGATTCATGCGAAGCGTGGGGATCGTTGGCATGACCGGTAGGGGTATCAAAATCTCTGTAGACCAGCTCACCATAGAACGGCGAGTGGGTCTTGTGCGTGCAGTCGCGAAATTGAATAAGGGGATAGCAGAAAAAAACCACCTCCCAAAGGAAGTGGTACTATTGTGAAACATCGGATTTTGCTTCTGTATTATCTGAAGGATCCGTAGTTTTGTCTTCTGGCCTTGTTTGAGCTGATAAGTGATCCAATAGAATATCGGTGATGTTAGAAGGAATATGTATTCGTTCTTTTTTCATCAGTGTTCGTGCTTTTTGATTTGTTTCATAATCGCGATCACCTTTTTCAAAAATGGAGCAGCAAAGAAAATCACATTTTAATTCACCTTGCGCATTTGCCTTGATGATAAAGATGAAATTATCAACACTAAAATGGCTGGATATTAAATAATCTGCTTTAATGCCTGTGATGAAAGGATACATGCGTGGCATGTATGAATATAAATTAAATTCGTTATCAAGGGATTCTTTCAAGTGAACTAAAGCTTCAAGTCGAGGTTTTATCATCTCTTCGTACTGGGCTGCTTTTTGAACTTTTTCAAATAGTATTTTACCCTCAAGAATTCTATCAGCAATTTTGGCAGAAGAATAATTGGGAAGTGAAATATCTTTCATATACTGGAAGCCAGCTAAATGCGGATAATCTTCCAAAGAAAAGATAAGATTAATTGGATACAGCTGTTTCTTATAGCCATATGTAAACAAATATCTATATTCAGTTATTTCTTTCCAGGCTTGTGCAGACTGTTGTAATAGATCCATATTATACCTTGTCCTTTGCAAAAAATAAAGGACCCTACAAATGCAAGGTCCTTAAAAAGCGTTTTCATTCAGTTCCGAAGAACCTATTCGGTTTGAGGTTATCGCATAACCCAAGGTCAGGCTCCACAACCGGCTGCATACCGACACAGTCAATTGCTTCAACACCACGATAGCTGGTCAACGCCGCTATCCTCTAACTTCATTATATCACAAAAATACTCGTAGTCAACAGAAAACGAGTTTTTGAGGAACACTATTTGCTTCGTGTTCTTAGTTATTATATATTATATGTAGAAATAATGGTTTTGACAATAGAAAATATTGGAAATTGAGAAAGGAGGGATTTCGATGGCAGGAAGAAAGCCAAAGTGTACAGCTGTGAAGAAGCTGGAAGGTAATCCAGGTAAGAGAAAATTGAATACGAAAGAGCCGATTCCGGCCAAGGGAATGCCTGTCTGTCCTGAATGGCTAGGCTGAGTGTAAAGCATTTGATCGTTATAAATTTAGAAAATGTGGATTTAGTCCTTACAAACGCAGATTCTGCGAAAATGGGTATTTTCGAAAAATAGCAGAGGCAGATCGTGAGCTGGATAATACGCAAGATGTTGGAAGCATAGATAGCTTTCTTATGCAAAGAATGTCAAAAAGAAAGAAGCACCAGAACCAGTGATATTGCCGGAAATGGTGCTTCAAGTCTATTTTGAGGTTTCGACTTCCCTGTCGTTAAGATATTCTGCAAGGCTGTAATACAGCTCGCCCTCTCTTCCGCGTGTCTGTTTTGCAGCCGTCATGGAATTTAAGATCGCTTCCTGTTCGGCTTCCGCTGCGGCGAGAAAAGCCCGGTTGATCACATGCTCCGGAATTGCCGATATCTGGAGCAGCTCCTCCTCGCGACCGGACGGGATCCGGTTTGCGGTTGTAAAGCCGATCATGACTTCCCCGCTTCCATGTCCCGTATAACCACCGGTTCGTGCGATGCCAACCCCTGTTCTTTTCAGGATCCGTTTGAGCTGACGGCTTGTCAACGGGAGATCGGTAGCAAGAATGCTCATGATCGAACCTTTGTCTTCTTCGGATGCAGCCATATCATTCTTTTCCTGCTTCCATTCCAGAATTTTTGGACCAACAGCCTCTCCGTTCAGTACAAAATCTTCGGTTGCACCAAAGTTTGACTGGACCAGAACGCCGATAGTGTATTCCTTTTCACCAATACAGATCACGCGGGACGCAGATCCGATTCCGCCCTTCATGCCGTAGCAGATGGTACCGGCACCGGCGCCGACATCCCCTTCTTCGAATTCCTCGGCAGCGACCGCAAAAGCCTGCCGCACTTCTTTTTCACCAACTGCACGTTTCTGGATCTGGTTGATCCGGCAGTCATTGCACTCGCCAACGATCGGATTGATACTCATGGGTTCCAGCCCATCGTTCTGGCACTGCTCGATCACGATACCGGCAAGTGCATCCCAAACCTTTCCGACATTTAACGTATTTGTAAGGGCGATCGGCGTTTCAAGGGTCCCAAGCTCTTCTACCTGTACCAGACCGGCACTTTTCCCAAATCCATTGTGGACATAGGCTGCCGCCGTATAGTGATTTGCAAATGCATTGTCCGGTCCAGGGATGATCACGGTCACACCGGTATGATTTTCTTCCGTGTTCACGGTACAATGTCCTACCAGCACACCAGGTACATCCGTGAGTGCATTCCTTTTTCCTGTTTTCACTCTTCCGGGTATGATTCCGAAGTCCCGAATCCGTTTTTTCTCCACGTTGCTTTCCTCCTTGGATTTTGTCGGCTGTTTCTAATGATTGTATCATAGTTTTTAAGAAATAAAAACAGGATGAGAGGAATTTTCACACCAATCGTATTTATAGGATATTTTATTTACCAACATCCAACGGTAAAAAGTTGTCGATAAATTTAATAGTTGCAGACTTTTTTGGAGGCAGCGGAACAACGGCAGTTTGCGCAAATAAACTTGGCAGAAAATTTATTCATTGTTGCAGTATGCCAGACCAACTTCAGCCGGGATCATGCTGGGGATTTCCTCTTTCTTGGGAAGAAGCGGCTCTTTGATTTCTTCCTCGGAATTGATATCCAACAGCTTCAGCTTTTTCCGACGCTCCGCTTGGCATCCTCGCCGTTCAGAGACGAGAGTTAATTATCGAGGAAGTTCACATTATGAATACAAGACAATCAAAAAAACAATCGTAAAAAAATACGATTGCCTTTTTGCGTATTTCTGCATATAATATATTCAATAAGAACGAAATGGAGGCGATTGATATGCGTGAAACAAGAATAGTGGAGTTCAAGGAAACGATTACGAACACATTTTTAAAAACAGTCAGTGCCTTTTCAAATTATGATGGCGGAACCATTCTTTTTGGTGTAGATGATGATGGAAATATAAAAGGTTTGCCGGATGTCAAGCAAGCTTGTCTGGATATTGAAAATAAAATCAATGACAGCATTACACCGCAGCCGGACTATACGCTTGAAATACAGAATAATGACCAGACGATAAAACTTACTGTGAAAAGTGGACTTCAGAAGCCGTATCTATATAAATCGAAAGCCTACAAGCGGAATGATACAGCAACGATAGAAGTAGACACTCTGGAGTTTTCAAGGCTGGTACTGGATGGAAAAAACATTCGATTTGAAGAATTGCCTTGCAAAGATCAGGAACTGTCCTTTGAAATTTTACATCGTAAACTGAAAGAAACTGTCCGGATTGAAAATTTTGATAAGGATACGCTGAAAACATTAAACTTATATGACGATGTAAATGGATTCAATAATGCGGCAGGAATTTTGGCAGATAAAAATCATTTCCCCGGAATTGATATTGTCAAATTCGGAGAAAACATCAGTATCATTCAAAAGAGATCAACCTTTGAAAATGTATCGGTTTTAGAGGTATATGAAAAGGCAATCGAGGTATTCAGAGACTATTATCAATACGAAGTAATACAAGGTGCCGATCGAAAGAAAATGGAGAAAATACCGGAAGCTGCTTTTCGAGAAGCAATCGCCAATGCTCTGATTCATAGAGAATGGGATGTGGATTCACAAATCAGAGTTTTGATGTTTGATGATCGAATCGAAATTGTTTCTCCTGGTGGATTACCGTCTGGAATCACAGAGGAAGAATATCTGTTTGGAAAGCTTTCTGTTTTAAGAAATAGAAATCTTGCCAATGTATTTTATAGATTAGGATTCGTAGAGATATTTGGAACGGGAATTACAAGAATAAAACAACTCTATGCGGAAGCTTTGATAAAACCGGATTTTGAAGTTTCGGAAAATGCTATAAAAATTGTGCTTCCGATATTTGAAAAAAATGCTGATCTGACAGAAGATGAAATTGTAGTTTATAAGCTTTTGAGCAAGACGATGCTGAAGCCGATCAGCGAAGTTGCACCGTATGTACCTTTTGGTAAATCAAAGACAACAAAGATACTGAAAGGTATGTGCGAAAAAGGTGTGATCACAGTGGAAGGAAAAGGCAAGGGTACAAAATATATCATTAGTTAAGTCATAGATTCCTGAAACAATGTTTTGGAAATTCAAAGAAAGCAACAGGTTCATTCGCATTAGGTTCCTGCACAAATTATGTGAGGATTGAACTTCTGGATAATTTGCAGCGGAACTTATGTGTTTACAAAATGGTGAATGATTGGAGGGAAGAACATATTGATGGAACACGTCAAAAAATTCAAGATAAAGAGTGTAAGCCACAAATTGAAATTAAAAATTCTTAGTAGTGATCTAACCCCATTTTACTACCAAATTTACTACTAACAGGTAGTAACAACATGCTCAATTCTGCTCCAATTTGCCACAATCTGCAATTTTCAGAGCATTTCACATAATCTCCGGAAACCCTTGCAAAACAGGGCATTCCGGGGCAAAACAAGGAGAAATAAAATAATGATAAAAGTGCTTTTCATCTGCCTCGGCAACATCTGCCGAAGCCCGCTCGCCGAGTTCTACTTTAAAGACCTCGTGGCAAAACACAACCTTTCCGCTGAATTTTATATCGAATCCGCGGCGACTTCCTATGAGGAGACCGGAAATCCGGTACATCCCGGAACGCGAAAGAAGCTGGCGGAGGCAGGCATCTCCTGCGGGGGGAAGACCGCGAGATGTATGGAGAGGGAGGATTACCGGAAATTTGATTATCTGATCGGGATGGATCAGGCGAATATCCGGAATATAACGCAGATTGCGGGAGGTGATCCCGAGAAGAAGATCTATAAGATGCTGGAATTTGCCGGAGATGGCTGGAAGGAGCTTAAAGTCGGAAAGCGGAACCCGGACAAGGTGCCGGATGTGGCGGATCCGTGGTATACCGGGAATTTTGATGATACCTGGCGGGATGTGACAGCCGGGTGTCAGGGACTTTTAAAATTTCTGTCATAGTCGAGCAAGCATTTCGACTTGGACCTGGTCAGATAAGCCACACCTTTTTCCAATCGTGAATCATCGTAAATTCATGCCGGCGGGAGTAGGGGCTCTGACTTGATTGACAACATGTGCTTACAAAAAGGAGTGAATTTTGATATGGAGCGTTCCTATCAATATGATATAGTAATTGTTGGCGGCGGTACTGCAGGTGTGGCCGCGGCAGTCGGAGCAACGAAGGCGGGAGCGAAAACGCTTTTGGTGGAGCGGAATGCTTATCTCGGAGGAGAGGCGACGAACTCAGGGGTTAATTGCTTCTGTGGATTTTATACATGCGGATCGGATCCGGTGCGGGTGGTGAAAGGGATCGGGCAGCTTGTGCTGGATGAGATGAGGGCACTTGGTCCGACGATCGCCGAGGAGATTTCCGCATCCGGGAACCGGGATATTATCTTTCAGCCGGAGTATCTGAAATGCGCGCTGGACAACCTGTTGGAAAAGGAACATGTGGATTATTTTTTACATACGGTGCTGATCGGAGCAGAGACTGTGGAGAATGAGATTCGGACGATTCAGTGTGCGGATGATGAGGGCCTGTTTACCGTTTCAGCAAAGGCATTCGTGGATGCAACCGGAAACGCAAATCTGTCCAGACTTGTCGGTGCGAAGCTCATATGGGGAACCGATGGCGGACATCCGCAGGCAGCGACGCTGACCTTCCGGCTGAGCGGTGTGGCAGCGGATGTGGATCTGTCACCGGCGGCGGTTGAGCGGGCAGTGGTGAGAGCGAAGGCAGAAGGGATCAGAAACCTTACCAGAGAAAAAGGATTTATTCTCAGAATGGAGAATTCCGGGATCGTCCATGTCCTCCTTCCGAGTATTATTCCGAACGGACTTTCGGCGGAGGAGATGACCCGGATGGAGCGGGAGACGAGAAAGCAGGTTCTGGGGTATATCCAGGCGTTGAAAACGTACATGCCGGGAATGGAACACTGTGAGTTAGCGGTGATCGGACCATCGATCGGTTTTCGGGAGACGAGAAAGCTGGTGGGAAAGGAGACGATCACAGCGGATGATGTGATCTCCGGGAGAAAGCGCCCGGACGGTGTGGCCCGGGGCGGATGGAAACCGGAGATCCACAGGGATGTCAACAAGATGGCGACTTATATGGAAGTAAAGTCGGGAAGCTATTTTGACATTCCTCTCGGGGCACTTCAGTCGGAGAATGTGAAAAATCTGTTTGGGGCAGGCAGAATGATCTCGGCGGATGAGGCGGCGTTTGCGGCTGTGCGTGTTATGGGAACATGCTTTGCGACCGGGCATGCGGCAGGCGTCGGGGCGGCGTGTCTGGCGGTGGATGAAAGAGCGGAGATCGAGCATGTCAGGGAAATATTGAAGGAGCAGAATGCTTTGGTATAAATATCAGAAATTACAGTGAAATAATATGGCAGCTGTTCTATTGGAGGAAAAGAGAACCAAGCAATTGAAATACAAAAAGGGGCTGTCGCATTAGCAAATATTTTTTGCTGGGCGGCAGCCCTGCTTTATGCCCAAATGGTATCGAAATCGGTCACGTTTTCGATGCCATT
>CABVBU010000011.1 GCA_902496665.1 uncultured Clostridium sp. | reverse complement strand
CCTTCCAGCCTAATTTTTCTTACGGTCAGCGCAGTAAATGCGCAGACCTACTGATCAGTTACAGATCTTTCATATATTTAAGGCGGTCACCCCACGACTCCCTGTAAATTAAGAAAATAAAAAAGAAAGGTGCGGCTGCCCGCAAAAAATGCGACATAAAAGGGCAGGCGCGAGAGGAGAGAAAATTATGAGAAAAGCAATTGCAGGAGTGCTTATGGGAGCAGCAGTGTTAAGTCTTGCGGCATGCGGAAAGAGCGACACCGCGCAGACAACAGCGGCACAGGCTGCAGAGAGCGCAGACACACAGGCAGACAGCACAGCGGCTGACACTGGAGACAAGAAAGAAATCGTCTACGGAAAATCCCAGGGACCGTACACAGAGCTCTTTGAGGCTGCCATCGTTCCGATTCTTGAAAAAGAGGGATACACCGTAAAGGGCGTGGACTTCTCCGATCTTCAGACAGCTGACATCGGATTAAACGACGGCGATGTTGATGTCAACGTGGAGCAGCACACCGCATACGCTGAGAACTTCAACGCAAACTACAATGCGGATCTTGTACCGATCAGCCCGATCCCGACCGTACCGGCTGGCGTATATTCCACAAAATACACATCTGTTGATGAGATCCCGGACGGCGCGAAGGTCGCAGTTCCGAACGATGCCTCCAACACCGCAAGATGCTACCTGATGCTTCAGAAGATCGGCTGGATCAAGCTTGCCGATGATGTGGATCCGTCTGCAGTTACCCAGGATGACATCGTTGAAAATCCGCACAACATCGAGTTCACAGAGATGAAGAGCTTAACGATCCCGGCAGCGATCCAGGACTTTGACTATGTGGCAATCACCGGCAGCGTTGTATACAACGCAGGCATCGACCCATCCACAGCTCTCGCAACTGAGGATATCCAGGATCACCTGGTACTTCAGGTCGTTGTGAAGGAAGAGAACAAGGACGCAGAGTGGGCAAAGGCGATCGTGGACGCTTATCATTCTGACGAGTTCAAGCAGTACATGGAAGAGAACAATGACGGATTATGGTGGATCCCGGGCGAGTTAAAATAAGATTGGAAGCTTATTGAACGATCAAGAAAATAGTTGATGAAAAAGGTTCTTCGGCACTGGAATATAAATTCCGGTATCGAAGAACCTTTTTTAGGTAGTGGTATTAAAATTATTTATACAGTTTCAGATTCGCCTTTCTGCAGCATCTTCGTAACCTTCTTCACGCAGTAAAAGCATGTCGGCGCGATATAGCAGCAGGCGGTGACCCATGCGGTCTGGTCGGCGAAGCAGATGGCGTTGTAGCCGAAGCTGCTGACAAAGCAGAGGCTGACGATGGTGCGGGCAAACATTTCTGTCACGCCGGAGAAGAATGCTCTTCCAGAGAAGCCGAGTCCCTGCGTCACCATTCTGGTGATATTTAAAACTCCAAGTGTCCAGTAGAAGAATCCCATGCAGCGCAGATACTGTGCGGAGGCGTCGAGAACGCCTGCAGCATCCTTGCTCACGAAGATCATGGACAGCGGCCGTCCGAGGAAGATCAGGACCATTCCGGCGAAAATTCCGTAGCTGATCCCCAGTGCGATTCCCTCTTTCAGGCCCTTT
The DNA here is from genome assembly GCA_902496665.1 of uncultured Clostridium sp. Lineage (GTDB taxonomy): Bacteria > Bacillota > Clostridia > Lachnospirales > Lachnospiraceae > Pilosibacter. The sequence continues at coordinate 67,441 of CABVBU010000011.1, read as the reverse complement.
TTGATCCGGTCAGCCTGGCCGGCACCGAGGTTCTGGCTGCAGAAGACGGACACGGCAGTTCCGATGGCATCAAAGGGACATAAGGTAAACTGCTTTAACTTGACGCCTGCGGTGAAACCGGAGACGTAGTCGCCGCCCAGACCGTTGTTGGCGGACTGCATGACCATGCTGCCGATGGCGGTGATGGAGAACTGGAGTCCTGTCGGAAGTCCCATCTGGAGAAGTTCAACGACCGCATCTTTTTTCAGTAACCGGTTTTCCTTCGTGAGCCATAAGATCTTCATGCGGCGGATGATGACAAACAGGCAGAGGATTCCGCTGATGGCCTGGGAAGCGATAGTCGCGAAAGCGGCTCCGGCACATCCCCATCCAGCGACGACAATGAAGAAGAGATCCAGGAAGATGTTTAACACCGCGGAGAATGCCAGAAACATAAACGGCGTCCGGCTGTCACCGACGGCACGCAGGATGCTGGATAAATAGTTATAAAGGAGTGTGAACGGGATCCCGAGGAAAATGATCATCAGGTATGTATACGCATTCGCGTAGATGTCACTCTGGACGGAGAGCATGTGCAGGATCCACGGGCAGAGCATCGCGCAGAGCGTTGTCACGATGACGGCGATCACCGCGGTAAGGACGGCACCGTTAAAGATAAAGTCCCGCATGCGCTTGTGGTCTCCGGCACCGAAATATTTTGCCACTGGGATACCGAAGCCGGTACAGCTTCCCATACAGAAGCCAAGGACGAGAAACTGCACGCTGGTGCTGGCTCCGACGCTGGCTAACGCCTGGGCTCCCAGAACCTGACCGACGATGGCGGCATCGATAATGTTGTATGTCTGCTGCAGGAGATTTCCTATTAAAAGGGGCAGTGCAAACTGCAGCATGGACCGTAACGGGCTGCCCTTGATCATGGAAGTTGCCATAATATGAACCTTCTTTCAAAATTTCAAAGGTAACGATTCAGTACCTTCATAGTTACGGGCAAAAATCCATTCCAGATCAGCCTCGCTAATGGGATTTTTGTCTTCCAGCCTATGTTTTCTTACGGTCAGCGCAGAAAGCGCGCAGACCTACTGAACAGTTTCTTTTAAAGTGAAAATTCAGCCATGTGGAAAGCGGCGTATTGCTGAACATTTACAGTAAAAAAAATAAACACAGCTGCGAATGGTTCTGTCAGCTGCAAACGAGCATAAAATATATTATCATAGAGAACAAAATTTGTATACAGGCATGTCTGACAAAATAAAATGGAAGATTTTCACGGGGTATGTTCAGAATTTAAATAAAAACAGGAAGAAATCATTACATATTAAAGGAAACAACTTGACGGGAGGGAAAATCTGGTGTATGATTTGACACAACAAGAGCAATTAAATAAACAGAGCCGGAAGGCCAGCGTGATTTCAATAGGAAATTCAGAGAACAGGTCTGAACTTCCTATTTTTTTGATTCAGTGAAAATTTAATTCGTGCAGGTTCTATCCATTTTAAGGTTCTGGACAAGGAGGAAATAAGATGAGAAAAGGTTATGTATACGCAATGATGGCTGTAATTGCAGCGATGACAGTATCCGGATGTTCTTCCTCTTCTTCCGCACCGGCGTCTGGTGCAGTGGAGACTAAGACAGAGGCGGCGGCTTCCGCTGATGGCGGCAGTGCGGCAGCAGATGTAACGGCTGCGGTCGATACGATCAAATTCGGCCTGGTAGCTCCGCTTTCCGGAGATAACGGCGCGTACGGTACTAAGCAGGAAAAAGGTTATGAGCTGGCACTGGAAGAGATCAATGCAGCAGGCGGTGTGTTGGGTGCAAAGCTGGAACTGGAAACTTATGATGACGGCGGTGACGCTTCCACAGCAGCCAATGGTGCGCAGAAGTTTGCGGATGACGATTCCATCATGGCGATCGGCGGTTCCTGCCTTACCTCCTGTACAGCGGCAATGCTTCCAATTACAGGTGACGCGGAGATGGCCCAGCTGGTAGTAAGTTCCAGCGCGAAATCCCTCACAGGGATCAGCGATTATTTCTTCCGTATGGCAGTTCAGGACGCGGCAGTTGGTCCTCAGATCGCAAACCAGTTTACGAAAATGGGAAAAACAAAAGCGGTTACTCTGTACTGCAACAACGATTACGGCTCTGGCTTAAAGGACAGCTTCAACGCCCAGTTTGAGGCAAACGGTGGACAGATTCTGAATTCCATTCCTTATCAGGCAACCGACCAGGATTTCGCGGCGATCCTCACAACCGTAAAGAGCCTGGATCCGGACTGCATTGCTCTCTGTGGAACCACAACAGACGGCGCCCTCATTATCAAACAGGCAAGACAGATGGGAATCGAGGCGGAGATCATGGGACAGCCTGGACTTTACAGCCAGAATGTCATCGACATCGCAGGAGATGCATCTGAAGGCCTGCTCTGCAGCGGAGTATTCGTAGCGGATGGTGCGGACGAGAAGGGACAGGAATTTGTAACAAAATACGGTGAGAAGTACAACGGCGAAGTTCCAGACGGTTTTGCTGCATTAGCATATGACCAGATGTATGTTTTAGCAGATGCGGCAGAGAGAGCAATGGAAGCAAACGACGGAGAACTCACAAGACAGACTCTCGCCGATGCATTAAAAGAAACAAACTATGAAGGTGTTACCGGTACCGTCAACTTTGATGAAAACGGTGACTGGGTAAGAGATTACCTGACATTGACCGTAAAAGACGGAAAATACGTTTTATATGCGGAGTAATTCTTCGAAAAAATATTAAGATAAAAAATAACTGTTCAGCAGGTCTGTGCACTTGCCGCTCTGACCGTAAGAAAACATAGGCTGGAAAGCAAAAATCCTATCGGCGCAGCCGATTTGGAATGGATTTCTGCACATAACGATGCAGGTACTGAATAGTTACGATGAAAACGTACAGGTGGTGACAATATGTTGGTATTTTTGCAGCAGGTTATAAATGGTCTGGCGCAGGGAGGTATCTACTCCCTGATCGCCATCGGCTGGACAACGGTATTTGGAATCGTAGGAGTCATTAACTGGACCCACGGAGAAGTCTACATGCTGGGCGCGTATACCGGTTATTTTGTGACGACGTATCTTGGTCTTCCGATGATTCCGGCGCTCCTCATTTCGATGGCAGCCGGTGCCCTGATCGCGATGGCCGTAGACCAGTTTGGCTATAAGCCATTGAGAAAGAAAGGCGTTCTGGCAGCTACCGGATTTATTACCGCGTTAGGTATCTCCACGATCCTGCGCTACACGGCCAACGCCGTATTTACGGTAAACCCGAAGGCATACCCGGAGCTTGTAGAGCAGAAGCTGATCACCATCTGTACGATCTCCGGACAGCCGTTGACGATCAGTTCCCTTCATTTATATATCCTGATCGGAACGATCATCATCATGGTGTGTCTGGAACTCTTTATCAAACATACGCTGACAGGAAAGGCCATGCTGGCAGCATCCCAGGACATGCAGACCTTAGGCCTCATGGGCGTCAACGCGGAAAAGCTGATCAAGGTCACATTTGCCATCAGCGGTGCCCTCGGAGCGGCAGCCGGTTTCTTTATCGGAACGATCTACGCGATCAACCCGACGATGGGAGCTCTTGCCGGATTGAAGGGATGGTCCTGCGCGATCCTCGGCGGAATCGGAAGTATCACGGGTTCCCTGGTTGGTGGAATTATCCTCGGAATCGTAGAGAACCTGACAGCCGGATTTATCTCTACGGGCTATAAGGATGCCATCGGATTTGCGGTGATGATCCTGGTACTTCTCATTAAGCCGTCAGGACTTATGGGATACAAATTTGAAGAGAAGGTTTAAGGAGGCAGCTTATGAAAAGAGAACGTTTTTTGGGAAAAAACGGAAAAACTGCCTTTCTTGGATCGGCGGTACTTGTTTTACTGATCTGTTACATAGATAAATTTCATGGCGGGAGTGCCTGGATCCCTACTTATTTTCAGCATGTGCTTGTCAACTGTCTCATTGCGGCAATTCTGGCACTTGGACTCAATTTTGTGTCTGGATACCTGGGTCAGACTTCCCTGGGACATGCAGCATTTTACGGAATCGGTGCCTATACGACGGCGGTATTATTAAAATATACCGGTCTGAATTTCTGGATCACGATCCCCATCGGACTTCTTCTGGCAGCCCTCATTTCGATCCCTCTGGCGATGGCTTCCCTCCGCGTGAAGGGACAGTTCCTGATCGTCATCACCTACGCGTTCTGCGAGATCCTTCGCTTTATTGCGATCAATACCGCGGCTTTGGGCGGAACCGCCGGGATACCGGGACTTAAATCACCGGAGATCTTCGGGATCAAGATCACAAAGCTGGCATCCACCAGCAAGGGCGGTTATATTCTGATCCTGTTTCTAATCACGGCAGCGGTTTCGTTTTTCGCATGGAAAACAGAGCACTCAAGAATCGGCTATGCCTTTTCCGCGATCCGTGAGGATGAGATCGCGGCGGTTGCCATGGGCATCAACACCAGATATTATAAGATCCTTGCAATGGTGATCTCAGCAGTGATCTGCAGCATCGCGGGAAGCTTCCAGGCGGTGTTCGCCAGCATGGTGAGCCCGGAGCTCTTAAACGCGACCAAGTCTATTTCCATATTCACCATGGTAGTCATCGGCGGAAGACGGAGCATCAAGGGCATGATCCTCGGCGGTATCCTTCTTACGATCCTGCCGGAGCTGTTCCACTCAGTAAAAGATATTGCTGGACTTCCATTTGACCCGTGGATGATCCTTTACGGCTTCCTTCTTGTATTCATGATGCGTTTCAGACCGCAGGGTATCTGGGGGGCAGACAAAAAGGAAACAGTTCAGACGGAAGAGGAGTGATGGATATGCTGCTTGAGACAAGAAAAGTGACAAAAGTATTCGGCGGACTTCACGCCAACAGTGAGATCGATTTTTCCATCAATGAGGGCGAGATCGTTGCCATCATTGGACCGAACGGTTCTGGAAAGACCACATTCTACAATGTCCTCACTGGAATCTCGCCTGCAACCAGCGGAGAGATCATTTTTAAAGGAAAAAATATCGAGAAAATGCAGCCGGAGGCCATTACCCGTCTCGGAATGGCGCGCACATTTCAGAATATCCGTCTTTTTGGAAACATGACGGTGGCGGAAAATATCATTATCGCCCGCCATTGCCGCAGAAAGAGTGGAATCTGGGATTCCCTGATCGGAAGTACAAGATTGAAGAAGGAAGAGGCTGAAAACCAGGAATATATAGAAAAATGCCTGAAATATGTGGGCATCTATGATAAGAAAGACTGGCTGGCAAAAAATCTTCCCTACGGCATGCAGCGCCGCCTGGAGATCGCCAGAGTGCTGGCGACAGAGCCGAGCCTGATCCTTTTGGACGAACCGGCGGCGGGAATGAACCCGCATGAGAAAGACGAATTAGTGGAGATCATCAACCGCCTGAAAGCGGAGAAATATTCCATCATCCTCATTGAACATGCCATGCGTATGGTCATGAACATTGCGGACCGCGTGGTCGTGTTTGACCACGGACAGAAGATCGCGGAAGGACTGCCCCAGGACGTCAAGAATGATCCTGTTGTCATTGAGTCCTATCTGGGAAAGGGGGCATCCGCAAATGGCAATGCTTGATGTAAAAGACCTGGATGTATATTACGGCAAGATCCATGCAATCAAAAAGATCAGCCTTTCAGTGGAAAAAGGAGAGTTAGTCGCCCTGATCGGGGCGAATGGAGCCGGAAAGACCTCCCTCCTGACCGCCATCATGGATCAGATCCCGTCCACCGGAGAGATTACCTTTGAGGGACAGCCAATCCACGGAACCGGCACCATGGAGATCGTGAGAAGCGGTATGACGATGGTCCCGGAGGGAAGAAGAGTTTTCCCGAGAACATCGGTTATGGATAACCTGCTTTTAGGTGCTTACAGCCGGAAAGATAAGGAAAACGTAAAAGCGGACTTAAATAAGATCTTCGAGATGTTCCCGAGACTGGCAGAGCGAAAAAATCAGCTGGCTGGAACGCTGTCCGGCGGTGAGCAGCAGATGCTGGCCATGGGACGCGCCCTGATGTCGAGACCGAGGCTTCTGCTTTTAGACGAGCCCTCCATGGGACTTTCTCCCCGCCTTGTGGATCAAGTGTTTGATACCATTGTCTCCATCAACAAGTCGGGAACGACGATCATGCTGGTAGAGCAGAATGCGAACCAGGCTTTGAGGATCGCAAAGAGAGGCTATGTGATCGAGACGGGCGAGATCGTTCTCTCCGACGATGCGGATAAACTGCTGTCCAATCCGCAGGTGAAAGAGGCATATCTGGGCGGCTGATGTTGGTGCTTCGCATTCCAAGTGCTGTGAAAGTTAACTAATAAACGAAAAATGGTTGACTTTCACGGTGCTTTTTTATATAATTGTGAACTATAATGTGAAGTAAAAGTTTACAATCGTAACATGAGAATTCAGAGAAAAAATCCGGAAGACGGACCAGGACCAGAGATCAAAGTCCGGATGACGGAAACGGCGATTGCACATAAAAATCAGGAAAATAAGGAGAATACTATGGACGCACTGACACTGGCACAGGAAATTATCGACGGAAGAAGAATTACAAGAGAGGATGACTTAAATTTCTTTCTGACCTGCGATCTGAAGGAGCTCTGTGAGGGCGCAGACCGGATCCGCAAGGCATGTGTGGGAGATAAGGTTGATCTCTGTTCCATCATCAATGGACGGAGCGGACGATGTCCAGAGGACTGCAAGTACTGCGCACAGTCAGCACACCATCACACAAGCTGCGAGGTCTATGATTTCCTTCCGGAAGAAGAGATCGTAAAGATGTGTCACGTCCATGAGGAAGAGGGCGTTGACCGTTTCTCCATCGTTACATCAGGAAGAGCATTGACGGGGGAGGAGTTCGATAAAGCGATCCACGCCTACGAGACTATGAAAAAGGAATGCAAGATCGACCTCTGCGCGTCCATGGGCTTTGTGACCGCGGAACAGCTTCACCGTCTCCATGAAGCAGGTGTCACAAGCTACCACCACAATATCGAGACATCCAGAAGAAACTTCCCGAACATCTGCACGACCCATACATACGACATGAAGATCAACACCTTAAAGATGATCAAGGCAGAGGGGATGTGCGCATGTTCCGGAGGCATCATCGGAATGGGTGAGACATGGGAGGACCGCCTCGACATGGCAGTGAGCCTTGCGGAGCTTGGAATCGATTCCATTCCGTTAAATGCCCTGATGCCGATCCCGGGAACTCCGCTGGAGCATCTGGAGAGAATCTCTGAGGACGATATTCTCCGCACCATCGCATTTTTCCGATATATCAACCCGGAGGCAAACATCCGCCTTGGCGCAGGCCGCGCGCTGCTCACAAACGATGGTGAGACCGCATTCTGCTCCGGCGCGTCCGCAACAATTACCGGCAACATGCTGACAACGGTTGCATGCGCTACGATCCGCAGCGATAAGAAGATGCTGAAAGGTCTTGGAAGAGATGTGACACCGGAGTATATGAAGGAAAATTAAGAGAAATAGCAAGGTTATATATAGAAAAGGCAGAAATGAGAGGTTTCATTCCTGCCTTTTTTCGTACCATTCTTTAAACCCATCCACTGTGAGCCGGTCGCTGAGGTCCTGGATGGATCTCGACGCGGACTCCATGATCTGTTCCGGTGTCCTTCTTTTTCAAATTCTGCCGGATCGGATTTTACAGATATGTATCAGGCACCGAGGATCTCGCTCAATGTCTTTACAAAGAAGATCACCAGAACCACCAGCATCAACGGTTTTACAAACTTTGCGCCGCCCTTGTCGAAACAGCGTGTTCCGAGATAATTTCCAGCGATGCTGAAGATACCGGCAATGAGGCCAAGAAGGAAAATTACTTTTCCATTCATGAGATAGACCGCCAGAGCTGTCAGGTTCGTTGTCAGGTTGATGGCTTTTGTGATCCCGTTGGCTTCCTTCAGCCCCATGTGGGCAACTCCGGTGAGGAGAAGCAGCAGGAATGTTCCGGTTCCGGGACCGTAAAAGCCGTCGTAGATGCCGATGATGAAGGCAATCAGAGCGCTGAAAAGAATCATCTTGCGGACCGGGAAAGACTCTTTTTCTCCCACGAACGGTTTTCCAAATGTGAGATAGAGGGCGGTACAGGGCAGGATCACGAGAATCAGGCGCTTAAAATAATAATCGTCTAACCGCAGAGCAAGTTTTGCACCGAGAGAGGAACCGATGAGAGCTGTAACGATACAGAGAAGCGCGTTCTTCCAGGCAATATAACCGTTTTTCGCAAAGCGTGCTGTTGCCAGTGTGGTTCCCATTCCAGAGCTTAATTTGTTTGTTCCGATGGCAAAATGGACCGGAAGTCCGGCAATCAGATAAGCCGGGAGTGAGATCAGGCCGCCGCCTCCGGCAACCGCATCGACGAAACCGGCGAGAAATACCAGCGGGCAGACGATCAGAAAGTGCATCAGATGTAATTCCATAGCAGTAATTCCCCTTAAGTATGATAAAATTGAACGTGTTGTTTTCGCTGCCAGTGCAGTGAAACCGATGTTGCACGCTTTTCGCCAAATATAGCATAATTTTAAAGAAATTGCAATGAAAGCAGGTGGGTGGAGCGTGAAATATCTGGCGGGGAGAGAGCCAGAGAACGGTTGATTTGGCATCGTGTACGCTCAGTGAGAGAAGGAGAATACGAGGCTTGAGAAAAAATCGGACTGAGGTTATAATGGAGAGCGTACATAACAAAAATGACCTTGTTTTTATAGGGCTGATTCGGTAAAATAGAGACAGGCAGAACGATCCCCCTGAAAATATTCAGGAGGGAATATCATGAAAGAAAATAAGAAGAAAATTTTGACGGCCGCGGCTTTCTTAATCGCAGCCGGACTTGTGTTTGGGATGACGAGAAGCCGGAGTGGAGTCCAGAAGCTGGATGAATCCGGGGCGGTCGTTATGAACGGATCACTGGATACAGATGGAAACATCAGCTGGGAGAAAAACGGCTCTGCAAAAAGTGACGGCCTGCCGCAGGGGACTTCTGGAAGAGGTACCGGAAATCAGAAGCTTCAGGAGCAGGTCAGGGGCGAAAATGGCAGTGTACAGGGAGAAAGTTCCGTGGAGACGCAGGAACATGTGGAAAACTCTGAAAAATCCGGAGTTTATGTGTATATCTGCGGAGAGGTGGCAGCCCCAGGTGTGTATGAGCTTTCGGAGGACAGCCGGATCTACGAGGCAGTGGATGCCGCCGGGGGATTTACGGAGAACGCGGCGAGGGAGAGTGTGAATCTCGCCTCAAAAGTTTCTGATGGCATGCAGATCACGATCTACAATAAGGAAGAGGCCGTGTCGCTTCTGGCGGGCAGCGGGGCTGTAGGAGGAAACAATGGTCAGGGTGGAACTTCCGGTTCCGGGATTGTGAACCTGAACACGGCGACAAAAGAGGAGCTGATGACCTTAAAGGGCATCGGGGAGGCGAAAGCCGAGGAGATTATCCGCTACCGCGAAAAGAGCGGTGGTTTTAAGAAGATCGAGGATATCATGAAGATTTCTGGAATTAAAGAAGCTGGATTTCAGAAAATCAAGGATGATATTACGGTATAAAAAGATGAAATAGTTTTCACGATTGTGAATGCCCTAAAACATTATAAGCTTTCGCATTTTAAGGAAAACATATAATTTGTGTTAATGTAACTGTTCAGTAGGTCTGCGCACTTGCTGCGCTGACCGTAAGAAAACATAGGCTGGAAGGCAAAAATCCCATCAGCGAAGCTGATCTGGAATGGATTTTTGCACGTAACTATGAAGGTACTGAATAGTTATGTGTTAATTATGATATTTGAAAACACAGGAAACATGAATTAGGTCATAGACATAAGAAAAGCAGCAGGAGAGAGCCTGCGCATTACAGCATAACGTGGAGGAGAGAAATGGCAAGAGTTCTGGTAGTTGATGATGAAAAACTGATCGTGAAGGGAATCCGCTTCAGTCTGGAACAGGATGGATATGAGGTGGACTGCGCTTATGACGGTGATGAGGCGATCGAGAGGGCAAAAGAACGGGAGTATGACGTGGTTCTTTTGGATGTCATGCTTCCGGGACACGATGGATTCGAGGTCTGCCAGACGATCCGTGAGTTTTCCGAGATGCCGATCATCATGCTGACGGCAAAAGGCGATGATATGGATAAGATCCTGGGACTGGAGTACGGCGCTGACGATTATATCACGAAACCGTTCAATATCCTGGAAGTAAAAGCGCGGATCAAGGCGATCATCCGCAGAAATAATAAGAAGAGTGGCGCCGCGAAACGCCAGGAGTCCAGCGTAGTCACAGAGGGCGACTTAAAGCTTGACAGGGAGAGCCGCAGAGTTTTCATTAAAGATAAGGAGATCAACCTGACCGCGAAGGAATTCGACCTGCTGGAACTTCTTGTCACAAATCCGAATAAGGTCTACAGCCGCGAGTCCCTGCTTGAGTATGTATGGGGAAACAAGGCCATGGTAAACGGGGATGTCCGTACGGTGGATGTGCATGTGAGAAGACTGCGTGAAAAAATTGAGCCTAGCCCGAGTGATCCGAAGTATGTTCACACGAAGTGGGGGGTCGGCTACTTCTTCCGTGCATAGCAATGAGCAGTGCAAGATCGACTGGACTAGCCAGCAAACTTAATTGAACTAAAAGGAGAAATTTTCTATGACATACACAATTCGCCCAGTCCGCCCGACGGACCTTGCGGCAGTTACCGAGGTGGAAGCGATCTGCTTCCCGGCGGCGGAAGCCGCAACAGAGGAATCTTTTAAGGCCCGCATCGCGGCATTCCCGGAGTGCTTTTTTGTTGCGGAAGCGGACGGAAAGATCATAGGCTTCATCAATGGCTGCGCCACAGATTCCAAAACGATCTGTGACGAGATGTACGAAAATTCCGCCTGCCACAGGCCGGACGGCGCATACCAGTCTATTTTCGGACTGGATGTGATTCCGGACTACCGCTGCCAGGGAATTGCGGCGGCGCTCATGGATCACATGATCGAAGACGCGAAAAATAAGGGAAGAAAGGGCCTGATTCTCACTTGCAAGGACCGTCTGATCCACTATTACGCGAAATTTGGATACAAAAACATGGGCGTTTCCGAGTCTGTCCACGGCGGAGCAGTCTGGTACGACATGATCCTGGAATTTGGGGATCAGAAATCATGAAGGTCACATTGATCACAGTCGGAAAGATCAAGGAAAAGTTCTTTCAGGATGCCATCGCGGAATATTCCAAGCGCCTAAGCCGGTACTGTAAGCTGGAGATCGTTCAGGTGGCGGACGAAAAGACGCCGGATGGGGCCAGCGAAGCGGTGGAGACGCAGATCAAGGAGAAAGAGGGCGAGCGGATTCTGTCTAACATCAAGGATGGCAGCTTCGTCATTGCCCTTGCGATCAATGGAAACATGCTGGATTCTGAGGAACTTGCGGCAAAAATAGAAAAATGGGGTGTGTCGGGGATCAGCCAGATCGTGTTTATCATCGGCGGATCTTTAGGACTTTCCAACCAGGTCCTGGCACGGGCCGACTATAAACTGAGCTTTTCAAAGATGACATTCCCGCACCAGCTCATGCGGGTCATTCTCCTGGAACAGATCTACCGGAGTTACCGGATCATCCAGGGAGAACCATATCATAAGTAAAAAATGGGGACTTGGCAAGGAGGCAAAACGAGTGACAGAGGAACAGAAAGCGGGGAAGATCTTTCTTTTCTGCAAGGAATCTTCACAGGAGCGGATCATGAAGTGCCTGCGGGACGCCTTTGACGTTCCGGGCAGCGCACATGATACAGGATTGGAACTTCACAATGGGAATCTGAATGTGACGCTCAGGATCTACTGCGAGAGCGCGGGCGGCGAGGAGCAGGAGCTGGTCCGAAGCTGGTCTGACCGGGCGAGAGGCCACTTTTCCAGGGTCGAGACCGCGGTGGTGGATGTGAAGACGAACCTTCTCTATCAGCTGGAAGGAACCGAGAGTATCGTTTCGGTGGACTATGTGTTCGAGGGGGAAGAGTCCGAATTCCTGACAGAGGAAGAGGAGGCCGCGAAGAGAAATATGGAGCAGACACTGTTTCGTGTTCTTTCCGATCTTCGCGCGGTCATGGCGTTCAGGGGAGAAAAAAGGGGATTTTACTGCCTGGATGCGTCCGGCATGGAGAAGCTGATCCTGGACGGAAACGGAAACAGTGAGATGGAGCGGTTTCTGCCATATAAAGCGGTGGGCTATGTTCCGGGAAATGAGATCGAGACGGAACAGTTGAACCGCAGGGAGAAGAACCGGAGAGAGTTTGAGGCGCGGGGCGTGTATGTTCCGGTATTTTACCCGCTTTTGGAGACGGAGGCGGAGGCAGACTGCCGGACACCATATGAGATCGCGGCGAGAGCGGTGGCGCTCATGCTGGTGGCGGTATTTTCTGAGGCCATGCTGGCGAAAAAGATGAGCCAGAAAGAGGCATTGGAATTCATCCAGAGGCGGATCAACGAGTTTGGGGCGGATGATTTCTTCTCCCTGAAGGAGTGGAATTACCTGCACAACGAGGATCCGAAAGAATCAGAGAAGATATCCTATTCCTGGCAGTACGAGAATCTGTATGTGATGGAGTGGGCGCTGGGACTGATCGACGGGCCGTTAGATTTCCCAGATCACTTCTGCGCAGTGGCGGAGGCAGCGCAGCTTCTAACAGCCTTTCACTCCATGAGGGAGATCCTGGAGGCGGCGAAGCCGAGGAGTGCGAAGGAACTTCTCGATGCCTGCGATATGATCTTCTGCCTGGACTGGGCATGCACCGATACGAGGATGCGGGATCTGCCCGCGCCTGCGGGAATGGACGGAGGCGTGGTCTTTGAGCGCCATAAAGCGTTAAACTGGCTCGTGGGAGCCGGGGAGAAGGCAGACTGGGACCATGTGCCGGTGGATACGTGAGGAGATAAAGCACAGTAACAAAACACATCATGGAGAGATCTATGGTGTGTTTTTTAGTTGCATTTATAACTGTTCAGCAGGTCTGCGCACCTGCTGCGCTGACCGTAAGATAACATAAGCTGGAAGGCAAAAATCCCATCGGCGCAGCTGATCTGGAATGGATTTTTGCAAGTAACTATGAAGGTACTGAATAGTTACTTGCATTTTTAAACGTAGTGTAGTATAATTACGTCGCTTTGAAAAAGACAAATGTCCATGGCTCACGGTCATGGGAGAATAAAAGAGAAGACTGACGGATGTCTGCAGTTACGAATGCGGCTATGCCAGGGATAGAGGAGATACGAACCATGGGAGAGAGAAATGTGATCAAGGCGGCGCTTCTCGGCGCTGGAACGGTTGGAAGCGGCGTGTATGCCCTCGCCGAGATGTTAAAAGATGAGATGTTCCAGAAGACCGGTGCCAGCCTGGAAATTAAGAAGGTTCTGGTGCGGAACACAAGGAAGGACCGCCCGGGGATCCCGAAGGAGATTATGACGGACAACTGGCAGGAGATCCTGGAAGATGAGGAGATCCAGCTTGTGATCGAGCTCATGGGTGGCGTGGAACCGGCGAGAACCTATATCGTGCAGGCTCTGGAAGCCGGAAAACAGGTGGTCACCGCCAACAAGGACGTGCTCGCGGAGCACGGACAGGAGATCCTGACACTGGCGGAAAACAGTGGCTGCGACATCCAGTTTGAGGCAGCGGTTGCAGGCGCGATCCCGATCATCCGCCCGTTAAAGCAGAGCCTTGCGGGCAGCATGCTGACAGAGATCATGGGAATCGTAAACGGAACCACGAACTACATTCTGACAAAGATGTCGGAAGAGGGGATGGATTACAAGGAAGCGCTGGCAAAGGCCACAGAGCTTGGATACGCGGAGGCAGATCCGACGGCGGACGTGGAAGGTTACGACGCGGGACGAAAGATCGCGATCATGTCCTCCCTGGCGTTCAACTCCAAGGTGACCTTCAGCGATGTCTATATGGAAGGGATCACGAAGATCACCTCCGATGATATCCGCTACGCGAAGGAATTTGGTTATGTGATCAAGCTTCTCGGCGTTACAAAGCTGGTGGATGGAAAGATCGAGGTCAAGGTCCATCCGATGCTGATCCCGGAGCAGCATCCGCTTGCGACGGTCCGCGACTCCTTCAACGCGGTGTTCGTACACGGCGAGGCCTGCGATGACGCGATGTTCATGGGACGCGGCGCGGGAAAGATGCCGACGGCCAGCGCTGTTATGGGTGATATCATCATTGTCATGAGAAATATCGTTCACGACAACTGTGGATGGAACGGCGGCGTGGCGTACAAGAATTATCCGGTGAAGCCGATCGAGGAGACGAGATCGAGATATTTCCTCCGCCTTCAGGTCGCAGATAAGCCGGGCGCCCTCGCAAACATTGCGGGCGTTCTCGGAAACAACGATGTCAGCATTGCCCAGGTCGTTCAGAAACGCGCGAGGGATGGTATTGCGGAGCTTGTTGTGATCACAGATTCCGTTCTGGAGCGCCATTTCAACGATGCGCTGATGATCGTGAAGGGCATGTCCGTGCTGCGTGAGGTGTCCGGAATTATCAGGGTTTACGGGGATTAACAGCCGGTATTTGAAATAATGGAATTAGAAAGCATATCTGTCTGGTCAGGTGAAACTGACTGGGTGGATGTGCTTTTTTATTTTCCAGAAAATATCATAAAAAACCGTAGGAGTCATATATTGTATCAATTCCGGGACAGGCAGAAAGGAGTGCAATATGAATGCGGAAATTTTCGAACAGATGTTGAGAGATGCGGTTTCAGATATGAAAATGATCCGTGAGATCAGAATCCGCGCGGGGAAAACAGTGATGATATATACGGATACCGGGGAAAAGGAAACCGAAATCCTTGCAGACCAGGAGCTGATCCGCGGGATCATTGAGATCTGTTCCAGGCATTCGCTGTACGCCTATGAGCGGGAGATCAGCCAGGGATTCCTCACGATCCGCGGGGGACACCGTGTGGGAATCGCAGGGAAAGCGGTGGTGGAGGACGGACATGTGAGGACGGTCCGGGATCTCTCATCTTTAAATATCCGCGTTGCCCATGAGGTAAAGGGCTGCGCAAAAAACGTGCTGCCGTACCTGATGGATGGGAAAACATTTCTGGACACGCTTTTGATCTCCCCGCCGGGAGCAGGAAAGACAACACTTTTGAGGGACCTGATCCGGGAACTTTCATACGGGGGAGCATGGGGAGCGGGGAAGAATGTGTCCGTGGTGGACGAGCGTTCGGAGATCGCAGCGTGTTTTGGAGGAATTGCCCAGTGTGACCTGGGGCCCAGGACCGACGTGATGGACGGGTGCCCTAAGTCTGAGGGAATGCTCATGATGCTGCGCTCCATGGCACCCCAGGTGCTGGCGGTGGACGAGGCAGGAGGGGAAGGCGAGATCCTGGCGATGAAGTATGGGATGAACTGCGGGTGCAGGATCCTGGCGACGGTCCATGGTGCAGATGTTGGGGATATCATGAAGCGGCCGGCGTGGCGGGAACTGGCGGAAGAGAAGGTGTTTTCCAGATATGTGGTTCTTTCCGGGGTTCCGGGACCGGGAACGATAGTGGGAATTTATGATGTGAATTTTCAGCGAATGGATAAAAGAGATTAAGGTTTAAACAAGACATAGATTGTGAGTGGGCGGGGATGAGACATGAAATATTTAGGACTCTTGTGCATGGCGGCAGCGGCGGTAGCTGGAGGTTTTCTGCTGGCGGGGGAGTGGGAGATGCGGGTAAAGATGCTTGGAACCTTCCGACAGATGGCGGTTTATCTGAAGGCGCGGATCCTGTACTCCAACGAGACGCTGCCGGAGGCACTAAAGGAGATCGGCAGCCGGTTTTCAGACGGGAATTCCGGGATGGCGGCGGAGGCAGGACTCTTTTTTCTACGGGTGGAAAAGCGGATGGAGGAAGAAGCTGGGAAGCCGTTTGCCGAGATATGGAAGGAAGAGATGGAAAAATTTCCGGACGATCTTCCTTTAAGAAAACAGGATCTTGAAGCACTCCAGGCACTGGGGGAAAATCTCGGTTACGCGGACAAAAAGACCCAGGAGCGGACGATCCTGTTCTATCTGGAACAGGCGGATGACTCTCTGGCGTTCTTAAAGAAGGAAATGGAGAGCCGGACAAAGCTGTACCGGTCTCTCGGAATGGCGGCAGGACTTTTTATTCTGGTACTCTTTGCGTAAGGGGGAGACTATGGGGGTAAATCTGATATTTAAGATCGCGGCGGTGGGGATCCTGGTGTCGGTGATGTGTCAGGTGTTGAAGCACAGCGGGCGCGAGGACCAGGCGTTTCTCACGAGTCTCGCAGGATTGATCCTGGTGCTGTTTTGGATCGTGCCGTATATCTATGATCTGTTTGAGACAATTAAAAATCTGTTTTCGCTGTGAAAGGAGGGAGAGTTATGGCGGTAGTTCAGGCGGCGCTTCTGGGGCTTACGGCAGTTTTGCTTGCGGCGCAGTTAAAACCGCTGAAGCCGGAGTACGCGGTGTACCTGGTTCTGGCGGCATCCATCGGAGTCGGATTTCTTGGTCTGGCAAGACTGGGTGTGCTTTTGGATACCCTGCGGGAGATAGGAAACGGGATCAGGATCCGGCATGTGTATCTGGCGGCGTTACTCAAGATGGCGGGAATCACATATATCGCAGAGTTCACGTCGGGGATCTGCAAGGATGCCGGATACTCTGCGGTGGGGACCCAGGTGGAGATGGTTGGGAAGCTGGCGATCCTCGCGGTGAGCGCGCCGGTGGTGCTGTCGCTGGTGGAGACATTGAAGGTGTTTATGGAATGAGATGGAAGAGAAATGTATTTCTGATGCTGGGGCTTGTTATGGGGATATTCTGGGGAATCAGACAGAGTGAGGTTATAGCTTTTGCCGCAGAGCAGACCGGTTTCAGACAGAAAACAGGGCGGCAGGCTGGATTGTGGAAAATTCCGATACCAACAGCGGAAACAGTGGATTTCGGGCAGAGAGCGGAACAGCAGCAGGATGATGAGATAGTAGATATTGACGTTACAGAAATCCAGGAGTATTTAGACCAGATCGGCGGTGATGATACGGCGGGACTTACATTCCGGGACTTAATGGACATGATCCGGAAAGGTGATGTGGAGAACGTCTTCTTATATGGAAAGGACAGGATCGTCTCCGCACTGTTCTCGGAGATCCGGACAAACACCTCGTTTTTAGCGGAAATCCTGATTCTGTCCCTGTGCGGGGCGGCATGTTCCGGCTTTTTCGGAATTTTCGGTTCCAGCCAGCTGTCGGAGACGGGGGCCTACGTGATCTGTATCTGCGTGCAGACATTCCTGGCGGCGAGCTTTTTTGCCAGTATTCGCATCGCAGAGGAGACCACAGGGGATATCTTAGGGTTCATGAAGGTTCTGCTCCCGGCATATTTCCTTGCAGTGACTATGGCGGGTGGGGCGGTGACATCGGCATCGGTCTGCGGATTCACGCTGGGGGCCATTGGCGTGATCCAGGCGGTGGTCTCGGGATTCCTTTTGCCGATCATGAAGCTCTACATGGTGCTCTCCCTGGTGGGAAATCTGTTCCGGGAAGAAATGTTCTCGGTGATGACGGAGTTCCTGGGAAAAGTCGTGGGGTGGACCGTGAAGACCATGTTCGGTATCGTTGTGGGATTTCACCTGATCCAGGGGCTGGTTCTGCCCCAGGCGGATGCCATGAAAAACGCGGCGGTCGTGCGGACCATCGAGGCGGTTCCGGGAATCGGCGCAGGGGCCGGGGCGATGTCAAATCTTCTGATGGGATCGGCGGTTCTCATAAAGAACACGGTGGGTGCCGCGGCGGTGGCGGTCCTGATCTTTCTGGCGTCGGTACCTATGGTGAAGCTGGCGGTGCTCATGGCGCTCTACTATCTGGCAGCGGCTGTGATGCAGCCTGTATGTGATAAGCGGCTAGCTGCATGCATGGCGCAGAATGCCGTGGGGCATGGGATGTTACTCGAAATCGTCGGGTATTCGCTGGCGTTGTTTGCGGTGACCATCGCAGTGATCAGTTATTCTACGAATGCGGTGTACTATGCGGGATGAGTTGTTGTCACACTGCGTATTATCAAGGTGGCTGTGCAAAATGTGAACAGCAGTGGAGAAGTGGAGGAGCGGCATGACAGCGATTGAAAACTGGGTAAAAGACATCGTTTTTTACATGATCTTCGTGACCATGGTCATGAATCTTCTGCCGGATCCGAAATACGAAAAGTACTTGCGGCTGTTTGCCGGGGCGGTTATGATCCTGCTGGCTTTTGGGCCGCTTGCACGGATCACGGGGATGGAGACAGCGATAGCGGGCATGTTTGAGAAGATCATTTTTGAGGACGATGTGCGGACGCTGAAGGAGGAACTTGGAGCCGTGGATGAGAGGCGGATCGCAGGATTTTATGAGCGGTACCGGGCGGCGGTGGAGTCTGATATCCGGACTATGGCAGAGAGTGATGGGCTGGAATGCGTGAGCGTATCGGCCCGGGTGGCGGATGCCGGGAATCTCAGCCATGTAAAGTTAGTGGTCCGGGGAGAGCGGAATCAGGCAGGAGCGGAGATCGCTTCGGTCAGAAGAAAGATAGGAGCTTATTATGGAGTGGAAGAACGGGAGATTGAGGTCGATGTTGAAAGGGAATAAGGAGAAGGTGATTTTTCTATTCTGTTCCGGGCTGCTGCTGTTTGTGATCTCACTGCCGAATGGGAAGACAACGGATTCCGGATTGAGAGCTGGAACGGTGGAGGTGATCGCGGATGTCAGCGGGGACGATGAGAGCACTGCGTTGGAAGATGCCGGGGAGGAAGCAGCGGCAAAGGAGGAGAGTGGTTCTTACGAGGAGAAGTTGGAACGGCGGATCCGGGAACTATTAAAGAGCGTGGATGGCGTCGGGGAGGCGGATGTGATGGTCGTGTTGAAATCTTCGGAGGAGAGAATCTGGCATGTGGATAAGAGCAGCACGTCCTCAGTGACGGAGGAGAGCGGGAGCAGCTCCGGGAGTTCGCGGATCACAAAGGAGGAGAACCAGTCGGAGAGCACGGTGCTTGACGGGAAGAGCCAGTCACCGGTGATGGAGAAGGAAGTGAAACCGGAGATCTCCGGTGTAGTCATCAGCGCGGACGGCGGCGGAAGTGCGGTGATCCGGGCAGAGATCTCGGAGGCGATGGAGGCGCTTTTAGGACTTCCGGCGAATAAGATCAAGGTGATGAAGCGGGCGGTGAAATAACCGCATATTTCATGCTGGGAATCATAGAATGGAAGTATGAAAGTATGGGAAAGAAGGAGTTTTGCGATGAAACGGATCTTCAGAAGAAATCAGATCATTATCACGACGCTGGCAGTCATGATCGCGGCAGCGGGATACCTGAATTACTCGTCGAAGAAGGAAGTGGCGGGGGCAGAGGTGTACGAGGCGGGGATGATGGATATTTCCGATTCGGACATTCTGGCGGAGAATCAGGCGAAGAATGAGGTGGATGATGGAAAGCTCAAGGAAATTGCGAGTTTTGACGGGGATGGAGAGGAACTTCTGCCCGATGGAAATGAGGTGGCGGCGGTGCCTGAGAGTGCGGAATCTGCTGGTGCAGAAGTTTCCGGGCAGGAGACAGCGGCTGCGGGAATCGAGAATCCGGGTGAGGCGGTGCTCACCGGCGGAACAGGGATCTCCGAGTACATAGCTGGCGTCCAACTTGGCAGGGAGCAGATCCGGGCAAAGAATAAGGAAACTCTGATGCAGATCATCAACAGTGACCAGATCTCGGAGGAGGAGAAGCAGACGGCGATCCAGAACCTCATCGGGATGACGGAGATCTCGGAAAAGGAGAACGCGGCGGAGACGCTTTTAAAGGCAAAAGGCTTTGTGGACCCGGTGGTCAGCATCACGGACGGGAAGGTGGACGTCGTGGTGAACGCGGCATCGCTCTCGGATCAGGAGCGGGCGCAGATCGAGGATATCGTGAAGAGGAAGACGGAGATCGGGGCGGACGGGATTGTGATCACGCTGCTGGATGTGGATGAGTGATAAGGCCGATGGTGCCGGGATATTGGCGTAAAGTGGCAGGGTCCCCGGTATCTCTGTCGGCAGGCGCAAAGTGTGATAAAAAGAACTATGCAAAGAGAGGAGAAAATGGTATAATAATTATATCTTTGATATACAGGAGGTAATTATTGTGGCAGCGGAAACAGAGAGAAGCAGTCATAAGGTTTATGAGAAGGACAAAATTGGAGAAGTCCAGATTGCGGATGAAGTCGTGGCAATTATTGCCGGCCTGGCAGCAACTGAGGTTGACGGTGTGGATTCCATGGCGGGAAATATTACGAACGAGCTGGTTGGAAAGCTTGGAATGAAGAACCTTTCCAAAGGCGTTAAGGTGGAAGTTACGGAGGAGCATGTAAGCGTGAATATGGCTCTGAATCTGAAATATGGATATAGTATTCCGGACGTCTGCGAGAAGGTGCAGGAGAAGGTTAAGAACGCGATCGAGAACATGACGGGACTTACGGTACTTGATGTGAATATTAAGATTGCCGGGGTCAGCCTGGAAGAAAAGTAAAGATTGTGACTGCGTGAGGGCAGGATTCCCGGGAGACCGGGAGTCCTGCCCTTTTTGGCGAACTTATTCTATCTCGATTGTGTAGTTATAGCTGTAGGTATGGACGTAAAGTGTATTATCCTGGTATACGAGGAGATCAGGCTGTTTTTTTAGAGTCAGTCGGGAGAGAACCTCGCCAGTGTGGAGATCGAGCTGATAGAGGTAATCGTCTTCGGAGGTGAAACCATATCCGCAGATGATCACATTGTCTTTTACGATAAAGTTCATGGAGTTACAGGTCTGGTCAGCGCTTCTCCAGAGGAGTTGATGATTTTCCAGATCATAGGCAAACATGAAACAGGTATCCGGCTGGGCGTAGCCGTTTGTCACGCTGGCACCGTAGAAGATTCCGTCCTTCAGACAGGCATTATTTCCGTTGATGTACCATTTGTCGGTGGGATAGGTTAAGACATACAGGCAGTTTCCGGTACCGCTTTCGTAAATATAAAGTTCTTCGCCGGACCAGAGGTACTGGTAGTTGTCATCATAAAAGCTGTTCCAGTCGGTGCCGATCATTGGGAGGGATAATTCTTTACTGTCGTACCATTCGTTTGCAAAATCGATACCGTTCTCTTCTTCGGATACGATCTTTAAATCAAAAGGAGCGGCGGCATCACTGGTGGGATGTGTCTCCTTGACTGTGGACAAGTCGATGGTAATGTATTTTGTCCCGGGAGTATTATTTTCGGTATCCACATTGGCAGCAGGGCTGGTTTCAATGTCTGTATCCAGATCGATTTCAGAGGGGCTTTCTGTCATTGATTCCGTGTCAGCTTCAGAGGATCTTTCTGCCGTTGTTTCTGTAGCATTTTTAGAACGGGATTCCGTCTCTGTTTTTAATTCGATTTCGGAAGTTTGCATTGCTGTTTCTGTTGAAATAGTGTTCTTCTCAGCGCCGCATCCTGATAATAACATGCACAGGATGATGAACGGCAGGTATTTTAGTTTACGCATTTTATTGCTATCCTGTAACGATTCACTACCTTCATAGTTGCAAGTAAAAATCCACTCCAGATCGGCTTCGCCGATGAGATTTTTGCCTTCCAGCTTATGGTGTCTTACGGTCAGCGCAGCAAGTGCGCAGCCCTACTGAACAGTTACGTTATCCTTTCTTAATGAATTATTTTTATAAGCATATCATCTTTTTAACACAGAAAAATTATACCACACCATATCAAGAAAAACCATTCTTCTCATCAATGACTCTGCATCAAGATTCGCCATTCAGAAAACAATATCAGCGTTAAAATTTCTAATTCCAGAAATACCCTTAGCAAATCGCAGTTTTTACTCCAGAAACAACACCAGCAAAGGCAAGGGAGGGGCGGCGGGAGCGATCCCCAAGCCCGCTCCCACCGCCCCTCCCTTGCCGACTCACCACAATGATAAACATCTCTCACATAGGTACTTGTGAAAATATACATTTTCATGTATAATCGTAAATTAGGAGTACTCTGTTCTGCACCCAAACCCAAAACTGCAGTCCAGAGCATCATTGACAACCAGAAACAGTACGGACTGCCGGATCATCCGCCAGCCCGTTCGGATA
Source organism: uncultured Clostridium sp. (assembly GCA_902496665.1). Taxonomy (GTDB): domain Bacteria; phylum Bacillota; class Clostridia; order Lachnospirales; family Lachnospiraceae; genus Pilosibacter. The sequence continues at coordinate 45,246 of CABVBU010000011.1, read as the reverse complement.
AACGGAGGTAGAAAAGTGACCAGAAGGGAAGCCAGAGAACATTGTTTTAAGATGCTGTTCTGCCAGGATTTTTACCCGGCAGAGGAGAAGGAAGAGCAGTTAGAGAGATATTTTGAAGCGCCGAAGGAGGATGTGACCGGCGAAGACGGAAAAGATGAGATCCTTCATGATCCGTTTGAGAAAGAAGAGGACCGCGCATACCTCGAAAAACGCGTCGAGAAGATCATGGAACTGATCCCGGAGATCGATGAAAAGATCAACGAGATCGCGGAAGGCTGGAGAACAAGACGTATGGGTAAAGTTGAGCTTACGATTTTACGTCTTGCAGTGTTCGAGATGAAATATGATGAGGAGATCCCGGAGAAGGTTGCCATCAACGAAGCGGTTGAACTCGCAAAAAAATTCGGCGGAGATGAAGCCCCGGCGTTTGTAAACGGTATCCTTGCAAAACTGATCCAGAAAGGCAATTAAACGATGGCAGGTGTTTACTCTGTTGCACAGGTAAATTCATACATCAAAAATATGTTTGCACAGGACTTCCTTCTTCGCCGCCTGTCGGTGAAGGGGGAAGTTTCCAACTGTAAGTATCACAGTTCCGGACATATCTATTTCACGCTGAAAGACGGCGGAGGAACACTTCAGGCTGTCATGTTCGCAGGCCAGCGCCGCGGCCTCAACTTTAAGCTCGCCGAGGGACAGCAGGTTGTTGTAAAAGGAACTGTGGATGTCTACGAGCGGGACGGAAAATACCAGCTTTACGCGTCAGAAATCGAACTTTCCGGGCGCGGGGACCTGTATCTGAGATTTGAAAAACTCTTAAAAGAGTTGGAAGAGATGGGGATGTTTGACCCGCAGTATAAGCGGCCGATCCCGCGGTTCGCAAAGACCGTGGGAATCGTCACAGCGCCCACGGGAGCTGCGATCCGGGATATCATGAATATCTCCCACAGACGGAATCCATATGTCCAGTTGATCCTCTACCCGGCCCTGGTTCAGGGAGACGGCGCAAAGGACAGCATCGTAAAAGGAATCCGGACGCTTGATGCGATGGGACTGGATGTCCTGATCGTCGGGCGCGGCGGCGGTTCGATCGAAGACCTTTGGGCCTTCAACGAGGAGGAAGTCGCCAGAGCGATCTTTGCCTGCAATACGCCGGTGATCTCGGCGGTGGGTCATGAGACTGATGTGACGATCGCGGATTATGCGGCAGATCTTCGGGCACCGACTCCGTCAGCGGCGGCAGAGCTTGCGGTATTTGATTATTTCCAGTTCCGGATGGATCTGAATGCGAGAAAACAGCGCCTGATGAAGGAGATGGGAACATGTCTTGAGCGGACCAGGAGCAAGTTAAAGCATGATGAGCTGACATTGCGGTTTTATGATCCGAAGAGCCAGTTGAATGAGAAGAAAAAACGGCTGGCGGACGCGGAAGATACACTTTTACGTCTGATCGCAGAGCGGCAGCAGGAGGCGAGACGTGATCTGCAGAATGCAGAGACACTGCTCAGAAGATCCATGGCGGACCGGCTTGCGGCGGATAAGAGAAATCTTGCGGTGAAGAGTGAGCGTCTGTGGGGACTGTCTCCGTTAAAGAAGATCAGCGGCGGATTCGGATTTATCACGGACGGAGATGGAAAACGTCTGGAGACTGTAGAACAGGCGGAAGCCGGAAAACGGATCACGGTCCGGGTGAAGGACGGCCGAATCGGTGCTGTTGTAGATCATGTTGAGAAGTATCAGTAGGAATCCACTGCAGAACATGATTTATTACACCAATTTACATGAATAACCAAACAATAAATAAAATTTAAAATCTTCAAAAGTACTACACCCCATCAATGAAATTGATTTGAAATGGATTTTTGCACGTAACGATGAAGTTGCTGAATCGTTGTGTAGTTTTCAGGAAAATAGAACAACACGGCAGTACACGCTGCCGCAGTGAGGAATCATATGGATGACGAGACAAGAAAACAGATGAATGTCGAGGAGACATTTGCGGCTCTTGACCGGATCATCGGAAAGCTGGAAAAGGGAGACGGATCTCTGGAGGATGCTTTCGCTGATTACGAAGAAGGAATGAAGCTTGTAAAGAGCTGCAATGAAAAAATTGAGACGATCGAAAAAAAGATCCTTGTTTTGAGTGGAGATCAAACGGAGGAAAAGGAAAATGGCGGACAATTTTAAGGAAAGGTTCAGTCAGGCGGTCAAGGAGACTGAGACAGTCGTATATTCATATTTGCCGGGGGAGACCGGACATCAGAAGACGATCTTTGAGGCAATGAATTACAGTGTAAAAGCAGGTGGAAAGCGCTTAAGGCCGCTTCTCATGCGGGAAGTGTACCGCCTGTTCGGTGGAAACGGGTCGGAGATCGAGCCGTTCATGGCGGCCATGGAGATGATCCACACCTCATCCCTGATCCATGACGATCTGCCGTGCATGGACAATGACGAGTACCGCCGCGGAAAACTCACCACTTGGAAAGCCTACGGCTATGATATGGCAGTGCTGGCGGGTGATGCGCTGATGATCTATGCGTTCGAGACCGCGTCAAAGGCCTTTTCCATGGGCGCTGATCCGGCGAAAGTCGGCCGTGCCATCGGGATCCTCGCGGAAAAGACAGGAATCTACGGCATGATCGGCGGACAGACCGTCGATGTGGAGCTCACCGGAAAGGAAATCCCGAGAGAAAAACTCGACTTCATCTACCGGTTAAAGACCGGGGCTCTTCTCGAGGCCTCCATGATGATCGGCGCAGTTCTTGCGGGCGCGTCTGAGGAAGAGATCAAAGAGGTGGAGACGATGGCCTCCGAGATCGGTCTCGCATTCCAGATCCAGGACGATATCCTCGATGTGACGAGCACTCAGGAAGAGCTTGGGAAGCCGGTTCTGAGCGATGAAAAGAACGAAAAGACTACCTATGTGACCTTAGAAGGTCTTGAAAAGGCAAAACTGGATGTAAAGGAAATTTCTGACCGGGCAGCAGGAAGACTTGCGGGGCTGCCGGGAAAAAATGAATTTCTGTATGACATTATTGAAATGCTTGTGAATAGGAGAAACTAATCACTATATAAAATATGTAAGGGAGTAGTCTGGAAACATGCTGCTTGATCATATAAAACAGTCTTCGGACATCAAAAAACTGAAAGAAGACCAGTATCCGGAGCTTGCGCGGGAGATCCGCCAGTTCCTGATCGAAAAAATAAGTAAAACAGGCGGCCATCTCGCTTCAAACCTCGGGGTTGTGGAACTTACGATGGCACTGCATCTGGCGTTTGATCTTCCGAAGGATAAAATCGTCTGGGATGTGGGCCATCAGGCCTACACCCACAAGCTTTTAAGCGGAAGAAAAGCCGGTTTTGATGACCTGCGCCAGTTTGGCGGAATGAGTGGATTCCCGAAGAGAAAGGAAAGCCCTTATGATGCCTTCGACACAGGACACAGCTCCACATCCATCTCTGCGGGTCTCGGTCTTGCCCAGGCGAGAGAGATCACAGAGGAAGATTATTCGGTGATCTCGGTCATCGGAGACGGTGCCCTGACCGGCGGAATGGCATATGAGGCATTGAACAATGCGGCCCAGATCAAAAAGAATTTTATTATTGTTCTGAATGACAATGAGATGTCTATTTCCAGGAATGTAGGCGGAATGTCGAAATATCTCAGCAGTGTCCGCACAAAAGAAGGATATGCGGAGTTAAAACTCCGGGTGGAACGGACACTTTCCGCGATCCCTGTGATCGGAAGACCGCTGGCATACGGTCTGTACCAGCTGAAGAACGGGATCAAACAGTTCCTTGTTCCGGGAATGTTATTTGAGGACATGGGGATCACGTATCTGGGGCCTGTGGACGGCCATAACGTGCAGGAAATGATCCGTGTATTTAAGGAAGCGAAGCGCGTCCAGCATGCGGTCTTAGTCCATGTTATCACGAAAAAGGGAAAAGGCTACAAGCCGGCGGAAGAAAATCCGGCGAGATTCCACGGTGTGGAACCATTTGATATCAAGACCGGAAATCCTTTAAAGAAGAAGGAGTTTCCGAGCTACACGGATGTATTCTCAGAGAAGATCTGCGAACTTGCCGGAAAGAATAAAAGAATCGTGGCTCTGACGGCAGCCATGCCGGACGGAACAGGACTCACGAAGTTTGCGAAAGAATTTCCAAAACGGTTCTTTGATGTAGGAATCGCGGAGGCCCATGAGGTGACATCGGCGGCAGGTATGGCGGCAGCGGGACTGAAGCCTGTAGTTGCGGTGTATTCTTCTTTTTTACAGCGTGGCTATGACCAGGTGCTTCATGATGTCTGTATTCAGGATCTTCCTGTGCTGTTTGCCATCGACCGGGCAGGTCTTGTCGGAAGCGACGGGGAGACGCATCAGGGAATTTTTGATATTTCCTTCTTAAGTCTTGTGCCAGGAATGAACATCATGGCACCGAAAAACTGCTGGGAGCTTCAGGACATGCTGGAGTTCGGCGTGAATTTTGATGCGCCCCTCGCCATCCGTTATCCGAGAGGACAGGCGTACCGCGGACTGGAAGAATTCCGCGCTCCTGTCGAATATGGAAAGGCGGAGATGCTCTACGAGGAGTCGGAAATCGCACTTTTTGCCCTCGGCAGCATGGTGAGCACCGGCGAACATGTCCGGGAAAAATTAAAGGAAAAGGGACAGCCCTGTACCTTAGTGAACGCGAGATTTGTAAAGCCGCTCGATACGGATATGATCGATCGTCTCTGCAAGACGCATAAGCTGATCGTCACCATGGAAGAGAACGTTCTCCGTGGCGGCATGGGCATGTATGTCACAAAATATATCCATGAAAAACACCCGGAGATCCGCGTGATCCAGATCGCACTTCCGGATGCCTATGTAGAACACGGAAATGTTTCCGTGCTCAGGGAGATGCTTGGAATCAACAGTGATTCCGTGATCAGACGTATTGAGACGGAATTTTTAAACGAGAAGAGATAAGGAGCAAAGCCAATGAAAGAACGGTTGGATGTTCTGCTGGTAAAGAGAAATCTGGCGGAGTCCAGAGAGAAGGCGAAGGCGGTCATCATGTCCGGCATCGTCTATGTGGATGGACAGAAGGAAGACAAGGCAGGATCCATGTTCGACGAGACAGCGAACGTGGAGGTGCGCGGAACCACATTAAAATATGTGAGCCGCGGCGGCCTGAAATTAGAGAAGGCCATGACACATTTCGGCGTGACATTAGAGGGAAAGATCTGTATGGACGTCGGAGCGTCCACGGGCGGATTTACGGACTGCATGCTTCAGAACGGGGCAGTGAAGGTTTATTCTGTGGATGTGGGGCACGGACAGCTGGCGTGGAAGCTCAGAAATGATGAGCGCGTGGTCTGCATGGAAAAGACCAATATCCGTTATGTGACTCCGGAGGAGATCCCGGACAGGATCCAGTTTGTATCCATTGACGTCTCCTTTATTTCTCTGACGAAGGTTCTGGGACCGGTGAAGGCACTTATGGAGCCGGACGGCGAGGTCGTATGCCTGATCAAGCCGCAGTTTGAGGCAGGGCGTGAGAAGGTCGGAAAGAAGGGCGTTGTCCGCGAAAAATCTGTGCATCTTGAGGTCATTGAGATGGTTGCCTCCTTTGCAGGCAGCATCGGTTTTGAAGCTCTCCATCTGGAATTTTCCCCGATCAAGGGACCGGAGGGAAATATCGAGTATCTGCTCCATTTAAGAAACTGCACGGATGGCAGCACCTTCGCAAATGACACGATAGGCGCTTCCGAAATCGTTGAAAAGGCACACGAGACACTGGATAGATAAGGCATAACAGGCATAATTTTATGAAGAAATTTTACATCGTTGCAAATCCTGACAAAGAGAATACGAAGAATATGCAGGCGGCTATTGAAAAGTATCTGAAGGCTCACGGCGCGGGAGTTTTTGCGGGGAAAAGTGTGTCCGGACATGGAAATCCGTATACGGATCCGGAGGAGGTACCTGCGGATACCGAATGTGTCATCACACTGGGCGGGGACGGAACCCTGATCCAGGCGGCAAGGGATCTTGCCGGGAGAAATCTTCCGATGATCGGTATCAACCTCGGCGGCCTCGGCTATCTTACCCAGATCGGCCGGGAAGGCGATGTGAAGGAGCTTCTGGATGCGCTTTTGGAGGACTGCTATGAACTTCAGGAACGCATGATGTTGAAGGGCTGTGTTTACCGGAACGGAAGGCCGGTGAAAGAGAGCATTGCGCTCAATGATATCGTCCTGACAAGAGACGGAGATCCACGGGTATTAAAGCTAAAGCTTTACGTGGACGGACAGTTCTTAAATGAATTCAGCGCCGACGGTATGATCGTTGCGACGCCTACGGGATCCACGGCGTACAATCTGTCGGCGGGGGGACCGATCGCCCAGCCGGACGGACAGCTGATGATCCTTACACCGATCTGTCCGCATACGCTGACATCGAGAACGATCGTTTTCGGAGCGGATAGCCGGATCAGAATCGAGATCCCGGCGACGAACCGTGGCAGTCAGGTGGCAGCTTTTGACGGCGACACGTTAGTGCGGCTGGAAAATGGGGATTATATTGAGATCACAAAGGCAGAGACGGTGACAAGAGTTGTGAAGCTTGATCACCGGTCATTCCTTGATATTTTAAAGATGAAGATGTACGACGCGTGAATTTACAGCGGAATGGCGCTGCAGGACACGCGGGCGGTGTGCGGATTCCTTCATAAGAAGTGAAACGGACACTGATACAGGACGGAATCAGAAAGGGGCAGCAGACATGAAAGTTGACAGACACAGTAAGATCGTGGAGCTGATCGGAAAATATCAGATCGAGACGCAGGAGGAGCTTGCGGAGTATCTGAAAAAGGCCGGATATCATGTGACACAGGCAACAGTATCGAGAGATATCCGTGAATTGAAGCTCACGAAAGCTCCTGGCAAAAATGGCCGCCAGTGCTATGCGGTCATGCAGCATCAGAAAGATTTTGGCGAGAAATATATCCGCATTTTCAGGGATTGCTATGTGTCCATGGACATGGCACAGAATATCCTTGTGATCAAGACCGTCTCCGGCATGGCGATGGCAGTCGCTGAGGCACTGGATGTGATCGGTTTCCATGAGATCGTCGGCTGTGTGGCCGGAGACAACACGATCATGTGCGCGGTGCGGACCGTGGATGACACGATCATTCTGATGGATAAGCTGAAGAAGATCGTGGAGGGAAAATAGGCTTTGGACCTTTTGGTTTAAAGCAGAATATGGCAGAAATATTGAGCCCTGCGGGGCAGAACCGGGATAATTACCAGGTTTTGCTTTGCAGGGATTTTTTTAGGAAACAGAACGGGAAAGAGAACAACCGTTCGAAAAAACGCTGGACAATCGAACGTATGTGTGCTATACTCGTTTTACCGAATCGAACAAATGTTTTATTTTATAGAGGGAAAGCGAGGGAACAGGATGCTTGTTGGTTTACATGTAAAAAATCTTGCTCTGATCGAGCAGGCAGATGTAGAATTTGGAACTGGTCTGAATATCCTCACCGGTGAGACTGGAGCCGGAAAATCGATCATCATCGGCTCTGTTGCCCTGGCGCTGGGCGCAAAAGCTTCAAAAGATATGATAAGACGCGGAGAAGAATATGCGTATATCGAACTTATTTTTTCTGTGGATGACGAGAAAAAGCGGGAAGAATTAAAGAGAATGGATGTCTATCCGGACGATGACGGTCTTTTGATCATCTCAAAAAAGATTACGCAGACGAGAAGCATCAGCCGGATCAATGATGAGACGGTAACGACTGCGCGTTTAAAAGCCGTGACCGGAAAACTTCTCGATATCCATGGACAGCATGAACATCAGTCTCTCCTTCATAAGCAGAAGCATCTGGAGATTCTTGATGAATATTCCTGGAGAGAGACGGGAAGTTTAAAAAGGAACGTGGCGGAGAGCTACCGGAGATATCTGGAATTGAAGGGAAAGCTTGACGGCTTCTCTCTGGATGAGGAAAGCAGGAAGCGGGAACTTGATTTTGTGAAATTCGAGATCGATGAGATCGAGAATTCTGCATTAAAACCGGGCGAAGAGGAAGAACTTGCGGCGAAATTCCGCAAATTTTCCCACAGTCAAAAGATTATGGAATGCTTACAGGGAGCTTATCAGGCGGTGGATGGAGATGCGATCGGACGTGCGTACCGCGAGATGGAAAGTGTGGCAGCCTACGATGAAAGACTGTCCGGGATCGCTGCTGGTCTTTCTGATGCGGAAAGTATTTTATCGGATATCTGCAGGTCGATCTCGGACTATATGGATGAGATGGAGTTTTCAGGGGAAGATTTTAAAAAGACGGAAGAACGTCTGGATCTTGTCCGTGGAATTATGGCAAAATACGGAAACAGCGAGGAAGCTGTCTTAAAATGTCTGGAAGAGAAGAAAAAACGTCTTGAGGACTTGGAAAACTATGAGGAACTGGCGTTTGCAGCAAAAGCCGAGTTTGAGGAGCAGAAGCGGGTTCTTGGACTTCTCTGCGGACGTCTCTCGAAGGAGAGAGAAAAAGCGGCGAAGATTCTGGAGAGCCGGATCACGGAAGAGCTTGAGGATCTGAACTTCCTTCATGTGGAATTTCGGGTAGATGTACACCGGACCGATCACTTTACGGCAGCCGGCTCCGACGAGGTGGAATTTTTGATCTCCACAAATCCGGGAAGTATTCCGCCAAGACCGCTGGGGGAAGTCGCTTCCGGCGGTGAGCTTTCAAGAATTATGCTGGCGATCAAGACGGTCCTCGCGGACACGGACGATATTCCAACTCTGATCTTCGATGAGATCGATACCGGTATCAGTGGACGGACAGCCCAGAAGGTATCGGAGCGCCTGTCCTATATCGGAAAAAAGCATCAGGTACTCTGTATTACCCACCTTCCGCAGATTGCGGCAATGGCGGATACGCACTTTGAAATAAAAAAATCTGTGGAGAATGGTGTGACTGCGACGAAAATCAGAAAGCTTACAGAGAATGATGAGGTAGATGAACTCGCGAGACTCTTAGGCGGCGCTGAGATTACGGAAAAAGTACGGGAAAATGCCGAGGAGATGAAACGTCTGGCTGAGGAGACGAAGAATCACAGAGCTGTACTTCGAACAGCGGGATGAATCGGCAGAATGAGAAAAAACTGACAGGGTGAAAATAAGAAAGCATCACATAATAGGAGAGGAGCAAAAAAGCTGTCTCTCCTTTTTTAATAACGGTTTCTGTGATGGCTGGGAATGACTGTCTGACAAAGTGGAAACGATAAAAGGGAAGCGGGCAGCTTCGGAAAACTGCAGCGCAGGCGCGACAGCGGCGGTGCGGATAAAGAACGAATAAAGGAGGAGCTGCCATGATGAAAAAAGAATCGTTTCGACGGATCCTGATCCGGATATTCTGGATTTCTCTCGTCTTTACAATCGGATTTTCCTGGGTATATATCCGGTATGCAGTGCCGGATCGGCTGAATCTGGTGGTCAATGAGGAAGAAATCTTTCATTTCGCTCTTCCTCCCGGAGTGACCTTTGAGAGTGACAGCGAGGAGGTTGTCCTGAAGAATGCTTCAGAAATCCCGGAAGGAATGATCCGGATCGAACGCCCGGATGCAGTCTCTATGTATGGGAAAAATGAGGGAAGCTACCGGGTCGGAATGAAGTTTCTGGGACTTATCCGGATGAAAGACATTCAGGTGGAGGTGGTGGATGGATCTTACGCGATCCCCTGTGGAATGCCGGTGGGGATCTATTTAAAATCAAAGGGCGTTATGGTGATCGGGACAGGGCAGGTCACAAATGATACGGGAAACGTTGTGGAACCTGCTTACGGGCTCTTAAAGTCCGGAGACTATATCCAGACGGTGGACGGAGAGAATCTGGAAGATAAAAATGATCTGGTGGACGCGGTGAGCGCGTCAGACGGAAAGACGCTGGCTCTCGGAATCCGGCGAGATGGCCGCAAGATCGAGGTCGATATGACGCCGGTTCTTGCGGAAGACGGAAGCTATAAGCTTGGTGCTTGGGTCAGGGATGATACTCAGGGAATCGGAACCATGACTTATGTGGATATGAACGGAAATTTTGGTGCTCTCGGCCATGGGATCAGTGACAGTGATACCGGGGAACTGGTGGATATTGAAGGTGGGGAACTCTACGAGACCCAGATCCTTGGGATCGAAAAAGGCCAGACCGGAAAGCCGGGGGTCATGTCGGGAGTGATCTATTACGGAAAAGGAACAAAATTGGGGGAAGTGAAGGAGAATACGACAGAGGGAATATACGGAACCGTAAACAACCATTTTCTGGATTCAATAAAAACCGATGCGATTCCTGTCGGTTTCCGACAGGATATCCACAAGGGAACTGCGTACATCAGAAGCAACGTGTCCGGGGAAGTAAAAGATTATGAGATCGAAATTCAGAAGGTGGATTACGGCAGCATTCAGAAAAATAAAGGCCTGGTTCTCCGGGTTGTGGATGAGGAACTTTTAAATTTAACAAGCGGAATTGTTCAAGGTATGAGCGGTTCTCCAATTATCCAGGACGGAAAACTCATCGGGGCGGTGACCCATGTGTTTATCAACGATCCGACGCGGGGGTATGGGATCTTTGTGGAGAATATGATCTCGCATTGAGCGGGAACAATTCATGGGAAAGGTATTTAGAGCTTATAGGGATTTGACAGAAAGTGAGCAGAGGGGAGCTGGACACAGGGGGGTATCGTTGTGAAGGAGCTCATATCCGTTTGAATAGTCATTTATGCCAGTGTTTGCAGGAACGTGCTTAACAGGTTCGCCGGAATCTGTCCCGGCGCGGATGCCTTTCCTGCAGTTCCGAAGGTCACGCAGGAGCCGACGAGCTGACCGCAGATCCGGCTGATGACGCCGGTGGGGCTCATGGACATGGTGATCACCGGGGTATCATCGTGCTCTTCCTTCATGGTCAGTGTGGCATCGAGCAGTGTCAGGACATCCCGCTCACACTGCGGCATCACCGCGAATTTCACGATATCGGCACCCAGGGACTGCATCAGGCAGAGATTGCTTATGATGATGCTCTTATCCGGCGTTGCGGTAAAGTCGTTGCGGGAAGCGACGACCTTCACACCAACCCGGTGGGCTGCCGCAACGATCGTTTTCATTGTCTCTTCACCGCGGGAGAGCTCCACGTCAACGAGGTCGATGAGGCCGCTGTCGATCACGGCGAGGATTGTTTTTGTGTAGGTCTCCGTGTCGATCTCCAGCATTCCGCCCTCCACGCTGGTGCGAATCGTAAAGAGTACCGGAATATTTCCTAAAGCATTTCGGAATAATGTCATTGCCTTGATCCGGACTTCGGGATCTTCCATACCGGTATAGAAGTCCGCACGCCATTCGATCAGGTCAAACGGAGTATTCCTGATCAGATTTACAGATTTTTTCAGGTCATCAAGATTTGTATCCGTAACCGGAATACAGATCTTCGGCATTCCGTCTCCCAACTTCACATTTCTGACTTTTACAATTGCTCCCATAAGCGATTACTCCCCTGTTTCTATATGATTGATGTAATATTCGGCTATGCGCTGCATGACGCGCATCTCGCAGCAGGAATGCCGGTGCGCTGCATTCCAAATCGGCAAAGCCTGTGAAGCGCGATCAGCTATGTCCATAGTATAAAGACAGGAGAGAGAAAAGTCAACACTTACATACGTTAAAGTTTAAAAATTTAAAGCAATATATTAACGGGAACGATCAATTCCCGCCGATCAAGCGAATTCATCGATGGATCGTAAAGATGTGCAAAGAATCGTTAAAATAATATCATATAGATTCACAGGAAAACTGTCTTATTCCTGCATTTCACACATCAATTTTTACCATTCATACACGATTTTGTGCAGTTTGCACGAACCCCATTGTATCAGAATTGCGTTTACGTTAAAATTTAGACATGAAATGTGAAATATTTATAAAGAATATGAAGCATTTGAAAAGTGGGTATGTAATTTCCGGGTGGGACCGGACAATTACGGGTAAACAAAAAGAAGGAGAGGTAAACAGTATGAGATTAGTGAAAAGAATCACAGCAGCAGCTATGGCACTCACAATGACAGCAGCTCTTGCAGGATGCGGCAGCAGTTCCGGCAGTACATCGACAACCGCAGCAGCAGCTGACACAACAGCGGCAGCAGTAACTGAGAAAGCGGCGGATGGTTCCAGCGCAGAGGCGGGCAGCACATCAGTGAGCATTGACAGGGCGAAAGAGTTCGTCACAGTCGCAACCGGTCCTACGAGTGGTATCTACTACCCGATCGGCGGCGCATTTGCAACCGCATTAGGAAATGCAGGATATAAGACATCCGCACAGGCAACCGGCGCTTCCGTTGAGAACATCAACCTGATCTTAAACGGAGAGGCAGAGCTTGCGATCGCAATGCAGGACTCCGTCGTACAGGCTTATGAGGGCTTTGGTGCGTTTGAGAAGGCAGAGCCGGATCTGAGAGCCATGATGAGACTCTGGCCGAACTACGTACAGCTCGTAACTGTAGCAAGCACAGGCATCAAGAGTGTTGAGGACTTAAAGGGCAAGAGAGTCGGTATCGGTGCTCCGAACTCCGGCGTTGAGTTAAACGCAAGAATGATCTACGAGGCATACGGCATGACCTATGAGGATAGTGATGTTGACTACTTATCCTACGGCGAAGCGATCGACCAGATGAAGAACGGTCAGTGCGACGCGGCATTCGTTACCTCCGGTCTTCCGAACGCAACCGTCAGCGAGCTGGCATTCAGCTACGACATGGTAATCGTTCCGATCGATGGCGAAGGCAGAGACAACCTGATCGAGAAGTATCCGTTCTTCTCCGCAAGCACGATCCCGGCCAACACATACAACAACAAAGAGGACGTGGAGAGCGTATTCGTTTACAATATCATGCTTGTAAATAAGGATGTATCCGATGACATGGTTTACGATATGCTTGACTGCATCTTCTCCGACGATGGAATCGCTACCATCAAGGCATCCCACAACACAGCAGACAAGAACATCGATGTTTCCTTCGGTGTTGACGATGTAAAGATCCCGCTCCATGACGGTGCTGCGAAGTGGTGGCAGGATCACGGTTATGAGACTCCTGAGAACTAAATTAAAAATCCTGATTCCGGTTCTTCTGGTAATCACAGCAATCTCTGCTGCCGTATTTATACGGCAGCAGAAAAAAATTCTGGTGATCGAAGAGCTTGAAACCGGAAAAGTCTACCGGGAGATCCCGGTAAAGACCGGTGACGAGCTTTCCTTCCAGTGGGAACATTCCTTTGAGCATATTCCGTGGTACGAGTATTACGAGATACAGAAAGACGGAAGCTTCATCCTCCACACCATCGCGGTCGCGGGCTTCGGTGCCGGGATCCCGGCGGAGATGGACTGCAAATACCGCTACGAAGACGGACTCGTCTACATGGATGAGATCGAAAGCGTCTTTCCACAGTTCAACTGGATCAATTCCCAGACAGCCCTGAAGAATATCAAGGTGAATGGCGAGCTCCTGATTCAGGGCTCTGACATGCCGCATCACGTAAAAATGGTGCTGAGGATCCGGAATGGTTTTGAAAAATAAGAAAAGGAAACTGCTGAAGAAACACCGACAACAACTCTGACAACGAAGGGAAGGGAAATCTGTATGAGCGAAAAAGAGAAAAACATCGTCCCCAGTACAGCGGAAGCAGAGATGAGCGAGGAAGAAAAACAGAAACTCCTCGAGCAGTTTGATAAAGAGAGCAAGACGAGAAAGTTTGGATCCCCGATATTAAAGAAAGCCTACCGGGTATTCGCGATCATCGTTACCTTATATCATCTGATTTTCGCATCCGGCCTTTACATGCCGGAAACATTAAAGCATCGTTCCATCCATGTCGGCATGATCCTGATTCTTGCCTTCATGCTTTATCCGGCTACGAAAAAAGCGAGCCGCAAAGTGATCGCGTGGTATGATTATGTATTTATCGCATTGTCAGCCGCGGTTCCGATCTATATGTGTGTAGATTATGTAAACATCATCAACCGCGCCGGAAAGCCGGACATGATGGATGTCGTGATCGGTACCCTCTTAACACTGGTCGTTCTGGAGGCAACGAGACGTGTCTGCGGCATGGCTCTCCCGATCATCTCCATTATCTTTATGATCTACAGCTTAATGGGCACGAAGCAGGGACTCATTCCGATCGATGTCCCGGGCATCTTCCTCCACAGAGGATATACATGGCAGAAGTTAATGAGCCACTTCTTCTCGAACACGGAAGGTATTTACGGATCGTCGGTCAACGTCGCGTCCACCTACATCTTCCTCTTCATCGCCTTCGGTGAAGTCATGAACAAGTGTGGCATGGGTCAGTTCTTCAATGACTTCGCGAACGCCATCGCGGGCGGCACAAAGGGCGGTCCGGCAAAGGTAGCAGTCGTTGCTTCCGGTCTTCTCGGAATGATCAACGGAGCAGCCGTAGCCGTCGTTGTTACGACCGGTTCCTTCACGATTCCGCTTATGAAAAAATCCGGCTATGATGACGAGTTCGCAGGTGCTGTTGTTGCGACCGGTTCTGTCGGTGGACAGCTGATGCCGCCGGTTATGGGTGCTGCCGCATTCATCATGGCAGATACCCTTGGCATGAAATACAACGAACTTCTTTTATCCGCGATCATCCCGGCAGTCATCTACTACATGGGCATCCTGTTCCAGATCCAGATGAGGGCTGAGAAGATGGGAATGCAGGGAACCCCGAAGGATCAGCTTCCAAAGATGTCCCAGGTCATGAAAGAGTACGGTCATCTGGCACTCCCGATCATCTTCCTCGTTTACATGCTGTTCTTCTCCGGAAAGACGGTTATCATGGCTGCGTTCTATACGATCGTATTCACGATCATTGTGGCGCAGTGCAGAAAGAATACGAGAATGACCTTCCAGGATATTCTTGATGCGATGGTAGCGAGCGCGAAGTCTACCGTATCCGTAGCGATCGCCTGCGCCTGCGTTGGTATCATCGTTGGTTCCTGCTCTATCACAGGTTTCGCCCTGAACATGGCAAATACCATCATCAGCATCGGCGGAAAGAGCCTGATGTTCACACTGGTATTCACAATGATCACCTGCATGATCTTAGGTATGGGTCTTCCGAGTATCCCGTCCTATATCATTACATCCACGATCGCAGCTCCGGCTCTGGTACAGCTTGGTATCCCGGCCCTGGTTGCCCACATGTTCTGCTTCTACTTTGCAATGTTCGCAAACCTGACACCGCCGGTTGCCCTCGCAGCCTTCGCAGCAGCAGGTATCGCAGGCGGCAGTCCGATGAAGACAGGATGGGCATCTGTAAAGCTTGCGCTTGCAGGATTCATTCTTCCGTACATGTTTGTATACAATACAGACCTTCTGTTACTTGATACTCCGCTTGCAAAAGCGATTCAGGTTGCAGTAACTGCTGCAGTTGGTGTATTCTTAATCAGTACAGCAGTCGAAGGTTTCCTGTTCACAAAGGTCAACATCGTATTGAGAATTGCCAGCCTCATTGGCGCTTATCTCCTGATCGACAGCGGTCTTGTGACAGATATCGCAGGTATCGTGATCTGCGCAGTTGTATTCGTATTCCAGAAAGCAGCTGCAAAGAAGAGTGCACCGGCGGCAGTGTAGACCTTCATAAATAACCGATGAACACACAGGGACTGCTGCAGAAAATTTACTGCGGCGGTCCCTGTTTTTCTATATGTATCCGTTAGAACACGCCGGGTTAGGCGTCAGACATCCGTGATCCATGCCACGCGCAGATGGAAGCGCAGACGTTCCGAATCGGATGTTTTGCGCAGATGGTAATGACCGCTGCGGACAGATATAGAAAAACAGGGATCGTCAGAGACAGGAGGAAACAACATGCTGCTTGATGTTATTTACAGTATCTGCTTTAACATCTGCCTATTGGTAGTGCTCGCCTTCATGATGACGAAGATGGACTTTGTCCAGAGACTTCTCTTAAATGAAGAGGGCGGAAGTGAGGAAGGAAGAGGGGAGAGCGTCTGGCAGAGGCTCTGGGAAAAGGTGCTTCTCGGCGTGATCTTCGGCGTCTTCTGCATCATCTCTGATTACATTGGGATCCAGGTGACAGGGGCGCTGCCGAATGCCCGGGTGATCGGTGTTCTGTCCGCCGGATTTCTGGGCGGGCCTGTCTCCGGCTTTATCACGACAGTGATCGCGGCGGCCCACCGGTATCTGATCTTCCCGGAGCGGATCTCCACGGTGGCCTGTGTGCTCTCCGCGATCATCCACGGGCTCATCGGTTCCTTTATCGGCTGGAAGAAGAAAGGAAACCGCCAGTACTCGAATGCATTTCTGCTCGGAGTCACGTTCATTTCCGAGATGATCCATATTGTTCTGATCCTGCTTCTCACCCGGCCGTTTGATGCGGCCGTTGAGATCGTAAAGATCGTGATCGTTCCGATGGTGATCATCAATTCCGTCGGCATGGTGATTTTCTTTAATGTTTTTAAATCGATCTTCAACACGGAGGACTTAAAGGTCGCTTCCAAGGTCTCCCTCGCCATGAGAACCGCCGAGCGGTGTACCCCGTATCTGGGCTCTGTGGAGAATGACCGGAAGACAGCGGGAAAGATCATAGACATTATTATGGAAGAGTACCACTGTCAGGGCGCGGCACTGATCGATGATATGAAATTTCTGGCAAGGAGCGGGGCATTTTCCAGTATCGTTCTCACAGAGAACAATTATCCGAGACTTTTATCCGCGACAAAGACCTTCAAGACGACGAGGATCAGCCGCGTGCCCTTACCGGAGGACGGATTTTATCCTCTTTATAAGGAGAATGTGATCATCTCCGCACCGATCCTCCTCGATGAGGGAAAGGTTCTGGCACTTGTGATGCTGGTGAAGAAAAATGCCTATTCTTACCGTGCGGATATTGAATTTGTCACGGGACTTGCAAACCACTTCGCGATGCAGATCAAGCTCTCTGAGATGGAGAAACAGAAGGAAGAGCTGAGAAAAGCGGAGCTTCGGACCCTGCAGTCCCAGATCAATCCGCACTTCCTGTTCAATTCGTTAAATACGATCTCCTATTTCTGCCGGGAAAAGCCTGAGAAGGCGAGGGAGCTCTTACTGGCACTGAGCTCCTACTTCCGCAGCATGCTGGAGGATACCGATTATATGGTAACTCTGGACACGGAGCTGGAGCATGTCAAAGCCTATACGATGCTGGAGGAGGCGCGGTTTGAAAAACGTCTCTCGATTGAGATCAATGCGGATCCGGAGGCGCTCCGAAGCTGTGTGCCGAATCTGATCTTACAGCCCATCGTGGAGAACGCGGTCCATCACGGGGCAATGCAGAGGGAAAAAGGAGTCGGAAAGGTCATCGTAAACGTGAAACGGGAGGAACGGTCCACGAGGATCGATGTGATCGACAACGGACCGGGAATGGACTACCGGATCGTCCAGAGCCTGTACGGCGGGGAAAAAGTAGAACACACAGGAATCGGAATGATGAACGTGCAGCAGAGACTGATCTCCTTATACGGAAAGTCCTACGGACTTCAGATCGTGACAAGCGAAGAAGGGACGGACGTGCGGATGAACATTCCGGACAGCGCGGCTGGAAGCGCGCAGCAGGAGAAAGCAATCGGCTGACGATCTTTTGGAAGAGCAGAGGACAACAGCCTGCTGTTTGAACAGCGGAGTTTTTGACAGAAAATGGGAGGCATGAGGTATGAGAATAGCAGTAGTTGACGATGAGCGTCCGGCAAGAAGCGAACTCAAATATCTGTTGGAACAGTGTGAGCCGGAGGCGGAGATCGCGGAGGCCGACGGAAGCGAAGAATTTCTTGCAATGCTGGAGAATGAGAACTTTGATGTGTGTTTTGTGGATATCAATCTGGGCGGCATGAACGGAACTACGCTGGCATCCATGATAAAGAGAAAGCAGCCAGACACGCTGATCATCTTTGCCACTGCGTTCCGGGAATACGCGGTAAAGGCTTTTGAGATCGGGGCAGTGGATTATCTCTTAAAACCCTTTGACTATGAACGCGTCAAACGGGCGATGGAGCGGGTCCATGAACACATAAAGGAAAAGGCCGCCGGCCCCGGATATGAAATCGGAAAGATCATGGTGAACGTGGGCTCCAGCTTTCAGGTCGTTGACGTGGCGGATATCGTGTTCATCGAGACGGAAAAGCGTTCCTGTAAGATCCATATGAAGGACGGATCCTTCTATCTGCAGAACGAGTCACTGAACAATTATGAGACTCACCTGAAAAAGAGCCGGTTCTTCCGGATCCACAAGAGCTACCTGATCAATCTTGACTATGTGAAGGAGATGCAGGTGAGCTACAATAATGGATATTGTGTAAAGATGAAGTACTACGATGCCGAGGCTCTGCCGATCGGGCGGACGCAGGTAAAGGAATTTAGGCAGATTTTCGAAAAATAGGAATCATTAGAATAGTAAGAAAAATATCGACAATAGAGATCCCGCCGGGAGTTTGAAGTACACAGATGCTGTACGTATGAAGCTCTTCGGCGGGATCTTTAAATATCACAAAAAATTCACATACCTCCCTTGACATTGAAAATTAGATATGTTACATTACAAATAGAACAGTGAGGTGGTGAATATGTCATCGACAAAGAGAGATTATTATGATGTGCTGGGCATCTCGAGAGACGCGGATGCTGCGGCAATTAAACGTGCATATAGGAAATTAGCGAAGAAGTATCATCCGGATTCCAATCCTGACGATAAGACTGCGGAGCAGATGTTTAAGGACGTAAATGAGGCTTACGACGTCCTGAGTGATCCGAAGAAGAAGAAACTTTACGACCAGTTCGGACATGCTGCCTTTGATGAGACGGCAGGTTACGGACAGGGCGCCGGAGCAGGTGCCGGAGGTTTTGGCGGATTCGGAGGTTTCGGCGGCTTCGGAAACGGTACCGGCGGAGCATACCGGTCAGGCTCCTTCCGCTCTGGAGATGGAACATATCATGAGTTCCATTTTGAGGGCGGTGACGGGGATGATATCTTCGGCGATCTGTTTGGAAATATGTTTGGGGGAAAGAGAAGAGGCAGAAGCGGTTTCTCGAACTCTGGATTCTCTGACCGCGGCAACGACTTAAACGCGGAGGTCCAGATAACCTTCGATGAGGCCGTTCATGGCTGCGAAAAGACCATCACGATCCAGAATCCGAACCAGCCGGGCAGCAGGCCGCAGACGTTGAAGATTAAGATCCCGGCAGGTATCGAGACCGGAAAGAGCATCCGTCTTGCAGGCAAAGGAATGCCGGGAACCGGCGGTGGTGCTGCAGGAGACCTGCTTCTTAAGATCACCGTCGGTGAGAAGCCGGGCTGGACGAGGAAGGGAATGGATGTCTACAGCGATGTGGAAGTTCCGTTCACTACAGCTGTCTTCGGCGGTGAGACTCTGGTCCACACGTTATACGGAGATGTGGTCTGCAAGATCAAAGCCGGAACCCACTCCGGCACAAAGATCCGTCTCCGCGGCAAAGGTATCGTCTCCTTAAAAGACCCGTCCATCCACGGCGACCAGTACGCCGTCGTAAGAATCCAGGTTCCGGATGACTTAAGTCCGGAGGCAAAGCAGAAGCTTAAGGAGTTTGAGGATATCTGCAGGCGGGATGGGAGATTCCATGCGGCATAAATAAAGAAAAATCAAAGAGATCCGGGATTCCATCATGCATTGATGGTCTCCCGGATCTTTTTATGAATGCAGATCATTATTTCTCAAAAGAATCAAGATATTCTCTTGCAGTTGCCTGATCCAGATCAAAACCTTTACAAATGTGATCCAAAATGACATCTTCACTTAAATGGAGTTCTTTGCCCATGCGGATCAGACCGGCAACTCCGATTTCGAGGCCTTTCTTTTTGCCGATTTCAATGCCCTTTTTCTCGCCGATTTCAATGCCTTTCTTTTCGCCAATTTCAATGCCCTTTCTCTCACCAATTTCAATCCCCGCAGATAAAATGCTCATACGTGCAACCTCCCATTCTTCGGTTTGCTTGACTTCTGATACGATAGAGTCGAGCGTTCGCAGTCTCTTGTCCAACACAGTGATCTCCGGATTATCAAGCGTAGAATTTTTACAATATTGAAGAAAACTCACAAGCTCATCCCGTCCATTCTTGCTGGTCATATTTAAAAATATTTTCTTAGTTCCATCTTCTAACTCCATCTCGGGAAACTCATGACACCGCTCAGTAAACGTATACATTGCGCGGTCTTTCCCGAAAATATCCTTCTGATCCTGAGATTAGGCAGGAAAGTGCTTCTTT
This sequence comes from uncultured Clostridium sp., assembly GCA_902496665.1. Lineage (GTDB taxonomy): Bacteria > Bacillota > Clostridia > Lachnospirales > Lachnospiraceae > Pilosibacter. The sequence goes on along the minus strand of CABVBU010000011.1, from coordinate 24,905 downwards.
CGACTCCCTGCCGGTTATTTGGGTGTTTTAGCAAAGAGTCTTCAGATGCCGAATCCGGCTTAGATGATATTAGATAATAGAATTCATTAGAAACCTTGCTTAGGTGTATCTTAACATGTGGATTCTGGAAAAGCAAGGGAGTCCGGTATAAAAGAATTATAAAGAAAAAAGAGCAGGACTCCCAAAAAGGAATCCTGCTCTGATACAATTCACTCGGTTAATTATTTGATTACATGGATCCAGCCTTCCGGTGCCTCGATGTGGCCCATCTGGATGCCTGTTAATGTGTCGTAGAGCTTCTGGATCACCGGACCCATCTTCTCCATTCCGCTCGGGAAGCAGATCTCGTTGCCGTGGTCTACAATCTTGCCGACCGGAGAGATAACAGCAGCGGTACCGCAGAGACCGCACTCAGCGAAGTCTTTTACTTCTGTAAACGGAACCGGACGCTCCTCTGTCTTTAAGCCGAGGTAATGCTCAGCAACGTAGAGGATGGAGCGGCGTGTGATGGACGGAAGGATAGAGTCGGACTTCGGTGTTACGACTGTGCCGTCTTTTGTAACGAAGATGAAGTTTGCTCCGCCTGTCTCTTCAACATAGGTTCTTGTACCGGCATCGAGGTACATGTTCTCATCATAGCCCTGTTTGTGAGCATCAACGATGGCATGTAAACTCATTGCGTAGTTTAAGCCGGCCTTTACGTGGCCTGTTCCGTGAGGTGCTGCACGGTCGAAGTCTGTGACACGGATCGTGATCGGTTTAGCGCCGCCCTTGAAGTACGGGCCGACCGGTGTACAGAAAGCACGGAACTGGTACTCGGTTGCCGGCTTCACACCGATTACCGGGTTTGTACCGAACATATACGGACGGATGTAAAGAGTTGCGCCGGAACCATACGGCGGAACGAAATCAGCGTTTGCTGCAACCAGCTTTGTGATCGCGTCAATGAAGCGCTCCTTCGGGAACTGCGGCATCTCAAGTCTTGCTGCGGAGTTCATCATACGCTCAGCGTTTAAGTCCGGGCGGAAGGTTACGATGTGGCCGTCCTCCGTTGTGTATGCCTTTAAGCCCTCGAAGCAGGTCTGTGCATACTGGAATACGCATGCACACTCGTTTAAGGTGATCATATCATCAGTTGTAAGAGTTCCCTCATCCCAGGAACCATCTTTGAAGTTGGATACATATCTGTAATCAGTTTTGATGTAACCGAATCCGATATTGGACCAGTCGATCTCTTTCTTTGCCATTGGAAATTCCTCCATTCTGCCGTCAGACCGGCATTGTATTTTTTGCCGCCGGGGTCAGGCGGTAATGTCTTTTTACTGCGGTACTGTTTCGATGCAATGTACAGTTACCGTGTTTTCTATTATAAGTACTTAAGATTTATCCTGCAAGTTCTTTATGGCAAAAAGATGAAAAAAATATGGGAAAATGGGAGAAATAATGCTACAATATAACCTTAAGGAATAAAGAATATTCCGCAGATTTATTCAGCATGCCCGCAGAGGCCGGACGCCTGCCATAAGAGTGAGTGACGGAGCTGGGACCGGGCGGATATGTGGTCAGAACCTTTCGGAGCGGACAGCCGGATACCGGCGATATGCGGAAAAGAAAAAAGCTGGGGAAAGGCAGAAATAACAATGGAACAAAAGAAAAACGGACTGCACTACGCCTGGTTCATCCTTGCAGGCTGCTGCATCCTGCAGGGGGCGACTCTGGGACTTATCAACAACTGTGCCGGTGTCTTTTACTCCCCGATCTGCAAAGAACTGGGATTTGAGCTGGGAAAGCTTACAATGTACCGGATGCTCTATTGCATCAGTTCTGCTTTGGCGCTGCCATTTGTGGCGAAAAGCTTTCGGAAACATGATGTGCGGATCGTGATCAGCATTGCAGCTGTCATCTACGGAGGCTGCGCAGCCCTCATGGGTACCTTCCACGAACTGTGGCAGTGGCATGTGACAGGCGTCATTCAGGGAATTGCCTCATCGTTTGTCTGCATGATCCCGGCGCCGATCATTCTTGGAAACTGGTTTAAGAAAAAGACCGGAACAGCGGTGGGAATCTCCGCGGCGTTCTCCGGACTCGTCGGCATGATCGGCAGCAGCTGTCTTGGAATGGCGATCCCGGCATTCGGATGGAGGGTGAGCTATATGGCGGTTGGAATCGTCAGTACCGCGCTGGTTCTCCCGATCTCCCTGTTCATTCTACGCTATAAGCCGGAAGAGATGGGACTTCTGCCTTACGGGGCAGAGGATGTGGAGCAAAGGGCTGTATCAGGCGCATCAGCGCCCGCATCCGGGGAAAACGGGATTACATTAAAAGAATTGCTGCGTCAGCCGGAATTTTATATTGCCGTGGGGGCATACTGGACCAGTGTGTCATGCGCGTACCTGAATTCCTTCCTGACGCCCTGTGGGATCGCAGCCGGACTTACGCTGCAGGCGGCGGCCATGATGACGAGCATCTCCCTTCTCGGAAACATGTCGAGCAAGCTGATCCTCGGAAAGATCAGCGACAGCCTTGGGATCATCAGGACCTTTGAATTTTCGATTGCGCTGGCGTTTCTTGGACATGTACTGCTGTTCCTCGGTTCTCCGGAGACAGTGATGGCGGGTGCCCTGTTTTTTGGTGTGACACTTCCCTTATCTTCCGTCATGATGCCGCTGTTCTGCAGGATCTTCTGGAAGGGCGAGACTTACAGTACAGCATACGCCTATTCCACCATGGTGGGAACGCTCCTGGGAGCGCCCTTTAACATGTGGTTTGGAACCTTTTATGATATGACGGGAGATTACAGGCTGACCATCGGAGTGAGCGCGGCGATGCTTGTTATGTTAACCTCCCTCATCATTCTTGAGGGCGTTCGTCTGAAACGGGCGGAGTCCGGAATGTCTCCTTCGCAAGCTCGATAAAGGCGTCCATCTCGCCGGTGTGCCATTTGTCTTTGTGATAGAGGACCTGACGGTAGAGTTCCATGTGGAAATCCTTTACCGGCAGGATCGAGAGGATGCCGGATTCCACTTCATGTCTTACGGCAAACTCCGGGAGAAATGAGATCCCGGCATTCTGTTTTAACATATTGATAATGAATTCAGTGTTTCCAATTTCCAGGAAAGGCTTGATCTCCTTTCCGAGAGATGCCAGGTACCGGTCAAGAACGAACCGGTAGCTGGCATTTTTTTCGGTCAGGAGGAATGGATGGCTGATGACTGAGGCAAGGTCTGTGGGACCACTTTTTGCCAGTGGGTGGACGGAGGAAGAGACGAAGGAGATATTTTCCGGTGCTTCCAGAACCTTTATGAAACGCTTGTCATCGATGAGCTGGTCAAGAAGATAGACCAGGTCGATGGAGTTCTTGTTCATGCGGTCAAGGAGAACGTCCGGGGAGTCCAGGACAATGCTCACGGAGACGTTTGGGTAGCGCTTGTGGAACTCCTTTAAGAGGTCCGGGAAGATGGATTCACAGATGGACTCGATGGTGCCGATGGTGAGGACGCCGGAGAGTTCCGTTGAGGCGGAGACTGCGTTCTTTGCGTCTGCGACGGTGCCTAAGATCGTCACGGCGTAGCGGTAGAAGATCTCCCCGTGGTGAGTCAGGACTGTTTTCTTTCCCAGACGGTCGAAGAGGTGGATGCCCAGCTCCTCCTCCAGCTGCTTGATCTGGACCGTGACGGCGGCCTGGGAATAGCCTAAGGCCTCGGCGGCCTTGGAAAAACTCTGTTTCTGGGCGATCTGTAAAAATGTGCGGATCTCGCGAAGTTCCATGGCGGATTCCTTTCTGACCTATAAAAATTTATAAACGATTTATTTAAAACGTTCAATTTTACTTTTGATAGTTCCTATGATACGCTAAAGACATGAAAATTGCAAGAAAATAGCAGCGGCGACTGTGAATTTTCTGGATGTGAGAGCACGAGTCATGAATGACAGGCGGAAAGAGTGATCTGGTCCGGCAGAAAAGACCGGAGAAAGGACGGGATACGATGGAGAAAAACGATATCAGATATAAGGCATATGTGAGTATTCTGGAAGAGGAACTGAAGCCGGCGATGGGGTGCACGGAGCCAATCGCTATCGCGTACTGTGCGGCTGTTGCGACGGAGGTTCTTGGCGGACTTCCGGAGAGGGTGAAAGTCGGCGCCAGCGGCAGCATGATCAAGAATGTGAAATCCGTTATCGTCCCCAACACGGACCACTTAAAGGGAATCCCGGCTGCAGCGGCAGCAGGAATCGTTGCCGGGGATCCGAAAAAGGAACTTGAGGTCATCGCTTCGGTCACAAAAGAGCAGATCACGGCGATGAAGGAATTTCTTCAGACGACTCCGGTGGAAGTGGAGCACATTGATAACGGTATTACCTTTGATATCATTGTGACACTGACACGCGGAACGGATACCAGCATGGTCCGCATCGCAAATTATCACACGAATGTGGTACATATTGAAAAGAACGGTGAGGTTCTCAAGGATATTCCGGTAAACGGCGAGGAGGAAGAGGGACTTACGGACCGTTCACTGTTGGACATGGAACATATCTGGGACTTTATCCATACGGTGGATGTGAATGATATCAGGGAAGTTTTAGAGCGCCAGAAGGATTACAACATGGCCATTGCCGAGGAGGGAATGCGCGGCCAGTACGGTTCCAACATCGGCGCGCTTCTTCTGGACATGAACGGAAATGATGTCCGCACCCGGGCGCGGGCAATGGCGGCGGCGGGATCCGACGCGAGAATGAACGGATGTGAGCTCCCGGTCATCATCAACTCCGGCAGCGGAAACCAGGGAATCACAGCGTCTGTTCCGGTCATCGTATACGCGAAGGAGCTGGGCGTGGATGAGGATACGATGTTCCGGGCGATGGCACTCTCGGACCTCACGACGATCCACCAGAAGACGCCTATCGGAAGACTTTCCGCCTACTGCGGCGCGGTCAGCGCGGGTGCTGGTTCCGGGGCGGGAATCGCGTATCTCTCCGGCGCGTCCTACGATGAGGTGGTCCACACTGTGATCAACGCAGTCGCCATCATCTCCGGCATGGTCTGCGACGGCGCGAAGGCATCCTGCGCTGCGAAGATCGCCGAGGCGGTGGACGCGGGGATCATCGGCTACTATATGGCAAAGCGCGGTCAGAACTTTGATGACGGCGATGGAATCGTGACGGCCGGGATCGAGGCTACAATCCGCAACGTGGGACGTCTCGCGAAAGAGGGAATGAAGGAGACGAATGATGAGATCATCAGCATTATGATCGGGAGCTGAGGTCTGTCATCTTGTGTGAATTTAGATATGAAAGTATGGTTTCGGAGTGTTGTCCAGGTGACGGCACTCCGCTTTTGATGTATAAGGGTAACTGTTCAGCAGGTCTGCGCACTTGCTGCGCTGACCGTAAGAAAACATAAGCTGGAAAATAAAAATTCCATCGGCGAAGCCGAGCGGGAATGGATTTTTGCTTGTAACTATGAAGGTACTGAATAGTTATGTATAAGGTTTTTTCTGTGGGAAATAACCTTAGTTTGATAAAGAATAACAAAGAAGTAGAAAGATATAGCAAAAAATGATACATTATATACAAGAAAAGCCGCAGGAATGTGCGGCTTTCAGAAACTCTTTTCAGCAGTGAGGCGCGGGAAGAGAGATAGAAAAATGAGGGAGGGAAGAACATGAGCTATGATATCAATCTGAAACATCTGGAATACTTCATCAAGGTGGCGAGACTTGGTTCCATCAACAAAGCGGCCCAGATGCTCTATGTTTCCCAGTCCCATCTTGGAAAGATCATTCATGACCTGGAGGAGACCGTTGGAGCGCCGCTCTTAAACAGGAGCCGTCAGGGCGTGACACTGACTCCCGAGGGAAATGAGTTTTTGGAGCGGTCGGTGCGGATCTTAAAGGAAATGGAAGGAATGCACCTGCGGCCCTTAAAGGAGATGGAGAAGACAGCGCCCCTGGCGGTGTCCATGACAAAGTTTTCCCATGTGATGGAGAGCTTTATCACTATCGTGAGACGCTACCAGGATCAGCCGGAATTCACCCACCGCCTGTATGAGGGGCAGCTGGAGGACGTCATCGAGGATGTGGTATCCGGGCGGGCTGACATCGGAATTTTCCATTTCGACAGCCAGAGGCATGAGGAGATCCAGGTGATGGCGGCGGCAAAAGGCCTTACATACCGGTTCCTCTCCTATGTGGAACCGCAGATCGTGATCTCAAAGGATCATCCGCTCGTCCGGGAGAAGAAGCCGATGACGAGGGAGAATCTTGCGAATTACGGATTTATCCGCTATATGGGGCTGTATGATGATATTCTCTCCAATATCCTCGGTCCAAATGAGGATGGGGGAAGTACGGGAAAGAAGAAGGAGATTTATGTGACAGGGCGTGCGACGCTCATGAACCTGATCTCACAGACGGATTTTTACAGCATCGGGATCCATGACTTCGACAAGCAGCTGTCGGATTTCCGGGCAGTTTCCGTGCCGATCCCGGGGTGCGAGGTGAAACTGGAATTCGGGTATGTGACACTTGCGGATGTGCCGATCTCCGGGATTGGGGAAGAGTTTTTGAAGGAAGTAAGAGATCGGCTTGAACGGGGACAGGACGCTTAAAATATGAGGAATGCACATGGCTGGAGTTTCAGCAGCAAAATACGGCAGCAGGAACACACGGTCATAGATGAAAGGGGTATACAAATTTATGTTTCAGGATCTGATCAGTGAGGCGTTGGAAGCAGGACGCCCATATATCGAAAAGGGTGAGGTTGCGACCTACATTCCGGAGCTTGGAAGAGCGGACAAGAATAAGCTTGGAATCAGCCTCTTCTGCCGGGATGGAAGCCGGTTCTCCTGCGGGGACACGAAGGATCGGTTCAGCATCCAGAGTATCTCGAAGGTCATCAGCCTTGCGGTGGCTCTTGAGGTCTGCGGGTTTGATATGGTGTTTGAAAATGTGGGGATGGAACCGTCCGGGGACGCTTTTAACTCTCTGATCAAGCTTGAGGGCTCCAACAGTCATCCCTACAATCCGATGATCAATTCCGGAGCAATCGCAGTGGCGAGCTTTATTGAGCCGAAGGTATCGTTTGAGGAGATGCTGAAGCTGGCGAGATGTTTCTGTCAGGATGACGGGATCGTTCTGGATGAGAAAGTCTACGGTTCAGAGATGTCAACAGTGGCGAGAAACCGCGCGATCGCCTATCTTTTAGAGAGCAAAGGCGTGATCAATGGAAATGTGGAGGAAGCTCTGGATTTCTATGTGAAAATGTGCTCGTTGAGTGTGACGGCGGAAAGCCTTGCGGGATTGGGACTTCTGCTTGCAAACGATGGAGTGGATCCGTCCGGAAAGCGGCTGTTGAATTCTGACACGGTGAGAGTCGTGAAGACGATCATGCTGACCTGCGGCATGTATGACGGCTCTGGGGAATTTGCGGTCCGCGTGGGGATCCCGTCGAAGAGCGGTGTCGGCGGCGGGCTGCTCTCTGTTGTTGACGGAAGGATGGGGATCGGAATCTATGGTCCGTCCCTGGACGCAAAGGGAAACAGCATTGCGGGGAGAAAGATCCTGCGGTTTTTATCATCTCAGATGAAGCTGCATATCTTCGCGAAGAAGGATTGAGCGTGCTTTATGATGAAAGCATGAGAGTGATACGAAGCCTGTGCTCCGGTATCTGGAGAATTATGCGGATCAGAAGAAGGATGGGAAGGCTCCGGTGTTTAATGTGGAGCATATTGGACTGAAGGAGAAGGTGGACTTCTGGAATTAGGGACGATATTTCCGGGAATGGAATCTGATATGGAAATGGGTGAAGGGCAGCCGCAAGGCTGTCCTTTGTTTTTGGGACGGGAGCGGCGATTTTGGCGTGAGTACGCTGCCGGTCTGCCTCCAGTCCCAGACGCTGGGGATTTCCCGGGCGGTTCCTCTAAGCTTGCGGAAGAATGCTAAGGGCGGTGGTCAGTCGGCACAACTCGCCTTCGGCTCAGACAAGTGCCGCCTGTCCACCAACGCATTCTCCCACGAGCTAAGAGGAAACCATGCCCGGAAAATAATGCGTCTGGGCCTGGAGGCAGACCGGCAGCGCGAGAATGTGGGTGCGTGAAAAAATAATATGATGAAAAACAGGAAGAATTACTGCAGCGACGGCAGATTCTTCCTGTTTTTTGAAATTTGGTATTAAATTACATAATCGTCTCCGGGCTGGCCATTCTGCACGAGGTCGGCGATGGTGACGCCATCTAAGTATTCGTTGATGACTTTGTCGAGACCCTGCCAGAGAGGGAGAGTTTTACAGCTTCCCATTCTGGGGCAGTCAGTGCTACCGGGCTCTAAGCAGGCCACCGGAGCCATGGAGTTTTCGGTGAGGCGAAGGATGCTGCCGACTGTGTACTGTTCCGGTGCTTTTGTGAGGCGATATCCGCCGCCTTTACCGCGGACACCTTCTAAGAGCTTTGCTTTTACGAGGACCTTGATGATGCCCTCGAGATATTTTTCAGAAATTTCCTGTCTCGCTGCTGTATCTTTTAATGGAATATAGCCGTCGGTCTGGTGCTCCGCAAGATCGATCAGGACGCGGAGAGCGTAGCGGCCTTTTGTTGAAACCATCATAATCTGTATCCTCCAGTGTTATCGGGACCTGCTTTTTAGTTTCGGCAGGTTTATCATTATTCCTATTATAATACAAGGTTTAAGGGAAAAACAAGGGATAATGTAAAATTAACGAAAGAATAATGGTTGATACTCCTGAAACCGCCGATTTTTGCATGCACGCTTTTTTTAAGAAAACTATTGACAAATCGCTGCGTCCGCCATATAATCCTATTAACATATATGAAAGGTAGGTAATAACTCGTGGCAAATATATATACATCCGCAGACCAGCTGATCGGAAAGACTCCGCTCTTAGAGCTTACACAGATTGAAAAATCCGAGGGACTTAACGCGAAGATCCTTGCGAAGCTGGAATATTTCAATCCGGCCGGATCGGTAAAGGACAGGATCGCGAAGGCGATGATCGATGACGCTGAGGCGAAGGGAATCTTAAAAGCTGGTTCTACGATCATCGAGCCAACCTCCGGAAACACAGGAATCGGTCTTGCGTCGGTCGCGGCTGCCCGCGGTTACCGGATCATTATCGTTATGCCTGAGACCATGAGCGTGGAGAGACGCCAGCTTATGAAAGCCTACGGCGCGGAACTTGTGCTCACGGAGGGCGCAAAGGGAATGAAGGGAGCGATCGCAAAGGCGGAGGAGCTCGCAAAGGAGATTCCGGGAAGCTTTATTCCGGGACAGTTTGTAAACCCGGCGAATCCGGAAGTTCATGAGAGAACAACCGGACCGGAGATCTGGGAAGATACAGACGGCAAGGTTGATATTTTTGTCGCTGGTGTCGGCACCGGCGGAACCATCACCGGAACTGGAAGATATTTAAAGAAACAGAACCCGAATGTGAAGGTTGTTGCGGTGGAACCGGCAAGCTCCCCGGTACTGAGCCAGGGTAAGGCGGGATCCCACAAGATTCAGGGAATCGGAGCCGGATTTGTTCCGGAGGTTCTTGACACGAAGATCTATGATGAGGTTATTGCGGTAGAAAACGATGACGCGTTCGCGGCAGGAAAGTTAGTCGGAAAGAAGGAAGGTGTCCTCGTGGGAATTTCCTCCGGCGCAGCGATCTGGGCGGCACTTGAGCTTGCGAAGAGACCGGAGAATGCAGGAAAGACGATCGTGGCGCTGCTTCCGGATACCGGTGACAGATACCTTTCCACACCGTTGTTCGCGGACTAAGGAAAGAAAAACAGAAAAAATATATGAGAAAGACCGCGGGTCCATATCGGTTGATATGTAGATCAGCAGTCTTTTTATACAATGGAAAGTCCCAAATGTGCAGGGTATATTTTGAGCGTTTTTGACAGAAGGTCGTGAAAAACTGTTTGAAGATAAGGTAAATAAATTTACAAAACAATAATAATTACTATTATTGACATCTGAGACAAAGTATGTTAGAATACAACCATAAACAAGATGATACACAACAAAAAGGCAACCGTCAGACAGAAACGGAAAATTACAGGAACGGAAAGAATCATTTTGCAAAAAGAAGGGAAAACAATAAGAAAGCAAGAATCAGAAAGGAGTTCAACACTATGAGCAAATACGCAGGAACAAAAACAGAAAAGAACCTCGAGGCAGCATTCTCCGGAGAATCCCAGGCGAGAAATAAATATACCTACTTCGCATCCGTAGCAAAGAAGGAGGGATACGAGCAGATCGCAGCTTTATTCTTAAAGACAGCTGACAACGAGAAAGAGCACGCGAAGATGTGGTTCAAGGAGTTAGATGGAATCAGCGATACCGCTGCAAACCTTGCGGCAGCCGCAGCAGGAGAGAACTACGAGTGGACCGATATGTACGAGGATTTTGCGAAGACCGCCGATGAGGAAGGTTTCCATGCTCTCGCAGCGAAGTTCCGTATGGTAGGAGAGATCGAGAAGCACCATGAGGAGCGTTACCGTGCCCTTCTTAAGAACGTTGAGACAGCTTCCGTATTTGAGAAGAGCGAAGTAAAGGTATGGGAGTGCCGCAACTGCGGACATATCGTGATCGGAACAAAGGCACCGCAGGTATGTCCGGTCTGCAGCCATCCGCAGAGCTATTTTGAAATTCACGAGGAAAATTATTAAGTCATATGCTTACGTTACGGCGCTGCTCTATTTCATTGCCTGCTGACGCAAAAGCATCGAACAGAAAAGTGGTTCACCGTCCGGAAAAGGTGAACCACTTTTCTGCTTATTTCTGATAAGCAGCCCGCTCGCCGCCGATATATTTAAGCCGCGTTCTCGCGCAGACAACATGGGCGGAGCCGATGGATTTGATGGTGGTGCGGACCGGAACGGCGACATGACGCAGGTGCATGCCGATCAGGGTATCGCCGATGTCGATACCGGCGTGTGCCTGGATATATTCCACAGCGCATGGATGCTCGAATTCGTTCCATGCGGCGGTGGAGAAGGAACCGCCAGCCTTTAACTGCGGTTTTACATTGACCATCTCCAGGCCATATTTCTCGGCACATTCCTCCTCGACGATCAGGGCACGGTTTAAATGCTCGCAGCACTGGGCGGCGAGGTAGAGACCGTGTTTTTTTGTCACGTTGGAGAGGGCGTTGAAGACAGCCTGGCCCACTTCACTGCTGGAGTAGCAGCCGATCACATGGGCAGCAATCTCGCTGGAGGAGCAGCCAACAACAAGAATCTGACCTGGTTTCATATTGGCGATCTCGATCAGTTCCTCTGCAACGGCTTTTGTCTGTTCATAAATTAAGTCAAGATCCACATCGACGGATGTGGCGATATCTGTTGCGCTCATGATAATTACCTCCTGATAAAGTTATAAGAAGTATAGGTGGAAAACTTCCAATGCTATGTGGCAGCTGCCGGAACCGGCGCGCTGACCGTGGAAAACGAATGCCCGGAATACGACTGTACCCGGGCATTATTACTTTCAGGCTCCAGAGAATGGGCCACGCACATTCCTGCTTTACTCAAAATGATACTTGTCTAACAGCTCATGCTTCATATCCCACAGCGGCTTGGAGAGATCCACATGGACTTCATGCGGGTTTACGAGACGCTTTGTCTCATCCCACAGAGTATTAAGCTCTTCCTTACAGTATTTCTGCATCTCCATGACCTTCGGGGAGTGATAGACGCACTCGCCGTCCTTAAATACCTGTACCGGGAGTTCACGCATCGTGTAGGTTCCAGGAGCGAGGAGGGTCTTTTTCCATGTCGCAACCGGGTCGAAGAGCAGCAGCGGCTCGTCCTCATTGAATGTTTCGCCGACGAGGCAGATGATATCCGCGATGACCTTGTGGCTGTCCTTTCCGTAGATACGGTAGGTGGTCTTGTTGCCCGGGTTTGTGATCTTCTCCTCGTTCTCGGAGAGCTTGATCTTCGGGATGAATTTTCCAGTATTCTTATCCATGATCGCCGCCAGCTTATAAACACCGCCGAAGGACGGGCAGTCCTTGGAGGTGATCAGGTTTGTGCCGACACCCCAGGAGTTGATGGTTGCACCCTGATTCTTTAAGCTTGTGATCAGGTTCTCATCGAGATCGTTGGATGCGGAGATCACAGCGTCCGTGAAGCCTTCCGCGTCAAGCATTTTTTTCGCCTCTTTGGAGAGATAAGCGAGGTCTCCGCTGTCCATACGGATTCCGTAGAAGGTAAGCGGGATTCCCTCCGCGCGCATCTCCTTGAATACCTGAATCGCGTGTGGGATACCGGAATTTAACGTATCGTATGTATCAACTAACAGGATACATGCGGTCGGATAGAGTCTCGCGTAGGTGCGGAAGGCGGTGAGCTCATCCGGGAAGCTCATGATCCAGCTGTGGGCATGGGTTCCTTTTACCGGAACGTCGAACATCTGACCGCAGAGAACATTGGAGGTACCGATACATCCGGCGATCATAGCGGCTCTCGCACCGTAGATTCCGGCATCCGGGCCCTGGGCACGTCTTAAACCGAACTCCATGACTCCGTCTCCGCGGGCTGCATGGACGATACGGGAAGTCTTTGTGGCGATCAGGCTCTGGTGGTTGATGATGTTTAAGATCGCTGTCTCAACAAGCTGGGCCTGCATGATCGGGGCGATGACCTTTACGAGAGGCTCTCTCGGGAACACGACGGTTCCTTCCGGGATCGCGTAGATATCACCGGTGAATTTGAAGGTGGAGAGGTATTCCAGAAAATCTTCACCGAAAAGTCCTGTGGTGCGGAGATAATCAATATCTTCCTTATCAAAGTGTAAGTTTTCGATGTATTCGACAACCTGCTCTAAGCCGGCCGCGATGGCAAATCCGTTTCCATCCGGATTTGTGCGGTAGAATGCGTCGAAAATGACGGTCTCATTTGCATCCTTTGCATGAAAGTAACCCTGCATCATGGTCAGCTCGTAGAGATCTGTAAGCAGCGTCAGGTTTCGTTCGCTCATAATGTTTCTCCTTAAATTTCTTCGCCGTAAGTGTCAGCGGAATATTAAACGCAGCAGTCCGGAGCGTATAAAAATGCCGGACGATAACGACAGCTTAAGTGCGGTTCACCCCAAAAGAACCGGGCGGCTGTCAAACGTGTTGTGGTTGATTATATCAGTTCTTGTGCGAAAAGGCAAATTACGTGTTAAAAAAGTAACGAACACTTCAAAAGAACGTAAAATGTGCCTAAAAAGTTAAGAAAGAAAACAGGAAGACGGCATCAATATGGAAAGATTTCGCAACTCCCGAGGGATTCCCTTGACTTTTAAATACCTTATTACTATAATTATTTTGTCTGAGTGTAAAAAAAGATGTAACTATGAACGGATTCGATAGTTGCATTCAGACGATCCATAGAAAAAAGCCATGACGGAGACAGTAGGTTCACAAGCAGAAAGCCAAAGCGAGCCGGGGACGATGGAAGCCCGGTGCTTTTTCGTGAAAGGAAGATCACTCCCGAGCTGGAAGCTGAACCCCGGAAGCGGGACTGTTTTCGGAAAGTAAGTGTACCCGGCGATTCCGCCGTTAAAGGGAACTCATATGTCAGTATGCAGCAATAGGTGGTTAAAAGCGTTATTTTCGCCCTGTTCTCATTGAGAACGGGGCTTTTTTATGTAACCGGAAATTCTGAGGAATTCCCGGTTACATAAAAAGGCACTGACGTGCCAAAGATGCGCACTCGCGCGAAGATGTAGATTGTCGCAAGCGACCGCGCGAGGCGCGAGAATGTGCCAAGGCACATTCTTTTTCATTACTGATTCAGCATACGACACACAAAACACGAAGAGCATAACAACGAGAAAGTTATGCGCAAAACATTGATTGGAGGAAATGTGTCATGTACGAGAAAGTATCAACAGACCTGAACTTTGTGGACAGGGAAAAACAGGTTGAGAAATTCTGGAAAGATGAAAAGATCTTTGAAAAGAGTATCGACAGCCGCAGAAAAGGAACCCCTTACGTATTCTATGACGGACCGCCTACCGCAAACGGCAAACCGCATATCGGACACGTACTTACCCGTGTTATCAAGGATATGATCCCGAGATACCGCACTATGAAGGGCTATATGGTTCCGCGTAAGGCCGGCTGGGATACCCACGGACTTCCGGTAGAGCTTGAGGTTGAGAAGCTTCTTGGACTCGACGGAAAAGAGCAGATCGAGGAGTACGGTGTAGAGCCGTTCATCGAGAAATGTAAAGAGAGTGTCTGGAAGTACAAAGGAATGTGGGAGGATTTCTCCAGCACCGTTGGTTTCTGGGCTGATATGGATAACCCGTATGTTACCTACCATGATGACTATATCGAGTCCGAGTGGTGGGCATTAAAGCAGATCTGGGATAAGGGACTTTTATATAAGGGCTTTAAGATCGTTCCGTACTGCCCGCGCTGCGGCACACCGCTTTCCAGCCACGAGGTCGCACAGGGATATAAGGATGTAAAGGAAAAATCCGCCATCGCCCGCTTCAAGGTGAAAGGCGAGGACGCATACTTCCTTGCATGGACCACAACACCGTGGACACTTCCGAGCAACGTGGCTCTCTGCGTAAATCCGAAGGAGACCTACGCAAAGGTAAAGGCTGCAGACGGCTACACCTACTATATGGCAGAGGCCCTGCTTGACACCGTTCTCGGAAAGCTTGCAGACAAGGAAAACGGAACTCCGGCATACGAGGTTCTTGAGACATACACCGGTAAGGACCTTGAGTACAAGGAATACGAGCCGTTATTTGACTGCGCCGTAGAGATCTGCGAGAAACAGCACAAGAAAGCATACTTCGTGACATGCGCGGATTATGTTACCCTGACAGACGGTACCGGCGTGGTACACATCGCACCGGCCTTTGGTGAAGACGATGCCCAGGTAGGCCGCCGTTATGATCTTCCGTTTGTACAGCTTGTAGATGCAAAGGGCGACATGACAAAGGAAACTCCGTACGCAGGCGTATTCGTGAAGAAAGCGGATCCGATGGTCTTAAAAGACTTAAAGGAAAAAGGCCTGTTATTCGAGGCACCGGCCTTCGAGCACAGCTACCCGTTCTGCTGGCGCTGTGACACACCGTTGATCTATTACGCACGGGAGTCCTGGTTCATCAAGATGACAGCGGTGAAGGATGACCTGATCCGCAACAACAATAAGATCAACTGGATTCCGGAATCCATCGGTAAGGGACGTTTCGGCGACTGGCTGGAGAATGTTCAGGACTGGGGAATCTCCAGAAACCGTTACTGGGGCACACCTCTTCCGGTATGGCAGTGTGAGTGCGGAAAGATGCACTGCATTGGCAGCCGTGAAGAATTAAAGAAGATGAGCCCGAATTATCAGGATGTTGTTAAGAAATACAGCAAGGAGATGGACGGAGACAAGGGAGAGGTTGAGCTTCACCGCCCATTCATCGACGATGTAGTGATCACCTGCCCGGACTGCGGAAAAGAAATGCACCGTGTACCGGAGGTTATCGACTGCTGGTTCGACTCCGGCGCAATGCCGTTCGCACAGCACCACTATCCGTTTGAAAATCAGGAGCTTTTCCACAAACAGTTCCCGGCACAGTTTATCTCTGAGGCCGTTGACCAGACAAGAGGATGGTTCTACTCCCTTCTTGCCGAGTCCACGTTGCTCTTTAATGAGCCGCCGTACCAGAACGTTATCGTTCTCGGTCACGTACAGGATGAGAACGGACAGAAGATGAGTAAGTCCAAAGGAAACGCTGTCGATCCGTTTGATGCACTGAAGACATACGGTGCCGACGCGATCCGCTGGTACTTCTACATTAACAGCGCACCGTGGCTGCCGAACCGCTTCCATGGAAAGGCTGTTATGGAAGGACAGAGAAAGTTCATGGGTACTCTCTGGAACACTTATGCATTCTTCGTCCTCTATGCGAATATTGATAACTTTGACGCGACCAAGTACACACTGGAGTACAACAAGCTTCCGGTTATGGACAAATGGCTGTTATCCAAGTTGAATTCTACGGTAAAGGCAGTGGATGATGACCTTGCGAACTACCGCATCCCGGAGGCAGCAAGAGCGCTCCAGGAGTTCGTGGATGACATGAGTAACTGGTATGTCAGAAGAAGCCGTGAGCGTTTCTGGGCAAAGGGCATGGAGCAGGATAAGATCAATGCTTATATGACTCTCTACACAGCTCTCGTGACGATCAGTAAGGCGGCAGCTCCGATGATCCCGTTCATGACAGAGGAGATTTACCAGAACCTTGTAAGATCCATCGATAAGACGGCTCCGGAGAGCATCCACCTCTGCGACTTCCCGGCAGTTGACGAAGCACATATCGACAGCGAGCTGGAAGCAAAGATGGACGAGGTCTTAAAGATCGTTGTGATGGGACGTGCGGCAAGAAATACCGCAAACATCAAGAACCGTCAGCCGATCGCAAAGATGTTCGTAAAGGCACCGGAGAAGCTTCCGGAGTTCTACCAGGAGATCATCGAGGACGAGCTGAATGTGAAGTCCGTAGAGTTCACAGACGATGTGAGAAGCTTTACCTCCTACACCTTCAAGCCGCAGCTTAAGACCGTAGGACCGAAGTACGGAAAACAGCTCGGAAATATCAAGAAAGCTTTGGCTGAGTTAGACGGAAATGCAGCGATGGATACGTTAAACGAGAAGGGCGCTCTGACCTTCAACTTTGACGGAAATGAAGTCGTTCTCACAAAGGATGACCTTCTGATCGACATGGCACAGACAGAAGGTTATGTATCCGAAGCAGACAATACCGTGACAGTTGTTCTTGACACAACACTGACACCGGAGCTTCTCGAGGAAGGCTTCTACCGCGAGATCGTCAGCAAGATCCAGACCATGCGTAAAGAGGCTGGATTCGAGGTTATGGACCACATCTACGTTTACGCGGACAAGAATGCGAAGATCGCGGATCTGATCAAGAAGTATGCGGACGAGTTAAAGAGCGAAGTCATGGCTGACAACATTATGCTCGGCGAGATGGCTGGCTATACAAAAGAGTGGAACATCAATGGAGAGGATGTTGTGCTCGGAGTTGCGAAAGTGACAAAATAAGGCATCAATTAAGCATCCCGCGGGGACCAGGAAATTCCGGCACTGCGGGATGCGTATCATAAGGAGGACTTAGGGGTGAGTCAGACAATGAATAAGGAAGAACTGAAAAAATCCATTGCGTACAATGTGAAGAACATTTATCGCAAAACGATCGATGAGGCGACTCCGGCCATGGTTTACCAGGCAGTCGCGCTTACAGTCAAAGATATGATCATCGACCGCTGGATCGCAACTCACAAAGAGTATGATAAGGATGACGTAAAAGTCGTTTACTACATGTCCATGGAGTTCCTGACAGGCCGTTTCCTTGGAAACAATATCATCAGCCTCTGCGAGCAGAAAGAGATCGCTGAGGCGCTCGAGGAACTCGGTTTCGATTTAAACAGCATCGAGGACCAGGAGAGAGACCCGGCGCTTGGAAACGGCGGACTTGGACGTCTCGCTGCATGCTTCCTGGATTCCCTTGCATCTTTAGGATACCCGGCATACGGCTGCGGAATCCGCTACCGTTACGGTATGTTCAAGCAGCAGATCCGCGACGGCTACCAGATCGAGGTTCCGGACGAGTGGTTAAAGGATGGCTATCCGCTTGAGATCCGCCGCGCGGAGTACGCGACAGAGGTCAAATTCGGCGGCTACGTCGAGACTGAGTGGGACGGAAAGAGAAACCATTTCGTACAGAAGGGCTACCAGTCCGTTATGGCTGTTCCGTATGATATCCCGATCGTCGGTTACGGCAACAACGTCGTAAACTCCTTAAGAATCTGGGATGCTCAGCCGGTGAACACCTTTAACTTAAGCGAGTTTGACAAAGGCGATTACCAGAAGGCCGTTGAGCAGGAGAACCTGGCAAAGACTATCGTCGAGGTCCTTTACCCGAACGACAACCACTACTCCGGAAAAGAGCTGCGCTTAAAACAGCAGTATTTCTTCATCTCCGCAAGTGTTCAGCGTGCTGTCAAGAAGTACAAAGAGAGACATGACGACATCCATAAATTCTACGAGAAGGCAGTATTCCAGTTAAACGATACCCATCCGACTGTTGCTGTGGCTGAGTTAATGCGTATCCTGCTCGATGAGGAGAACCTTGAGTGGGATGAGGCATGGGAGATCACAACAAAGACATGTGCGTACACAAACCACACCATCATGGCTGAGGCACTTGAAAAATGGCCGATCGAGCTGTTCTCCCGTCTGCTTCCGCGTGTTTACCAGATCGTTGAGGAGATCAACCGCCGCTTTGTTGCCCAGATCCAGCAGAGATATCCGGGTGACAACGAGAAGATCCGCAGAATGGCCATCATCTATGACGGACAGGTCCGCATGGCTTACCTTGCGATCGTCGGCAGCTTCTCTGTAAACGGTGTTGCGAAGCTTCACACAGAGATCCTTGAGAAACAGGAACTCCGCGACTTCTATGAGATGATGCCGGAGAAGTTCAACAACAAGACGAATGGTATCACCCAGAGACGTTTCCTGCTTCACGGCAACCCGCTTCTTGCAGACTGGGTAACAGATAAGATCGGCAGCGAGTGGATCACAGACCTCTCCAACGTCAAGAAGCTCTCCGTATTCGTTGACGATGAGAAGTGCCAGCAGGAGTTCATGAATATCAAGTACCAGAACAAGGTCCGCCTTGCAAAGTACATCAAGGAGCACAACGGAATCGATGTCGATCCGCGTTCCATCTTTGATGTCCAGGTAAAACGTCTGCATGAGTACAAGAGACAGCTCATGAACATCCTTCATGTGATGTATCTCTACAACCAGCTGAAAGATAACCCGAATATGGACATCGTTCCGAGAACCTTCATCTTCGGAGCAAAGGCGGCAGCCGGATACAAGCGTGCGAAGCTGACTATCAAGCTCATCAACAATGTGGCTGACGTGATCAACAACGATAAGTCCATCGGCGGCAAGTTAAAGGTCGTATTTATCGAGGACTACCGTGTATCCAACGCAGAGCTGATCTTCTCCGCTGCTGATGTCAGCGAGCAGATCTCCACAGCCAGCAAGGAGGCATCCGGTACCGGCAACATGAAGTTCATGTTGAACGGTGCTTTGACGATCGGCACCATGGACGGTGCAAATGTGGAAATGGCAGAGGAAGTCGGCAAGGAGAACATGTTCATCTTCGGTGCGTCCGCAGATGAGATCATCAATCTTGAAAACAACGGCGGTTACAACCCGATGGATATCTTCAACAATGATCAGGATATCCGCCGTGTGCTGATGCAGCTCATCAACGGCTACTATTCTCCGCAGGATCCGGAACTGTTCCGCGATATCTACAACTCCCTGCTCAACACCCAGAGCAGCGACCGCGCAGATACTTATTTCATCTTAAAGGACTTCCGCTCCTATGCAGAGTCCCACAAGAAGATCGACCAGGCATACCGCGACGAGAAGTGGTGGGCGAGAACTGCGATGCTCAATACCGCATCTGCAGGAAAGTTCTCCTCTGACCGCACGATCGAAGAGTATGTAAGGGATATCTGGCATCTGAAGAAGATCAATGTAGAGCTGTAATTTTTGCTTGTAACTATGAAGGTGCTGAATAGTTACATAACATAAAAATAAGGCCCGTCTCATACACTAGAGATACCGGGGATCAACCGGATATCAGATGTGTATGGGGCGGGTATTTTTTATGAAACGTTTTTTTGTGATGTTGTTTGCGATGGTCATGATCCCTTATGTGACGACGTTAGCGTGGACTGGCAGGATCCGGACGGATGCCGGAGTGGAAGTTCCGGCGGAAGAGTTCCTTGTGGGAGTTGTGGCGGCGGAGATCCCGGCGGAGTATGGGATCGAGACGCTGAAGGCACAGGCAGTGCTTGCGAGGACGTATGTGTACAGAATCGCGGATCCAGGAATCTTGCTGGAAAACGCAGGAGATGGAGCTGATTCAGATGCAGCAGGGACTTTTTCAGGCGCTTCGAGGACGTTTGACAGGAGTCTTATGGAGGAAGAACTGGATGTTGACTGTCTGAGCGTGCGGGAGATGGAGAAGAAGTGGGGAAAAGAACACTTTGAGGAGTATTATGAAAAAGTCCGCCAGGCGGTGCGGGAGACGCCTGGTCTTGTGGCAGAGTGCGACGGGGATCTGATCGAGCCGTTCTACTGCCTGGCAGCCGCCGGAAAGACGAGAGAACTGACGGCGTACCCATATCTTTGCAGTGTGGAAAGTCCGGGGGATCTGGAAGTGGATGGATTCTTAAGTGTCCGTACATTCACAGAAGCGGAGTTTGCGGATAAGATCGGAAGGACCGGCGGACCGCGCCCGGGAGCGGAGGGAATCGCCGGAAAGATCCAGATCATCGAGCGGGATGGTGCCGGGTATGTGAAGCGGGTGCAGATCGGGGATATGGATTATACCGGGGATGAGGTCCGGGATTCTCTGGGGCTGCAGACATCCTGCTTCCATTTTGCGTCGGCGGACGGGAAGATCCGGGTGTCATCGAAGGGGATCGGCAGCGGCTATGGATTTTCCCAGGCTGGGGCGGACGCGATGGAGAGAGAGCAGGGGAGCGGGTTCCGGGAACTGCTGAAATATTATTTTCAGGGGATTGAGATCGTGAAAATTGCGGAGTAAAAGGTGGATACGTCCAGAAAAAAGTATGATTTCGTGTATAACTTCATCGCCGCGGGTAAGAATATAACCGAGGTGATAAACGTGAAAGAAAGAGGAAATCAGCTTTTCAAGGACAAATTTGTCCTTGTCATGCTCGTACTTGGCCTGTTGACTATTGTTGCGGCAGCAGGCGCTGTAAGAATTCAGAAGGGGAGAGAAAATATCGGAGAGAGCCCCTATCTGGAGATCGAAGACCCGGATCATGTGATCGCGGGGGATTCCAACGCAGGCGCGGAGTCCGGCGGGGATACATTGGCCGGGGAACTGGCAGCATCCGGGGATGAAGCCGGGAATGGGAAACCTGCCGGAGACGGCACGGCTGCCGGTCTGGCGGCCAATGAAAATGGCGCTGCCACCGGCTCTTTTTCCGATGGAATTTCGGTGGATACCGGACTGGCTGACGCATCGGATGGCGCATTGACAGGCGCAAATTCCATGGCGGAAGCCGGTGCCGCCGTCAGCGAGTCCCTGGTTCTCGATTTCGCCGACACAGACAAGCTCTCCTGGCCTGTGACCGGAAATATCGTTCTTGGCTACAGCATGGACACAACGACCTACTTCCCGACCCTGGACCAGTACAAAGTCAATCCCGCCAATGTGATCCAGAGCGAGATCAGCACCCCGGTATCCGCCCCTGCGGACGCCAGAGTCGTCTCTGTGGGAACAAATGAGGAGATCGGTAATTATGTCAACCTTGACCTCGGAAATGGATATACCGCCGTCTGCGGCCAGTTAAAGGAGATCCCCGTCGTAGAAAACGAGTACGTCCATCAGGGCGACCTCTTAGGCTACGTCGCTGAGCCGACAAAATACTACACAGTGGAAGGCACAAACGTGTTCTTCGAGTTCCTGAAGGACGGCGTGCCGGTGGATGCGCTGGATTTTCTGGAGTGAAGATTCAGAAATAAAAAACCGCATATGGAAAAAAGAAGGCCCGCAGAGCTTCGCCGTTCTGCAGGCTTTCTTTTTTTCCCTGCGTTCAGAAAATACCGGGAGCAGAAATATTCAAACAGAAAAAATGTGGAACACGATCATAAATGGAAAGGTCAGTGTTAATAAAATGAAGAAAAACTTCACAAATAATTCATGTATTATTCCCGAATTTTATTGCAGATTGTGCTATAATAGATGAAGATGAGTCGTGGAAGATCCTGCGGCTCTGTTTTAAACGATTGATTTAAGGAGGAACTTATGGATTACGAAAAGCTGAAAAAGAACTTTGAAAACCATCGTTTCCATACATCATATTTCGAGACAAAAGAGGAAGCGGCAGCGTATCTTGACGATCAGATCAAGGGTGAGACTGTTGGCTTCGGTGGCTGTATGACCGCGAAGGAGATGAATCTCTTCGAGATCCTTGGGAAAAATAACGAAGTGATCTGGCACTGGGAACAGGGACCGGACGCGAGGATCAGGGCAAAAAATGAGTCTACCGTGTACATACTGAGCGCCAACGCGGCTGCGGAGACTGGTCAGATCATCAACATCGATGGGACAGGAAACCGCCTTGCCGAGAGCCTGTTTGGACCGAAGCGCGTTTACTATGTGATCGGTAAAAATAAGATCGCCCCCGATCTCACCTCCGCTATGGACCGCGCCAGAAATGTCGCCTGTCCAAAGAACGCGGAGCGGTTTAATAAAAAGACTCCATGTGTTGTATCTGGTGAGAAAAAATGCTATGACTGCAACAGCCCGGAGAGGATCTGCAATGCGATTCTGATTCTGGAACGTCCATGTACCGGAATGGAAGTTGAAATGGTATTTATCAACGAAGATCTTGGATATTAAAGGAGAGACGCATGAATATTCTGTTTTTTCTGACACCGAAGAGTGATGTGGCGTTTATTTATTCCGACTCGAACCTCAGAGATGCCATCGACCTGATGGAGGCGCATGGATATTCCGCCCTGCCGATCCTCACGAAGCAGGGACGATACGCGGGAACCCTGACGGAAGGCGACCTGCTCTGGTACATGAAGAGTCATATGAACCAGAGCTTAAAGGATATGGAGCTGATCTCCGTTATGGAGGTAAAGCGCCGCCAGGACAACAGCCCGGTAAACGCCGGGGCGAAGATGGAAGATCTGCTGGACAAGGCGATGCAGCAGAACTTTGTGCCGGTGCTGGATGACAATAAGTCGTTTATCGGAATCATCACGAGACGTGATATCATGAAGTATTTTTCTGGTTCCTATAAAAAAGCTGGAAACGCTTAAAATAATGCATTTCGGCAGGCATGTTTTTGTGGAATGCCGCGTAAACTGCTGACATCTTTTTCCAGCATCATTTTCCACCGGCTGGTTATACTGATACCATCCCAGAAAAAGGTGGTGAAAAACAATGATGAATCAGGAGAAGAACGACAGCATCCAGTGCTCGATCCATAACTGCGTGCATCATGCGGAGAATGTGGATTACTGCACCTTAGACCGCATTCATGTGGGGACACATGAGTTAAATCCGACAAAGAAGGAATGTACAGACTGTGATTCCTTCCAGTGCAAGATGTCCTGATAAGGGCGGTATGTGGCTGCTTTTGCGGTTCAGATAGCTGCAGCGCGGCATTTTTGCCGATGTGGCAGCAGGGGATCTGCAAGCAGCGGATTCCGCAGGTGCGGAAAGGTTTCTCAAAAAAAGAGATTCAGATCAGATCCGGCGGATCAGGCCGGAAATGACTCTGGATCTCTTTTTGGATATGATTACTGACTGTTCCTTGCCATCACCGGCGCTGGGTCAAAGCTTGGATTAAATGCGTAGAAGTTTCTGGAATCCAGTTTATCCTGGAGACCGCGGAGGGCTTCGCCGAAGCGCTGGAAGTGGACGATCTCGCGTTTCCTTAAGAAGCGGATCGGCTCACAGACATCCGGGTCTGTCACGACGCGCAGAATATTGTCGTAGGTGCTCCGGGCTTTCTGCTCCGCAGCGAGATCCTCGAAAAGGTCCGTGATCGGATCACCTTTTGACTGGAACTCACAGGCGTTAAAGGGCACGCCGCCAGCCGCCTGGGGCCAGATTCCTGTGGTGTGGTCGATATAGTATGGGCCAAAGCCCTGTGCTTCCAGTTCTTCGGCTGTGAGATTTCTCGTGAGCTGATGAACGATCGCCGCGACGATCTCGAGGTGCGCCAGCTCCTCTGTACCAATGTCTGTCAGAACCGCTTTCTGCTCGCCGTAGGGCATGGAATAGCGCTGGGAGAGATAACGCATGGACGCGCCCATTTCGCCGTCAGGTCCACCATACTGACTCATGATAAACTGCGCCATCTTCGCGTTTGGTTCCTTAATATTTACCGGAAACTGCAGTCTTTTTTCGTAAATCCACATCTTAACATCCTCCTTCCCATGGCCATTTTTCAGTTACCCAGTCCCAGGACGAGGACGTGACATCGGTATATCTCAACGGCCCAAACTGATTTTCATAGGCAGCCATGGACTGGTCACGCATGTCGCGTACCGCTTTGTAATAGCGAAGTGCATCCTGATTTTCCGGATGAGTGTCTAAAAACAGGATGACGTCATCCATGGCAAAACCAGCTTCCATGATCTGGCGCATCAGCGCCTCTTTATCCTGGGTAATTATGCGCCCGGCACCTTGACAGGTACTGCACGCAGGCATTACATTCTGGGCCGACAGGCGGGAATCCCGCACGGGTTCTGCCGGCATTCCCGGCATCATGCTGCATCGATACAGTTCCATCATCTTCTGCACCTCCCCACAGCAAACGGAAGATCCAGGGACGGGAAGATCGTTCCCCGGACAAAGCCTCTGGCTAACGGATATGTGGTTTCCCACATCTGCATCGGAAGGTATCCCATTCCTATCGGAAATCTTGGGTCATTGCCGTCAAAACAGGAACTGGATACCGGACGCATCACAGGTCCGGGACCGGAAATATTGGACGGAATTCTGCCGCAGCCGCAGGATGGTGCCATAGCGGTATCCGGCAGATCAGAATTTCTGCAACTCATATGCGGATGTCTCCTTTATTTGTTCTGATATTAGGGTATGCGGGAAATATAAAATGGGATTCAGTCAGGTAAAAGGGAAAATGAGAAAAGAAAAAAAGAATAAGCTTTGGCACATTTTGTGCCGAATATGGTCGTGTTAAACAAAAAAAGAAGCTGTATGGAATTCCATACAGCTTCATGACCTGTCCGGGAATCGAACCCGGGTTTACGCCGTGAGAGGGCGTCGTCTTGA
>CABVBU010000010.1 GCA_902496665.1 uncultured Clostridium sp. | reverse complement strand
AGACAGACAGACAGACAGACAGACAGACAGACAGACAGACAGACAGAGCATAATTAAGCTTATTCAATATGTGTTTGGTTATCTTCCTCTTGAATTGGGGACTATTGCTACAGTTACAAAACTTGCAGGATATGAATTTACTAAGTACGTTACTTACTCAGATGAAGGCAAAATCATTGCTCTCCGTGGTTTAAACGTTAAAAATGGAAAGTTAGATCTAAGTGATGTGAAATATATTGATAAAAGTGATTTATCAAAGTTGACTAGAAGCAAACTACATAATGGTGATATGCTTTTTACTTATGTTGGAACAATAGGACAGGTTGCCGTAATCGAAGAGAATGATAAGTATTATCTTGCACCTAATGTTGCACTAATAAGAGCAGATAAAAAAATTATAAATCCAGAATATATGCGTTACTTTTTTCAAACAAATATATTTCGTGAGACACAAATAAATCGTCTGCTTCAAGAATCATCTATGAAAAATATACCAATGGAAAAAATTCGTAAGTTTGTATTGCAAGTACCGTCACTTGAAGAACAGGAACGCATTGTGACAGTTCTTCGTCACTTTGATGTCCTTTGCAATGATCTATCAGCAGGCCTTCCGGCTGAAATCGAAGCACGTCAAAAGCAATATGAATATTACAGAGACAAGCTGTTATCTTTCAAAGAATTACAAAAATAAGGAGGCGATCATGTGCCATACTTTAATATTGTAGCGGAAACATCAGAAAATACCGTTGTCACAGAATATGAACCAGTCAAGAAGCGCTCTGACAGTTACCAGAGTGAAGCAGAACTGGAACAGGAGTTTATCCGTCTGTTATGTGAACAAGGATATGAGTATTTGCCTATTCATACGGAGAAAGATTTGATTGCTAATCTCCGGAAAAAGTTAGAGGAACTGAATAATTATCGATTTTCTGACACGGAATGGGATGATTTTTTTAAAAATGCTGTCGCCAATCCAAACGAGCATATTGTGGAAAAGACCCGGAAGATACAGGAGGATAATGTTCAAGTCCTGACCCGTGATGATGGTTCTTCCAAGAACATCACGCTCATAGATAAAAAGAATATCCATAATAACAGACTGCAGGTCATCAACCAGTATGTGATCGGTACAGGAGATGGTGCAAAGCATGACAACCGCTATGATGTTACAGTACTGGTAAATGGACTGCCGCTCGTACATATTGAACTGAAACGCAGAGGGGTTGCCATTCGAGAGGCATTCAATCAGATCAACCGTTATCAGAGAGATTCTTTCTGGGCGGGCTGTGGATTATACGAGTATATTCAGATTTTTGTAATTTCAAATGGAACAAATACAAAGTATTATTCCAATAGTACCAGACGAAATGCAGAAAAAGAACATGAAAAACGTGGTGCCAGTAAGACAAAGACGAGCAACAGTTTTGAGTTTACTTGTTTCTGGGCAGATGCCAATAATCGTGTGATTCCTGATCTCATTGATTTTACCAAGACATTTTTTGCGAAACATACGATTCTCAATATCCTCACAAAGTATTGTATTTTTACGTCTGAGGATATGCTGATGGTTATGCGTCCATACCAGATTACGGCTACAGAAAGAATTCTCAATCGCATTGAAATTG
Organism: uncultured Clostridium sp.; assembly: GCA_902496665.1. Classification (GTDB taxonomy): domain Bacteria; phylum Bacillota; class Clostridia; order Lachnospirales; family Lachnospiraceae; genus Pilosibacter. Next base: position 70,137 of record CABVBU010000010.1, on the reverse strand, counting down.
CTAATAATTATAAAAAGTATGGCAGTGTTGAAGGTGGAGGTTATATCTGGCATACCACAGGATCAGGAAAAACACTCACTTCTTTTAAGACAGCAAGGCTGGCGTCAAAATTGTCGTATATTGATAAAGTATTGTTCGTGGTTGATCGTAAGGATCTGGATTACCAGACCATGAAGGAATATGACCGTTTTGAAAAAGGAGCTGCAAACAGCAATACTTCAACCGTTGTATTAAAACGTCAGCTTGAAGACCCGGATGCCCATATTATTATTACTACAATCCAGAAATTAGCTACATTCATAAAGAAAAATCCGGGGCATGAAGTATACACGAAGCATATTGTCATCATTTTTGATGAGTGCCATCGTAGTCAGTTTGGTGACATGCATACTGCCATTGTAAAGAATTTCAAGAAATATCATTTATTTGGATTTACAGGAACGCCAATATTCTCGGTCAATTCAGGCAGAGCGAAGAATCCAGAATTTTTTACAACAGGACAGACTTTTGGCGATCAGCTTCACAGCTATACAATTGTGGATGCAATTAATGATAAAAATGTTCTCCCGTTCCGTGTCGATTATATTAAAACAATGGATGTGGATGAAGAAATCACAGATGAGATGGTCTGGGACATCAATAGGGAAAAGGTTATGATGGCTCCTGAGCGTATTCATATTGTGACACAGTATATACTGGAACATTTTGACCAGAAGACATATCGTGGAGATAAAACATACATATACAACACACTTACGAATATTGCAGAGGTTGCTTCAGCTAAAAGGGACGAAGTAGAGGAAATCAAGCAGAAACAGAGAATCAGTGGCTTTAATTCTATTTTTGCTGTATCAAGTGTCCAGATGGCTAAGCTGTATTATCAGGAATTCAAAAAGCAGATGTTAGCAGATCCGACTAAGAAATTACGTGTTGCGACTATTTTCAGCTATGGCGCAAATGAGGAAGAATCGGATGGCATTCTGGATGAGGAAAACTCCGAAGATACTTCTGCACTTGATCAGCCGTCCAGAGATTTTTTGGAAGAGGCAATAGAAGATTATAATCAGATGTTCCATACAAATTATGACACTTCAAGTGATAAATTCCAGAATTACTATAAAGATGTGTCTCTTCGTATGAAGAATAAGGAATTGGATATTCTGATTGTAGTAAATATGTTTCTTACTGGTTTCGATGCGACAACCATGAATACTTTATGGGTGGATAAGAATCTGAAAATGCATGGATTAATACAGGCATTCTCGCGCACAAACCGCATTTTGAATTCTATTAAAACCTTTGGAAATATTGTATGTTTTCGCAATCTGCAAAAGCGGGTGGACAGTGCCATTTCCCTGTTTGGGGACAAGAATGCAGGAGGCATTGTTCTTCTGCAGAGCTTTAAGGATTATTATTATGGATATGAATCGGTAGATGGCAAACCGATGCCGGGATATGTGGATATGGTGGAAGAACTGAATGATAAGTTTCCACTGTCAGAACCCCAGATCATCGGGGAACAAAATCAAAAAGAGTTTATTGCCTTGTTTGGGGCAATTCTCCGAATGAGAAATCTTTTGATTTCATTTGATGAATTTAAAGAGAAAGAATTGATTACTGAGCGTGATCTGCAGGATTATCTTGGTCGTTATCAGGATCTGCGCGATGAGTGGAAACGCAAGCGGCAGGAAAGTACGGATATTACAGATGATGTGGTATTTGAGATTGAACTGATTCGTCAGATAGAAATCAATATTGATTATATTCTGATGCTTGTGAAGAAGTATCATGATACCCATTGTGAGGATAAAGAAGTATTGATAACCATCAACAAGGCAATTGACGCCAGTCCGGAACTGCGCAGCAAGAAACAGCTCATTGAAACCTTTATAGCGGGAATCAATGATGTGGATGATGTTATGAATGAGTGGCATAGTTATGTGGTAGAGCAGCGAGATCATGACCTCGATAATATTATTGCGGAAGAACGCCTGAAACCGGAAGATACCAGAAAATTTATGGAGAATGCATTCCGGGATGGAGAGATCAAGACGGCGGGAACGGATATAGATAGGCTTATGCCGCCAATCTCTCGTTTCGGCGGCGGTGGAAGAGCAAAGAAGAAGCAGGGCGTTATTGACAAACTGAAACAATTCTTTGAAAAATATTTTGGAATTGGTGGCTCATCTACATTTACTGAGTCGGAGCAAAAGATAGTAACTTACGATTTTAATAGTCGGGATACATTATCGATGGTTGCGGAAACGAAGACACCATATGGAAAATAATTGCGAAATATAGTAGAAACTGAGTGGAGGTGAATTTATTGACTATTGAAGAAATCTTAGCAGGTGAATCAAAAAATGTAGAGTTTAAAGTCCAGAGACCGAAGGATAGTATAAAATACATGAAAACAGTTGTTGCCTTCTCAAATGGAGAGGGCGGACGCATTGTATTTGGTGTTGATGATGATACTCGTGAGGTAGTCGGTATTCCTAAGGAAAATGTCTTTTCGGAGATTGATGCGATTACTACAGCAATATCGGACAGCTGTGAACCGGTCGTTATTCCAGATGTTTACTTACAGACGATTGAGGATAAGACGATCATTATTGCTGAGATCAGCCCGGGAAAACAGAGACCGTATTATATCAAGTCCATGGGAATTAAGGATGGCACTTATATCCGGGTTTCGGGGACATCCCGTCCTGCTGGACGTGACCTAACAGCTGAAATGTATTATGAGGATGAGGGACGATCCTATGACAAGGTTATTCGCAGAGATTTGACAGTCACAGATGAAGAGATTGCAGAACTGTGCAGGCAGATGAAAGAAGTAGCTATTGCGAATGGAAAGTCAAAGACGCAGAAAGAAGCGGTTAAGGATATAACAAAGAATGTACTGCTCAGTTGGGGACTACTGGCAGAAGCAGAAGATGGAAGTATACATCCTACAAATGGATATGTTTTCCTGTTGGGAAAGGATGAATTCTTGTCACATATCCAATGTGGAATGTTCAAAGGAAAAACGCGTGCTGTATTTGTGGACAAGCGTGAGTATAGCGGTCCATTATGGCAGCAGATCGATGATTCGTTCCAGTTTGTATTGAGAAATATTCATTTAGGCGCAAAACTTGAGGGAATTTATCGGAAAGATATTTATGAATTACCGCCGGACAGTATTCGTGAGTTGATTATTAATGCTGTGATGAACTGTAGCTATTTACAAAGTTCACATATCCAGGTGGCGATTTATGATGATCGGTTGGAGATCACCTCTCCGGGCGGTTTGATGCCAGGTGTGACATTGGATAAAATGAGAGAGGGATACTCTAAAATTCGAAATCGTGCATTGGCGCATGCTTTTTCATACATGAATCTGATTGAAGCATGGGGCAGTGGAATTCCGAAATTGTTAGAGGCGATGAAAGAATATGGACTGCGGGAGCCGGAGTTTCAGGATTTAGAGATCGGATTCCGTATTAATCTTTATCGGAATACGGAAGATACAGTGATAAGATGTGCGGAAGAAAATATCCAAAGTGGCACCCAAGCCACCCAATGTAACACCCAAGCCACCCAAAGTACCACCCAAACTGTGCAGGATACCACCCAAACTGTGCGGGATACCACCCAAACCACCCAAAATACCACTCAAACGAAACTAAGCCAAGAGGCCAAAACTATTTTGCAGATAATAAGCCAGAATCCAGATATGACTCAGAAAGAGATTGCAGAAAAATTAGGTTGGAAAATCAACAGGGTAAAATATCATGTAAATAGGATGAGGCAGCAGAACATTATCAAACGTGTCGGTACCAGCCATAAAGGACATTGGGAAGTAGTATAAGAGGGGAGGCCAGTTCCATCGGCCTCCCCCATCTGTCACAATATTCCCAAATTCTCCTCAAATTGCAGAAATTTTCCCATCCCTCACATTTCTACTTGAAACCAGAAACACCATATGCTAAAATTGGAAAGAATAAGGTGTTGTAGAAACGCAACTACATCGGAGGAGGAAACTATGATCAGTCAGCTCATACAGAAGATTCAGAAGACAAAGGCACCGATCTGCGTCGGTCTTGACCCTATGTTAGGTTATATCCCGAACCATATTGTCCAGAGAGCATTTAAGGACTTCGGCGAGACCATGGAAGGAGCTGCCGAGGCTGTATGGCAGTTTAACAAAGAAATTATTGATAACACTTATGATTTGATTCCCTCAGTGAAACCGCAGATTGCAATGTATGAGCAGTTTGGCATTGAGGGTCTTAAAATATATGCCCGCACGATCGAATACTGCCAGAACAAGGGACTCCTTGTGATCGGAGACGTAAAGAGAGGCGATATCGGATCCACTTCCTCCGCATATGCAGTTGGACATATCGGAAGTGTAAAAGTCGGAAGCAACGTATGCCGCGGCTTCAATACTGACTTTATTACCGTAAACCCGTACCTCGGAACAGACGGAATCAAACCGTTCGTCAATGTCTGCAACGATGAGGACAGAGGCCTTTTCGTTCTCGTTAAGACATCCAACCCGTCCAGCGGTGAGTTCCAGGACCGCCTTGTAGATGGAAGACCGCTCTACGAGTTAGTCGCAGAGAAGGTCGTTGAGTGGGGCGAAGCAAGCATGGACGGCGATTACAGCAACGTAGGTGCCGTTGTGGGCGCTACCTATCCGGAGATGAGCAAGATCTTAAGAAAGCTCATGCCGAAGACATACTTCCTTGTACCGGGCTACGGTGCACAGGGCGGTACTGCGAAAGACTTAATGCACTGCTTCAATGAGGATGGTCTCGGAGCTGTCGTAAACTCCTCCAGAGGAATCATCGCTGCGTATAAGCAGGAGAAATACGCAAAGTTCGGTCCGGAACATTTCGCAGAGGCATCCAGACAGGCTGTCATCGATATGATCACGGATATCAACTCCGTATTATAATTAATAAAGTATATTGGCAGCTGTTTAGCTGGTTGGTGCACTTGCTGCGCTGACCGTAAGAAAACTTTGTGGTGGCAGGCAAAAATCTATTAACGGAGTTGATTCAGGATGGATTTTTGCACGTAACTGTGAAGGTACTGAACAGCTGCGTACATTGAAAATTTATCAGCCATGGCGTATGTCCGTGGCTGATGTGTTGTAACCATATAAAAACAGTGTGCCGGAAAGCTGAAAAGGCACCGGAATACTGCTAGTAAACCACCAGGAGGAAACCATGGCACAGAAAAAAGTAAACGCTGTGATCCACAGCCAGGAAAAACTGGCGGAGGGAATCTACAGCATGTGGCTTGACGCACCGGAGATGGCAAAAGCAGCCGTACCGGGACAGTTTATCGCTGTTTACACCAATGACCAGTCAAAGCTTCTGCCGCGTCCGATCAGTATCTGCGAGGCAGACAAGGAGAATGGAAGACTTCGGATCGTTTACCGCATCGCGGGAGCCGGAACAAAGGAATTTTCCGCATACAAGGAAGGCGATACCCTCGATATTATGGGACCGCTGGGAAATGGATTCCCCTTAAAGAAGAAAAAAGCATTCCTGATCGGCGGCGGAATTGGAATCCCGCCAATGCTGGAGCTTGCTAAGAACCTTGACTGCGAGAAGACAGCAGTCATCGGTTACAGAGATAAAGAGACCTTCCTCGCAGACGAGCTTCGCAAATACGCCGATGTCGTGATCGCGACAGAGGACGGAAGTGTCGGAACAAAGGGAAATGTCATCGACGCGATCCGCGCGGAGAAGCTTACCGCGGATATCATCTACGCATGCGGACCAACTCCGATGTTGAAGGCATTAAAGACCTACGCAATGGAGAATGGGATCGAGTGCTATATCTCTCTGGAAGAGAAGATGGCGTGCGGAATCGGTGCCTGTCTTGGCTGCGTATGCCACAGCAAGGACATCGATGAGCACAGCAATGTGAGAAACAAGAGGATCTGTAAGGACGGCCCGGTATTCCGCGCTGAAGAGGTAGAGCTTCTGACTCCGGATGAGCAGCGTGAGCGCATCGCCTCCGGCATCATGATCAGGAAGGAGGAGCAGGCATGAATACAAAAGTAACACTTGCCGGTGTAGAGTTAAAGAACCCGGTTATGACCTGTTCCGGTACCTTTGGTTCCGGTATGGAATACGGCGAGATGATCGATCTTGACCGTCTCGGCGCTGTTGTCACAAAAGGAATCGCAAACGTGCCGTGGCCGGGAAATCCGACCCCGCGTGTGACGGAAGTTTACGGCGGAATGTTAAACGCTATCGGTCTTCAGGGACCGGGCGTCGACGTGTTCATGAAGCGTGACGTTCCGTTCTTAAGACAGCATGACACAAAGATCATCGTCAATGTCTGCGGTAAGTCTGAGAGCGACTATGTGGATGTTGTGGAGCGCCTTGCTGACGCTGATGTAGATATGCTTGAGATCAATATCTCCTGCCCGAACGTGAAAGAGGGCGGAATCGCATTCGGTCAGGATCCGAAATGCGCGGAGCAGATCACAAAGGCGGTAAAGAAGGTTGCAAAGCAGCCGGTGATCATGAAGCTCTCCCCGAACGTTACGGATATCGCTGAGATGGCGAGAGCCGTTGAGGCAGGCGGAGCTGATGTGGTATCTCTGATCAACACCATCACAGGAATGAAGATCGATATCAACAAGCGCACATTCGCCCTGGCAAACAAGACCGGCGGTATGTCCGGCCCGGCGATCAAACCGGTGGCTGTCCGCATGGTATACCAGGTTGCAAATGCCGTGAAGATCCCGGTGATCGGAATGGGCGGAATCATGACGGCTGAGGACGCGCTGGAATTCATCCTTGCAGGCGCGACAGCAGTGTCCATCGGAACCGCGAACTTCATCAACCCGGATACGACGATCCAGGTGATCGAGGGCATCGAGGCGTACATGAAGAAGTACGGTGTGGAAGATATCCACGAGTTAATTGGTGCTGTGCACTAAGAATATTATTTTGAAAGGAAGTTTTTAGGTCATGGAAAAGTACAAGCAGGAATTTATTGAATTCATGGTTGATTGCGGCGTATTAAAATTTGGAGATTTCGTAACAAAGAGCGGAAGAAAGACTCCGTTTTTCGTAAACACAGGATTCTACCGCACAGGCGCTCAGCTCAGAAAGCTTGGCGAGTACTACGCAAAAGCGATCAATGATACATTCGGAACAGACTTCGATGTTCTCTTTGGACCGGCTTACAAGGGAATTCCGCTGACCGTTGCAACAAGCATGGCGATCAGTGAGCACTTCGGCGCAGACATCAAGTACTGCTCCAACAGAAAAGAAGTAAAAGACCACGGTGACAAGGGAATCCTTCTCGGCAGCCCGATCGCTGACGGCGACAAGGTCGTTATCATCGAGGACGTGACAACAGCTGGCACTTCCATCGAGGAGACACTTCCGATCATCAAGGCACAGGGCGATGTCGATGTTCTCGGTCTTGTTGTATCCGTAGACCGCTGCGAGAGAGGGAAAGGCGAGAAGTCCGCTCTTACCGAGATCCAGGAGAAATACGGTTTCCGCACAACAGCGATTGTAACAATGAAGGAAGTAGTTGAGCACCTTTACAACAAAGAGTACAAGGGAAAAGTTATCATCGACGACACATTAAAAGCAGCGATCGACGCATACTATGAGCAGTATGGCGTAAAATAAGAAGGAGCGGTTTTATGGAAAAAATTTATAAGACCATGAGAAACACAGGGGCAGCGAGCATCGCGGTTGGAGTTATCGTTGCATCTGTCGGACTTGCTGCCGGAATCATCGCGATCGTGAACGGGGCACTGCTTCTTAAGAGAAAATCTGAGATTACGTTTTAATCGGATCAGGGCAGTTTTAACGCGGCTGTGAAAACAAAAAGAGCGGTGAAGCATGCCTGAAAAGTGAAATGAACGGAGTGGGAGATGTGGCCTTTATGGCGGCATCTCCTTTCCTGCTTAAAAATTCGGAGAGTATCCGGAGAGAAGGACCACGAAACAGGAACCCCTGTTTTGGTGGGAATGGAGAATTTTGAAAATGAAAAAACACAGACATCGGATTCTCGGGGCGGTTCTTTTTGTCCTGTATCTGGTTCTGCTGACATATTTCCTGTTTTTCGCCGAAGAAATGGGGCGCAGCCCTGACGCGAGGGCCGAATATTCCTACAACCTGACCCTTTTTAAAGAGATTCGGCGCTTTCTTTTATACAGGAACATTCTTGGCTGGCGCGCGGTGTTCTTGAATATTTTCGGCAACGTGCTGGCATTTATGCCCTTTGGCTTTTTTCTGCCGGTCATCTGGGTGCGGACGAGACACTGGTATATCACAGTACTCTTAAGCTTTGCCATGAGTCTTCTTGTGGAGACGATGCAGCTTGTCGGCAAAGTCGGAAGCTTTGATGTGGATGACCTGCTCTTAAATACCATCGGTGGTTTTGCCGGGTATATTATTTTTGTCCTTGCGAGAGGCGTTTGGGAGAGATACAGTGGAACGAATCGGAAATAAAGTATCGTATATAAAAAAGCCGTTTGCAAAGAACAGTTTTGTGGCGGCAGGGCTCGCAGCGGCGGCATTTGTCTTTTATGCCGCCGCCATCAGTTTTTCGTACTATACCCAGGGGAATGCGCCGCTTGCGGCTGCGGCTCTGGGTTTTTGCAGTATTGTCATTGCAGTGTCATCGGTGGTCTATGGTGTATTTGCCATGATGGAGAAAGAGAAGAATTATCTTCTGGCGAAGATCAGCCTTGCGGCGGCGGGGATCCTGTTGCTGGTGTGGGTACTGATGATCGTGTTTGCGCTGTAAAGATGACAGGGCGGAACTGGGAACAGCGGTCCGGAGCGCATCTTTTTCAGGTGCGGAAAATGAACGTGAAATGGAGGCATGACACATGGAACAAGATCTGATCAGAGAGCGCTATGACCTTTCCATGGCGCGGATCCAGGAAATTCTGACGGAAGAGACGGTACCGGAAAACTACCGGGATTATTTTAGAAAAGTAACAGAGTTCGTTATCCAGTGCGGCGAGGTCTTAAAGGCGAAAGAGGACGGAAGTCTGGATCAGATGACACTGGAAGAGGGAAGAACATTAAATCATAAGCTCTATGTGGATGTTCTTCCGGAAAACTATGAGACAAGCTATACGAATCCGGCTTACGCGGTGAAGACGCTGGGGGAGGAGTACGGAAAGCTTCTTTCCTATCTCTATGCGGAGATCCGCGGGGATATCATTTACGCGTTTGAGGGACGTGTTCTGGATCTCGTGATCGGAAACGAGGCACTGATCGAGATCTACAACCTCTTTGAGGGCGAGACACTTCCGGCAGCGAAGGAGATCAAGGACGTGCTCTACTGGAGCGCCAGCGACTACTGTGACGTGACTCTGACTTACCGTGTACAGGAAGGCGTGGATCCAAAGCTTGATTTCGCGAAAAAGATCATCATGGAGAGTGACCTTTCCGATCTCTCGTATCTCTACCGGTTCGGTGCGTATATTTCCCCGGAAGAGGAGAAGACAGCGGCGTTCTTAAACAGCCTGCCGGAGGAAGAGATCAGGAAGATGGCAGATACCTATACTGACGGATATATCCGTGGATTTGAGGTCATGGGCCGGGATCTTTCGAAGAAGAAGACGGTGTCAGTGCGTTATCCGATCGGTTTTGAACGCATGGTACGCCAGGCAGTAAAAAATTTCGAGGCAGCGGGGCTTTCTGTGATCTTTTGCAGAAGTGCTGTGGGCAGCATCAACCGGAATCCGGCAGGACACGGCGGATACGCATCCTCTTCCCCGAACAGACAGTATGATTATGACCATCGTTATGACAGCGCAGTCTATATGGATAAGGCGTTCCGCGACCGGAAGATCGGTGTCTTAAAGACGGCCTACGAGCAGTATAAAGAGGACGCAGCCGCTTACGCGGGACCGGCGGTCATCGAGACCTTCGGCGAGCCGGGCTTTGATCCGGTGAACAAACCGGAGGCATGGGCGTTTACGGAGAAACAGCAGAACCTTTATCTGGAATACAGGAATCTTTCTATGCCGGTGGTGAACGAATATATTCCGGGGGATGAGACGAGCTTTACGATCATCGCGTTCCCGGTTCCGGCAATCGGGGAACAGTTCCCGGAGATCTTTAAGGAGACGATCCGGATCAACACCCTGGATTACGAACTTTACCGTGACATGCAGCAGAAGATCATCGATGTTCTCGATACAGCGGAGTATGTGGAGGTCATCGGAAAAGGGGAGAACCAGACGAACATGCAGGTCCAGCTGGCTGCGATTTCCGACCCGGAGAAGCAGACGAAGTTTGAGAACTGTGTGGCGGACGTAAATATTCCGCTTGGCGAGGTGTTCACTTCCCCGAAGCTTGCGGGAACGAACGGAATCTTAAATGTGGGAACGGTTTATATCGGAGATATCCAGTACCGGAACCTCCGCATGGAATTCAAGGACGGACGTGTGGTTTCAGCGGTATGTGATAACTTCACGGAAAATGGAGTGGCTGATCAGGAAGCCGGATACCGTCTCATCGTGCAGGGAATCATGAACGGTCATGAGACGCTGCCCCTCGGTGAGTTTGCCATCGGAACGAACACGACGGCCTACGCGATGGCGGAGAAGTTTGGAATTCTGGACCGCCTGCCGATCCTCATCGTCGAGAAGATGGGACCGCACTTTGCAGTTGGCGACACCTGCTACAGCTGGTCTGAGGACAGCCCGATGTACAATCCGGACGGCAAAGAGATGATCGCGAGAGACAACGAAGTTTCTATATTAAGGAAGGAAGATGTCTCGAAGGCGTACTTCGGCGTCCACACGGATATCACGATCCCATATAAGGAGCTGGAGAGAATTTCCGCAGTCCATACAGACGGAACGAAGACAGATATCATTCTGGACGGAAGGTTTGTGCTGGCGGGGCTGGATGAATTAAATAGGCCGCTAGATGAAAAATAAGAAAAAGTTGTAACTGTGAAGATACTGAATCGTTACAAAAAGTTTTATCAGACTGCAAAACCGGAATAGCATAGAGAAAATTATGAACGCAGTGGTTATGCAGCTGATGACAGGACACCCTGAAATATGTAATTCATTTATGTATTTCAGGGTGTTTTTACATAATTACACTGAGTGTGGACACTTGTGATCCCAAGAAAAGCCGCTGACAGACCGATGGATGGGAAGAATATTATATTTTGCAGTATCACATCACTGCATGAAGTTGGCAGAATCTACGGATTCCTACTTGACGCGCATAAAAAAACCTTGTATTATGATTGATAAGAAAGCATTGTTACTAAAAAGCTATTTATTAGAATAACTTATCAATAATCGTTACACTCATAAGGAGAAAAAACAATGACAAAAGTTGGAATTGTAATGGGCAGTGACTCTGATATGCCGATCATGGCACAGGCTGCCGAGGTACTGGAACAGTTTGGTATTGATTTTGAAATGACGATCATTTCCGCTCACAGAGAGCCGGATACATTTTTCGAGTACGCGAAGAGCGCCGAGAGCAAAGGCATGAAGGTTATTATCGCCGGCGCAGGCAAGGCAGCTCACCTTCCGGGTATGTGCGCAGCGATCTTCCCGCTTCCGGTCATCGGAATCCCGATGAAGACTTCTGACTTAGGCGGCGTGGATTCCCTCTATTCTATCGTACAGATGCCGTCCGGAATCCCGGTAGCGACCGTAGCGATCAACGGAGGAAAGAATGCCGGAATCCTTGCGGCAAAGATCCTTGCGGCATCCGATCCGGAACTCCTTGAAAAATTAAAAGCTTATTCCGAGAAGATGAAGACGGAAGTTGAGAGCAAGGCTGAGAAGCTCGACAAGATCGGATACAAAGAGTATCTTGCTTCCATGAAAAAATAATAAGTAACAGAGATATTAAAAAACAGAGTTCCCGCAGACAGAAAGGTGAGTGGCTGCCGGGCATTGTGTTTCCAGCAGGGGCTGATGAAGACACAGTGTAAACTCATATAAGCATAAAAAATATAGAAATCGGGACATGATCGCGCATGCAACATGCAGAATGTGCAGAGAATGTCCGCGAACATAAGATTCTCCAGGAGGAAATACATATGGATTACAAGAAAGCCGGAGTTGATATCGAGGCTGGTTACAAGTCTGTAGAACTGATGAAAGAGCATGTAAAGAAGACCATGCGTGAGGAAGTTTTAGGAGGTCTTGGCGGATTTTCCGGTGCATTCTCCCTCGCAAAGATCAAAGATATGGAGGAGCCGGTCCTTCTTTCCGGCACTGACGGATGTGGAACAAAGGTGAAACTTGCGATGATCATGGACAAGCATGACACCATCGGTATCGACGCAGTCGCTATGTGCGTCAACGATATCGCATGTGCAGGCGGTGAGCCGTTATTCTTCTTAGACTATATTGCATGCGGCAAGAACTATCCGGAGAAGATCGCGGATATCGTAAAAGGTGTTGCGGAGGGCTGTCTCCAGTCTGAAGCTGCCCTGATCGGCGGTGAGACCGCAGAGCATCCGGGTCTTATGGCAGAGGATGAGTATGACCTTGCAGGTTTCTCCGTTGGCGTCTGCGATAAAAAGGAGATGATCACAGGAGAGGATCTTCAGCTGGGTGATGTGCTGATCGGAATGGCTTCCACAGGCGTTCACTCCAACGGTTTCTCTCTTGTCCGCAAGGTATTTGAGAAAGAGATGACTGCGGAGGGCTTAAATACATATTACGACGAGCTTGGAAAGACTCTCGGTGAGACACTTCTCGCTCCGACAAGAATCTATGTGAAAGCTTTAAAGAACGTGAAAAAAGCAGGCGTTACCGTAAAGGCATGCAGCCATATCACAGGCGGCGGCTTCTACGAGAATGTTCCGCGTATGTTAAAGGACGGCGTCCGCGCTGTGATCCATAAAGACAGCTACCAGATCCCGCCGATCTTCCCGCTGATGCAGAAAAAGGGCGAGATCGATGAGAAGATCATGTACAACACCTTCAACATGGGAATCGGTATGGTCGTTGCAGTCGCTGAGGAAGATGTCCGCACAACGATGGCAGCCATGAAGGCAGCAGGAGATATCCCGTACATCATCGGATCCATCGAGGCAGGAGAAAAGGGAGTGACCTTATGTTAAGAGTCGGCGTTCTTGTTTCCGGCGGAGGAACGAATCTTCAGGCGATCTTAGATGCCATCGATGCGGGAACGATCCGCAATGCGAAGGTAGAGGTTGTCATCAGCAACAACGCAGGCGCGTATGCTTTGGAGCGCGCGAAAAAGCATGGGATTCCGGCTGAGTGTCTTTCTCCGAAGGATTTTGCGTCCAGGGAGGAGTTCAATGAGGCACTGGTTGCTAAGATCGATTCCTATGAGCTGGACCTCATCGTGCTGGCAGGATATCTCGTGAAGATCCCGGCAGCCATGATCGAAAAATACAGAGATAAGATCATCAATATCCACCCGTCTTTGATTCCGTCCTTCTGCGGTGTCGGCTTCTACGGATTGAAGGTCCATGAGGCTGCTCTTCGGAGAGGTGTAAAGATCACCGGTGCGACGGTACATTTTGTGGACGAGGGAATGGATTCCGGTCCGATCATCTTACAGAAGGCCGTTGAAGTGGAAAAAGGTGACACGCCGGAGGTCCTTCAGCGCCGCGTCATGGAACAGGCAGAGTGGAAGATCCTGCCGAAGGCCATCGACATGATCGCAAACGGAGAGATCTGATACAGGATAGAAGACAGCCGTTCCTGGCTGCGCGGGGCGTATACAGGAACGGCTTCACTGATAAGCAGGAGGAAAAACGAATGAAGGTTTTAATCGTTGGCAGCGGCGGAAGAGAGCATGCGATCGCATGGAAGGTCGCACAGAGCAAGAAGGTCGATAAGATCTACTGCGCACCGGGCAATGCAGGTATTTCTGAAGTAGCGGAGTGCGTGCCGATCGGTGCCATGGAATTTGATAAATTAGTTGCTTTCGCGAAAGAAAAAGAGATCGATCTTACCGTGATCGGTATGGATGATCCGCTTGTAGGCGGAATCGTTGATGTCTTCGAGAAGGAGGGACTCCGCGTATTCGGACCGAGAAAGAACGCGGCGATCCTTGAGGGTTCCAAGGCATTTTCCAAGGACCTTATGAAGAAGTACAATATCCCGACAGCGGCTTATGAGACATTCACAGACCCGGAGAAGGCGTTGGAGTATCTTGAGACCGCGAAGATGCCGATCGTATTGAAGGCGGACGGTCTTGCGCTCGGAAAAGGCGTTCTGATTTGCCAGACATTAGAAGAGGCAAAAGAGGGCGTCAAGACCCTCATGATGGATAAGAAGTTCGGTTCCGCGGGCGATGAGATCGTTATCGAGGAGTTTATGACAGGACGCGAGGTATCCGTACTGTCCTTCGTGGATGGAAATATCGTGAAGATCATGAGCTCTGCCCAGGACCACAAGCGTGCAAAGGACGGCGATCAGGGCTTAAATACCGGCGGTATGGGAAACTTCTCCCCGAGCCCGTTCTACACGAAGGAAGTCGACGAGTTCTGTAAGAAATATATCTACCAGCCGACTGTTGACGCCATGAAGGCAGAGGGAAGACCGTTCAAGGGAGTTATCTTCTTCGGTCTCATGCTGACCCCGGATGGACCGAAGGTCCTGGAGTACAACGCGAGATTCGGCGACCCGGAGGCGCAGGTCGTTCTCCCGAGACTGGAAAATGATATCGTTGATGTCTTTGAGGCCTGCATCGATGGAACTCTTGACCAGGTAGACTTGAAGTTCGACAATGACCGCGCGACAGTATGTGTGATCTTAGCGTCCGACGGCTACCCGGTAGAGTATAAAAAAGGATTCCCGATCGAGGGACTTGAGAAGTTCAAGGGAAAAGACGATTACTATGTCTTCCACTCCGGCACAAAATTCAACGAAAACGGCCAGATCGTCACTAACGGCGGTCGTGTCCTCGGTGTGACCGCCACCGGAAAAGATCTGAAGGAAGCCAGAAAGAAAGCTTATGAGGCTACGGAATGGATATCATTTGAGAATAAGTATATGAGACATGATATTGGTAAAGCGATCGACGATATTCACTCATAACTTAAAAGGTGTGATTATATCTTTCCGGAGCATCCGGCAAGAGAAAATCTATGAAAATCCGTTCGGTGCTGGTAACACCGGGCGGTTTTTCTATTTATGTGATTTGACAAATTATTTCCGGACCTGTATAATATACTTAACAAGACAGCCAGTAAGGGAGGTTAAGGCTCCCCGCCCTGGCGAAAGATCATTACTAAAAAATAGTCGTCAGCTTTGCTAGGGCAGGACGGCTATTTTTTATGGGTATAGGTAAGGATTGCTACGATCAGTGCTGCCACAGATACGATAAGCTGTAATTCCTCATATGTACTCATAAGGCATCCCTCCCTTCAAGACTCAGGGCGGGAAAGCCGCGGCCGCTCTACTGGCTGCCCGGGTAAGGATATTATTTTCAAGGTTCATTAATTTGATGTAAAGAATTCTTTGTTCTTCAGCAGCTCCTCGGCATATCCGGTCAGGCGGGCCAGCTGACCGATCGTCAGATCGGGATGCTCGAAGATCACGGAGTCCGGAACCAGAAGCTCCATCGCGAAGGTGTCGGCTTCCCGTTCATATTTATCCGTGTTGAATTGTGTCCTGGAATCCATAAAGATCGCATTCGCTTTCTTGTGTAGGAACAGATGTCCCAGCTCATGTGCGAGAACGAAGCGCTGCTCCGCCTCTGTGAGCCGTTCATCCAGATAGATGATATGATTCCGCTGGAAGTACTGGTAAAATCCACGGACGCCTTCCAGGGGATAGTGGACCAGGATCACATTCATTCCCTTTATCATTTCAAATGGATCACGCGTCTGGTATTTCCGGACGAGACGTGATACCAGTTTCTTTATGTGCATGGAAATCAGTCCTTTTTATATTTCTTGGGCGTGTATTTCTCTTTATTCTTTTTCTTAGCCATTTCCATTCCGATCTGCATTGCATCCAGAATTGAATTGATCGCCTCCGGAGACGCCGGATCGCCGTCGAACATCAGCCCTTCCTGGGAGAGCAGCAGCTCCTTGGTGTGCTCCAGAATCTTGGCGATGTCTTTTTCATCGCGGGCGGTGAGCTCGGAGGATGTGTCGGATGTAATTGGGCTCAAGTCATTTCCCCACCCCATAATATAGGCGGGAGATACATTGCATATCCTTGCGGCGGATTCGATCTTGTCGGAAGGTATATTTGTAATGATATTATTTTCGTATTTATATAATGTTTGTTTGGAAACATTGATTTTTGTAGCAAAATCAACCTGGCTCATGCCGAGTTGTTCACGTAGCTGTTTTAATCGTTCGCCAACTGTCATATAGAAACCTCCTTTAAAGTAACTTAATAATAGCACAAAAATGTTATAAAAACAATAAAAAATATCCTGACAAGTTACACAGGAGGTGATAGAAATTGATAAAGACAGATGAATTGAGAGGGATCATTGCAAAAAATGGATTCTCTCAGTCGGATGTAGCTTCGAAAATTGGCGTTACACCGAAAACCTTTTATGAAAAGATGAAAAATGGTGTTTTTGGAAGCGATGAAATCCAAATTATGATTGATGAACTTCATATTGAAGATCCTATGTCAATTTTTTTTGCCAAAGGGTAACTTTTAAGAATACCTAAATTCAATAAAGATGAGAAGGGAGCGTGAGAAAAACGAAATACGGAAATATCGAAGCCGAACGAGTACGCCTTGGATTATCAAAAGATGATTTTGCAAAATCTTCGGGTATCGCGACCAAAACATACTATAACTGGTTAAATGGTACGCCGCCGACAAAGTGGAATGGTGACATTGTACTTTACACGGCTGGAGACGTTGAATGTGCGACATTGTCCGGATGGACTACAGTTTATCGCGATGAGGGCCAGACAGTCTATCTGTCAGATGATGGCAGCATGTACCAGACACCGGATCCGGATACCGGTGGCGAGATCCTTCCGCCGGAACCATACGAACCGACCTTGGAAGAACTACAGGCAGCGAAAAAGCGGGAAATCAGTCAGGCATGTGAGACCGCTATCTATTCCGGAGTCGATGTCAATCTGTCGGACGAATCCACGCAGCATTTTAGTTTGACGGAGCATGATCAGCTCAATCTCTTCGGTAAGCAGGTACAGCTTGCATCAGGCACCACCGAGCTTGAGTATCACGCGGACGGTCAACCATGCCGATACTACAGTGCAGAGGATATGGAAATCATCACATCCACGGCAATGGCTTATGTATCATACCATACGACCTATTGCAATGCCGTAAACATGTGGATCGCAGGATGCGAGACAGCGGATGAGATCCAGCAGCTTTATTATGGTGCAGATGTCCCGGAATAGTACCAGTCAGATGTCCTCAAGGCATATATTACATCAGCGAAAGAGAGAGCAGGTGATGCAGATGAACCACAGGTTACTGAATAAATATCTGTTCCTGTTTAATGTTGGCGGACTGCTTTACATATTGATCGAACTGATCTGGCGTGGCCGGAGTCATTGGACGATGTTCCTGCTTGGCGGAATCTGTTTCGTATTTCTGGGATTGATCAACGAGGTTATTCCCTGGCAGATGCCGTTATGGCAGCAGATCCTCATTGGTGCGGTCGGAATCACGATATTAGAGTTCCTGACCGGATGCATCGTCAATTTATGGCTGGGCTGGAACGTCTGGGACTACAGCGGGCTTCCGGGCAATCTCTTGGGGCAGATCTGTCCGCAGTACTTTGTGCTGTGGCTGCCGGTGGCACTGGTTGGAATCGTTCTGGATGACTGGATCCGGTATTTGAAATTCAGGGAGGAACGGCCACACTACAGACTGATCTGACGGACAAACATATAATATAGTAAGGAAATCAAAAGGAGAAATGAGAATGAGCAAAGGTACATGTACAACAATCCAGCTGCTTGCAACTGGAGTAATCGCATTTTTGTCTGAAAAATTGGGAATCACATTTTATTTGCTGGGACTGCTTGTCTTTTTAATGGTAGTTGATTATATCAGTGGGATGATCGCAAGTATGGTGGAAGCGATTGATCATCCGGGAGATATATCATATGGTTGGTCCAGTAAAAAAGGAGCAAAGGGAATCGCAAAGAAGATCGCATATTTATTTGTGATCACTGTGGCAATTGTAATTGATTACATCTTAGCAAAGACATCCGGGAATCTTGGGTATCATCTGCCATCTGCGATGTTGTCCCTTTTGACAACAGTATGGTACTTATTAAATGAGGCCCTGTCTATCACTGAAAACGCCGGTCGCATGGGAGCACGGGTTCCGGAGTGGTTGATGAAGTACATTGCAGTTCTGAAAGATAAAATTGATAGCAGTAATGAAACAAATCTGAAAGAGTAGAAGGAGGTGATCCGAATATCTCCCGTCACGATCCGGGATATGACCGTTGCGACGTCGCAACAGAGAATAATGAAACAAGTAGAATAAAAAAACTGTGTATGCTATAATACCAATGTTACCGCCTCCAAACTCTGGTGACAGAAAGGAGGTGCCATCATTGGAAATAATAACATCTTTTCTTATCGCTGTCGTGGCTGGTGTAGTTTGCCACTACATCATCAAATGGTTAGATGGCGACAAATAGCCGGTAACTAGCCTGTAGATGCTCAACTACATAAAGAGAGAAGAAAACCCCAGAGTGGTCCAGACTCCGGGGTTTTCGCTTTGCCATCACTGGCAGATAACATCTTTTCTTGCCTAACGGCATTATAGCATATGTAAAAATGTAATTCAAGATACTATAAATGTAAAATTTGACCAGAAGGACATGCTCTGGTCTTTTTTCATATCATAAAGAAAAGAGGACAAAGCTATGAGAGATATTACATTATGCCATCCAAGGCTTCAGGTCCTGGCTATAAAGCTGATTGAAGAGTGCGCGAAGCAGGGACTGCAGATCAAAATTGGTGAGACGCTGCGTACCACGGCAGAGCAGGATGCCCTGTATGCTCAGGGACGCACAAAGCCGGGGACTATTGTCACGAATGCGAAAGGCAGCAGCTACAGCTCTTATCATCAGTGGGGAGTGGCGTTTGATATTTACAGAGCCGACGGCCGCGGTGCCTATTATGATAAAGATGGATTCTTTTCCAAAGTCGGGAAGATCGGAGTGACACTTGGTCTCGAATGGGGTGGAAATTGGAAATCCATCACAGATAAACCCCACTTCCAGCTCCCATACTGGGGATCATCGACGAGTGGAATCAAGAAGATTTACAAGACCCCGGAACAGTTCATGAAGACATGGCCATCAGAAGAGAAGAAGACCATCATCGCAGGCTGGCAACATGATGCACACGGTTGGTGGTGGCAGAATGAGGACGGATCCTGGGTAGCATCGGACTGGCGTCTGATCAACCACCATCATTATCTCTTTGGAGCAAGCGGTTACATCCGGACAGGTTGGCACCGGTGGAATCCGGACACAAAGCAGGTGGATCCGGCTGACGGCTCCGGAGACTGGTATTATCTCCAGGAGGACGGAGATCTTCAGGGTGCTTGTTGGCATAGCAAAACTAATGGTGCGATGGAAGTGTGGTATGTAGAAAAATAAAGAAGAGAAGAAGGCGGCATCCCAAACATAGAAGCCACCTTTTCCTTCTTATAATTCAGCACCGAAGACATTTTTCTTGCGCATGCATAGCTGTAAATAATCTTTGCTTCAAAAATAAATGAGTATCATCAAAATACTATGAGTAAATTAAAGAGTCAGGTAAGGCAATCGAGAAAGTATAGTAGATCGTAATACGTGAAGAAAATATGGGAGGAAGACTTTTGGCGGAGAGATTCGTGAAGGGTCTTCCTTTTTGGATTTGTGCGGGAAGCAACCGAAATGCAGAGCAGGAAACAAAGAAATATTCGAAGATTTAAATTGAAAAATCAATTAGACAGATTTTGCTGCGAAATAATAAACAATATGTTATAATTTTGATAATTAATATTTGTACATGATGAAATTGCTGAAGATCCTGCGGTTATTGCAGGGAAATACGGATTTTCATTGAAAAATTAAGCAATGAGAGAATCAGAGGTGTAAAGATGAAAGAATACCTGGAAGATGAATTAATGGATACAGCATTAACGAAAGAGCGATTTAGAAAGTTTGTGGAATATGCAAAATATGGAAATGAAGAGAATAGGAAAAAAGGAAGATTGGGGGCATGTGAGGAACTGGATGGTTATATTGGATACATTATAAAAAAGAAATTTGATGCATATGTAAGGAATGATCCAGACTTTCGGCAGGATCTGATGCAATCTGGAAGAATGAGCGTGATACAGGCATTAGATGGATATGATGTGGATAAGACAAGACCTGCGACATATTTTTATATCTTCATATTCCATGAACTATTGGAACAGGTAATTGTTATGAAACATGGAATAACATCGTATATGGCGACTGTAATCAATAAAATTAACAGGATAAATCGTGATTTTGATCTGAAAGGAAAAGTCCCTGCATTGGAAGATTATAAAAGAGAAACGAATCTTACAGAGAATCAGATCAAAAGTGCATTAGATATCATTACCAGTACGACTGTGAATCTGGATGATCCGGAAGTTCTTCAAAAAGAAGATGAGCGGTATCGGAGACTCAGCACAGAGATTGAGGCATGCAGCCGCATGAATGCAGAAAAAATCATAAAAGCAATATACAGGACAGCAGAAGATCCGATAATAGCATTATGTTTATATGAAAAAATTATAGAAGGATATAGACTCTGTGAGTTGGCATTAAAATATCAACGTGCAGAAAGAGAACTCAGGTTATCGATGAGTAGTGTATTGCGCAAACTTCGTAAAAGCCGAGAACTGAGGGGAATGTATTCGAAAAAAACGCATCGTAGTTAAAAATGATATGATCGTGAAAAATAGAAAGAGAGGGTTCTTATGGCAAAGAAAATGGAAAAGGGATATGGGACGAGAGTTTTGATGAATGTATCGGAGGCGGATCATGCGGATCTTTCAGCTTTCTCTGAGGAGAAGGCAAAGGAGACGAGGCGGTTTCATGAGAGTATTCCGGTGTACAACAGGACGCCTTTGGTGCAGCTGAAAGGGCTTGGCGGCAAGCTCGGTGTGAAGGGGATCTTTGTGAAGAATGAGGCGGAGCGGTTCGGGATGAAGGCGTTTAAGGGGCTTGGCGGAACGTATGCGATGTTTCGGATCCTGTGCCGGGAGCTGGGGCTTGATCCGGGAAAGGTGGATTTTTCGGAATTTCAGAAAGCGGATGTGCGGGAAAAGACTGCGAAGTACACGTTTGTGACGGCAACGGATGGAAATCACGGAAAGGGAGTTTCCTGGGCTTCCGGGCTCTTCGGGGCACATGCTTACGTCTATATGCCGAAAGGCACCGTAAAGGCCCGTGAGGAGGCTGTACGGCAGGCTGGTCCAGCGGAGGTGACAGTCACGGACTGGAATTACGATGATACGGTAAAATACGCGAAGAAGATGAGTGAGGAGCACGGATGGTTCCTGATCCAGGATACTTCCTGGGACGGATATGAGGAGATCCCGGGCTGGATCATGGACGGATACCTTACTATGGCGTCGGAGGCGACAGAGCAGATCGAGGCAGCGGGAGAGATTCCGACCCATGTATTCCTGCAGGCAGGCGTTGGCTCCATGGCAGGGGCTGTTGCGGGATATCTCGTAAACCATTACGGGGAGAAGGCACCGAAGATCATGATCGTGGAACCGGACGTGGCGGACTGTATTTTTAGATCCGGGGAAGCAGGGGAACTCCTCTCGGTGGACGGAGCGCCGGAGACCATTATGGCAGGCTTAAACTGCGGAACACCGTGTAAATCTATCTGGCCGGTGTTAAAATCGGTTCCTGCGGCTTACATCACCTGTAAAGACTATGCGGCTGCCCATGCCATGCGAGCATACGCAAAGCCGGAGGGGGATGACCAGGTGATCGTATCCGGCGAATCCGGGGCATCGACTATGGGAGCTGTGCTGATGCTGTTGGAACGCCCGGAACTTGAGGCTGCGAGAAAGGCGCTGGGACTTGGAGCGGATTCCGTGATCCTGCTGATCAACACGGAAGGTGATACGGATCCGGTGTCCTATCGGAATATTGTGGAGTGCGGGGCGTATCCGATGCCGTAGACCGCAGGAAATCTGTATAGCACATGGCGGTAAGTTCCAAAATTGAAAATTCTATGATACAGCGAAGGAGATATTACTGATTTGCACTACAGAGAGAAAATCGGGTGTTGGAATCTTCCTCTTTACACATACTAAATTAGTAGGTATAATAGTAAAAGTTCGGCGGAAGATGAATTTTTCAATGCCGAACAGGAAGAAATATTGTGCAGAGAGCAGAAATATCAGTGATAAAGCTGACGTGGAATAACTGCTTAAAAAGTTAAAAGATATTTGCAATACAGACAGGATTGGAGATAGATATGTTAAATCAGTTCTCGAGAACACAGCTCCTTTTAGGAGCAGAAAATATGGACCGTCTCGCGAAGGCAAAGGTGGCGATCTTTGGTATCGGCGGAGTCGGCGGATATGTGGCTGAGGCGCTGGCGAGGAGCGGAGTCGGCTCTTTTGTGCTGGTGGATGACGATAAGGTCTGCCTCACAAACATCAACCGGCAGATCATCGCGACGAGAAAGACCATCGGACAGTACAAGGCGGAGGTCATGCGTGACCGGATCCTGGAAATCAACCCGGATGCCCAGGTGGAGGTCAGAAAGTGCTTTTACCTTCCGGAAAACGCCGACGAATTTGATTTCACGGAGTATTCCTATGTGGTGGATGCTGTGGACACCGTGACAGCAAAGCTTGAGATCATCATGAGAGCCATCAGCTGCGAGATTCCGGTCATCAGCAGCATGGGGGCAGGAAACAAGCTTGACCCGACACAGTTCCATGTGGCAGATATCTATAAGACCAGCATGTGTCCGCTTGCGAAGGTCATGCGCCGCGAGTTAAAGAAGCGCGGAGTGAAGAAATTAAAGGTGGTTTATTCCACAGAGCCGCCGGTAGAGCAGCAGGAAGACATGAGCATCAGCTGCCGGAAAAACTGTATCTGCCCGCCGGGCGCAAAGCATAAATGCACCGAGCGCCGTGCAATTCCGGGCAGCATCGCATTTGTTCCGTCCGTTGCGGGACTGATCCTGGCAGGGGAGGTCGTGAAGGATCTCTGTGTGATGCCGCCGAAGAAAGTGGGGCAGCAGGAGAACGCGTAGTTTTCTTTGGGGCAGCATGAATTTAAACTGCATTTAGAAAGATGAAAAAGGATACCGAAGAGGTGTCCTTTTTTATTTACGCGAGCAACGAGCCAAAGTCCATGCTTGAATGAGACCTTGGGGACTGCCGCAATAACTTGAGAAGCTCGCAAAGCGTGCTCCTCATAGTTTATACGGGCAAGAAGATAAAGTTCAGACTCGCATGAGCATCAGAGTGGCTGGGTACCAGCGTCGTTTGTTCAGGGGATCGAAACAGGGGGGATCAGCCGCGATAACCTGAGGCGCTTGAAATAGCTGCGTATTTTTTACCTCATATATAACTGATAATTCATTTCCACATACGAGTTATTCATAAGGATTATTTGACAGCACACATTATAAACGTGTATAATAAAAACTTGTACATGCCAATTTAATAGACTGGCGCGTTTTAGTATTGAAGCCTGAAACGTACGCTTTTGGGGAGCGGGTGCCTGTCTGTCATGTTATATCGAAAAGGAGAAAATTTACTTATGGTAACAGCAGTCGTCGAAGCGGTGTACCGCTTCTTATGGGGAGACCTGTTTACGATCCCGCTGGGGAATGGAAATGGGATTGGGATCCCGCTTCTTGTTTTGCTTTTAATTCCAACGGGAGTCTATTTTACAATTCGGACAAGATTCCTTCCGGTCCGCCTGTTTCCGGATATGATCCGGGCTTTAAACGGGAAGAAACAGGAAGAAGGCGGCCTGTCGCCGATCCAGACTTTGTTTGTATCCACAGCGACCCGTGTGGGAATGGGAAACCTCGTGGGAGTTGTTGCAGCGATCTCGGCAGGCGGTGCCGGTGCTGTGTTCTGGATGTGGCTGTCGGCGGCGTTTGGGGCCTCCACAGCGTTTGTGGAGGCGGCTTTAGCACAGCTTTATAAGGAAAAGGACCCGCTCTACGGCGGCTACCACGGCGGTCCGGCTTACTATATCCACAGCTATGCGGAGCGGGTGAGAAAGAAGAAACTGAAACGTTCCGTGATCGCGGTCCTGTTTGCGCTGTCCGGACTGATCTGCTGGGGCGGCATCAGCCAGGTGATCAGCAACTCCGTGGCATCAGCGTTTGAGAATGCCTTTGGAATTTCACCGCTTGTAACGACGGTGATCCTTGTCGTGATCTCGGCGGTGATCGTTTTGAGAAAGAACGCCACGGTCCGCGCCCTTGATGTGATCGTTCCGATCATGGCGGGCTGCTATTTTGTGATCACCCTGTTTATCATCGTGACCCACTTGAGCAGTGTTCCCGGCGTGTTTGCGAGAATTTTTGCGGAAGCCTTCGGACTCCGCCAGATCGCGGCGGGCGGCTTTGGCGCGGTGCTCATGAACGGCGTGAAGCGCGGCCTGTTCTCAAACGAGGCAGGTTCCGGTTCCGCTCCATGCGCGGCGGCAGCGGCGGAGGAGAGCGACCCGGTAAAAGTCGGCCTCGTCCAGGCGCTTGGCGTATTTATCGATACCATCGTGATCTGCAGCTGCACGGCTATGATCATGCTGCTCGTCCCGGAAGAACTGACGACGGGGCTTGCGGGAATGGATCTTTTACAGAAAGTCATGAGCTACTATATGGGTGAGTTCGGTGTGGTATTTATCGCGGTGACGCTGGCGTTATTCAGTTTCTCGACGTTTCTCGGGATCCTGTTCTACGTGAGATCCAACGTGGCGTACCTGTTCGGAAACCGTTGGGGCTATCAGACACTCTACAAGATCTTCGCCCTGCTTATGCTGTTCGTTGGCGGATTGCAGGCGTACACTGTGGTGTGGGATCTCGGAGACGTGGGTGTTGGTCTTATGACTTTGTTTAACCTGATAGTGCTGTTTCCACTGTCAGGGGAGGCACTGCGGGCACTGAAGGAGTATGAGGAGAAAAAGACAAATAAGTAAGAAATAAAGTAACTGTCCTGCAGGTCTGCGCACTTGCCGCGCTGACCGTATGAAACATAGGCGAGAAGGCGCTGAACTATTATGAAATAAAGAGAAAAGATCCGTCAGGATACCGAAGATAGTTTCGTACGGTATTCTGGCGGATCTTTTTTATGGACTTTACCTGGGAAAAACTAACCGCGGATTCTCGCATGGACTCCGGAAGTGAGATCCGGATGGCGCAGACCGCAGATCCGCTTTTCGGTTCCGCCGCCGATAAATACACGCTTCCAGACATCCTGGTTTAATTCATCGTCGTGGACATACACCTCGATATCGCTCATCGCCGGGAGAGGATCACCGCCGAGCGTGAAGCTTCCAGCTTCATCCTGGAGCAGAATTCCTTCCTTTACAATATCCTTCTGCATGTAGGAAGAGACGAACTGCGCGGAGGAGAGGTGGGTGACGAGTTCTAACATCAGGTCTATCTTTAAGCTGTCCTCAGCGGACATTTCCGTCTTGTTCAGTGCATTCGTGAGCTGTGATTCATATTTTCCGAGAAAGCTGCTGCATGCAGATTCCAGCTCCGAGAGATCCTGTTTTAATTCTTTTGTGATTTCCATAAATAAATCCTCCTTTGAAAAGTCATATGGAAGCTGGACGGATGGACCTGGACGGTCAGCTTCTATATTTAAGAGATCTGCTCCTGTGGTGCGGCAGCAGGATCATATTTTTTAGGTTTGATAATGCATACCAATAAAATCTTCTTGTAACATCTAGTGAATGTCATGACTGTTTCAATAATAACATATATTGTTTGGAGTGACAATTAGTGAATGCCAAACAAGGAGAGTTATTATATGTACAAAAATAAGTCAATATCCGGCAGGAACAATATCTGCGGAATCAAGATCCGTGAACTTCGCTGCAAGATGAACGATGTTTCACAGAAACGTCTGGCGGATATGCTTCAGCTTCTTGGTCTGGACCTTGATAAGAACGCGATCCAGAGAATCGAGAGCGGAAAGCGGTTCGTAACCGATATTGAACTGAGGTACTTCGCGAAGGTCTTAAATGTCAGTTATGAGGAACTTTTGAGTGAGGACACTCCTGAGGCAGATTAAAGATTCCTGAGTAACAGGTTCCCGCGAAGGTATCTGCCCGTGCCACATGCCGTCTTTTTACGGAAAAGTCATCTTTGTCTTGGATCAGATAGGCAATCTCGTAAGGAAGGCTGTCATCGAAGATACGGTGGTAAGCGACACTTCCGTCCTCATGGACCAGAAGCCTTTCCAACGGAACCTTGAACAGCTCACCGAGGACCAGCATATTCGGAAGAGAGGGGAGCGATTCCCCGCGAAGCCACTTATAGATCGACTGGGGACTGTCCAGTTCCAGCGCGTCCTGTAGATCGCGGACCGTCATCTTTCTTTTTAACATTTCATCCCGGATCTTTTTTCCGGTCAGTGTTTTCGATAATTCTTTCATACATCATCCTCCAAATTTCCAATCAGGGCAGACTGATGTCAGCTGTCAGATATTCTAAAATGCTTCTGGCAGTGGGTAATGTAAGTATTCATTCTTTTTATCAGGGAAACGGGCGGCGGATCCTTGCCGGCCGGTATATGAGACTTAGAACCTCTGTTCTGTAAGTAGCTATATCATACTATAAAATTCGCGGTTTGTCTTGAACTAAAAGGTTAAAATCGCATATTTTTTGAAAAAAATTTATGAGAGGATTTTATGAGAAAATGCTGACGGACAGAAATACAGATCGTCGGGGAATGCGAAAAGACGAGGAATGATCTTTTGCTTCGGAAAAGAGGAAATAACAAAAAGGCATGTGAACTTAAGTCTGGCAAAGCCGTTTCATCCACGGAAATAACCGGGAGAAACGACCTGTCAGGACGTAAGCTTACATGCCTGAAAAATTCGATTCTTTAATTAAAAAACTATTTTTCCTGCAGTGCTTTCAACGGAATGATCTCCTTGTGGTACACATGGACAAGGCACACACCGCTGAAGATGATCGCGAAAGCTTCGGCGATCGGGAACGCGAACCATACCATATGAAGTCCGCCGATCTTTGCGAAGATAAATGCCACCGGCAGAAGAACTACAAGCTGACGGAACACGGAGATCCATAAACTCAACATTCCATGTCCAAGTGCCTGGAACAGGGAAGTACAGACGATGGAGCAGCCCGCAAACAGGAAGCTGATGGAGATGATCCGGAGTGCCGGGATGCCGATGGAGAGCATCGTATCGGAGGCGCTGAAGATCATTAAAAGCTTATCCGGCATGAGCTGGAAGACAGCGAAGCCGCACAGCATGATCGTTGTGGCGTACACAGCGGCCAGCTTTATGGTTCCCATAATTCGGTCCGGTTTTCCGGCACCGTAGTTGTAGGCGATGATCGGAACGGTTCCGTTGTTTAAACCGAAGACCGGCATGAACACGAAGCTCTGGAGCTTGAAGTAGACGCCGAATACAGCCGTCGCCGTGGAAGAGAAAGCGATAAGGATCTTGTTGATTCCGAAGGTCATGATACTTCCGATGGATGCCATGATGATGGACGGAATACCCACTGCGTAAATGTGGCGGATGATCTCGCCGTTCGGCTTGAAATCTTTGAGAGAGATCGTGATCTCGTGGTTTTTCGCTTTATTTAAATAGAAACCGAGGCAGAAGGCGATGATCTGTCCGAAGACGGTTGCGCCTGCGGCACCGGCGATCCCGAGAGCCGGAGCTCCAAAGTAACCGAAGATCAGGATCGGATCAAGGACGATATTGATGATGGCGCCGAGTCCCTGGGTGTACATGGAGTAAATCGTCTTTCCGGTGGACTGCAGGAGACGCTCGCAGGCGATCTCCGTGAAGAGACCGAAAGAAGCAATCGTGCAGATTCTTAAATAGGTGGTTCCAAGATCCACAATCTCCTCGATATCGGTCTGGAGACGGAAGAACTGTCTCGCAAAACAGAGACCGAAGAGCGCGAATACGATGTAGCTCATAGCCGCAAGGAACAGCGCGTGATCCGCGATCTTGTTGGCGCGCTCGAAGTTCTTTTCGCCGAGGTTTCTTGAGAGGGCAGCGTTGACACCGACGCCGGTTCCGGTCGCCACGGCGATCATCAGGTTCTGGGCCGGGAACGCCAGGGATACGGCGGTCAGGGCATTTTCGCTTAGCTGCGCGACGAACATACTGTCAACGATGTTATAGAGTGCCTGGACGAGCATCGAGATCATCATCGGCACGGACATGGAGATCAGAAGCCGGTTTAGCGGCATGACGCCCATTTTGTTTTCTGTTGCCATTTGGGTAACTCCTTTCGTAAAACATAGATAACCGTGAAGAAATTTCACGGTTACAAATAAACATACATTCCCCCTTTGTGAAGGGACACTGAATGGCATTATAAGGCAAATGAACATGTTTGTCAACCGAAACAGGGAAATATATGGCGAAGTTTCTTTGAGGGACTGTGCAGAGCGGAAGGTTTTGATGGATTGACAAAAATGAATGCCCGTCGTATCATGGAAATGATGTGAAAATTTTAAGGTTTTGCCGGTCCGGCAGCAGAAACTGAGAGCTGCTGCGGGGAGGTGGAAACTTATGTCAACGAATAAGGAGTATAAGAATGATCCAGGATATCAACCCGCATAAATTTGACCTGACTTACGGACAGCCGAAGGCGCAGGATGAGGACTTTGTTCTTTATATAAAGAAGAGTAAGACACTTTTAAAAAAAGTGGACGAGGAAAATCACGAGATTCCGAAGTTTTCTGATTTCCCGGAAGACAAAGAGCTGCTGAAAGAAAGCGCGTATTATCTGTTCGCCATCGATGGAAATCATTATTACTATGTGACGGAGATGCCGAGATATGATTCCGATGTCTATGAACTCTGTCCGACAGCGGCGTACAGAAAGATGCATCCAATGTATCAGGCTTTCGCGGGAATCACGGCGACACAGATTCATCGCTTTAAAGAGAGCAGAAAGTACTGCGGATGCTGTGGTCATCTGATGGAGAACAGCAAGACCGAGCGTGCGTTAGTGTGCCCGGAATGCGGACAGACGGAGTATCCGAAGATCTCTCCGGCTGTCATCGTTGCGATCTCCGACGGGGACAGACTTTTAATGTCCAGATACCGCGTGAACAACAACCCGTACCGCGGATACGCGCTGATCGCCGGTTTCGTGGAGATCGGGGAGAGCTTTGAAGAGACGATCCACCGTGAGGTCATGGAGGAGGTCGGACTGAAGGTCAAGAATATCCGCTATTATAAGAGCCAGCCGTGGGCATTCTCTGACACGGAGATGATCGGATTTTTTGCGGAGTTAGACGGACCGGATAAGATCAAGCTTCAGGAGGATGAGCTTTCCGAGGCGGGATGGTACCATCGCGACGAGATCCCGGATGAGACGATGATGAACAGCATCGGAAGTGAGCTTAAGATGGTGTTTAAGTATGGAAGCCTTGAGAAGTTTTATGAGGCGACGGGGTATAAGGACCAGAATTAGGGATTTTTGCATGTAACTGTGAAGGTACTGAACAGTTACAAATGAGAAACTAAAAAGAGCCGGGAACTGGATTTTGTAATTGATCGAAATTCAGTTCCTGGCTCTTTTTTTTCGGGCGATTTGTACTTATATTGTTTGTTTGCCAATTCTGGGAAGATCGGTATTTAAACTGCCTGCGATTGTCAGATCATGATTTGTGGAATGTCCGGGAGAAGTCCATAAATTCTCTCAGGGTATCCGGCATATCCTGGGGATGGCAGCAGAAGCCGATGACGCGTTTCGGGATCGGGATATCTAACGGGATTTCAATGAGTGTACCGTTTTTCAGGTCATCTTTAACGAAGTCTTTGATGACGCAGCCGATTCCGAGTCCGATCCGGGAGAATTCAATAAGGAGTTCCATGTCGGTGGTCTCAAGGATCTGGTTGATCTCGATCTGGTTGTCAGCCAGGTAGGCGTCCACATGTTTCCGGCTCATGTTGGAGCGGTTTAAGAGCATGATGTTTCCGGTTTTAAAAATATCGGTGTCATTGCCTTCTCTCAGATGGAGGTTTTCCAGATAGGCCGGAGTACAGACGAATGCATCGCTGATTTCCATTACCGGCTGGAAGTGGAGACCTTTTCTGCTTTTTGGTTCCGCTACAAGGCCGATATCGATCTTTCTGGCATCCAGCATGTCGAGGGTCTGGTAGGTGGACTGGCTCTCGATGGCGATGTTTACGTGCGGGTATTTTCCGATGAATCCTTTTAAGTAGGGGAGAAGGACGTATTTGCACAGGGTGTTGCTGACACCGATCTTCAAATTTCCGATATGGAAATCATGGATCCGCTTCAGTTCGCGTTCGCCGCGGCCGATGGAGTCGAAGGCGGTGTTCACGTGCTGGAAGAGGATCGCGCCTTCTCTTGTGAGTTGGACGCCGCGGGAGTTTCGGCTGAAGAGTTTGATGCCGAGACTTTCTTCAAGTTTGCTGATGGCTTTGCTGATGGCAGGCTGGCTGATGTAGAGTTCTTTGGCGGCGCGGGAGATGTTGCCGCAGCGGGCTACTTCGTAGAAGATTTTGTATTGTGACAGGTGCTGTTCCATAAAAATACTGCCGTCCGGATGGGACCGCAGGAGTATAACCCCCTTTCATATGTGGTATTCGTATTATTTATGTCTATTATATAGAATTGGGGTGGGGAATGTCAATATGAAATGTGTGGGGGATTGGCTAAAGGGGTACGCGCTGGCCTGGGTCCGGCTCCGGGTACTCGGGATTTCGGGGGCGGTTCCTCTAAGTTTGCAGAAGAATGCTAAGGGCGGAGAAAAAGTGACACAACTCGCCTGCGGCTCAAACAAGTGTCACTTTTCCTCCAACGCATTCTCTTGCGCACTAAGAGGAAGCCATGCCCCCGAAATCAGGCACCCAAATCCGGACCCAGGCCAGCGCTGAGATTGGCTGCGCGAGGGTGGCCAGCTGAGTGTATTGGCGGGATCGCAGGCGCTGCGCTGTGCGATCTGGAGATTACTTTATGCAATTGCACATACGTCCAGTTCTTTCTTTAAGATGTCGTTAACAGAATCCAGGATTCCGAGATGCGTCTCGAGATCCAGGCGGTCGACGGTCATTTCGTTCTTTTTGGTGCAGCCGTCTACGCTGCCGGCGGCTACGGCGAGGCGGAGAGCTTCGGTTTCTTCCTCGCGGGTCGGGAGAAGGTCCTTTTCAGCGATAAGGGAGCAGAGGGCGGCGATGCCGATGCCCCACCAGTTGGAGACGCCGCAGGCGAGGGTGATGTCGGAGGATTCGGCGGTGCAGATCGTCTCGCCGAAGGGGACGAAGTGTTCGATCACGTCGCGGTAGGTGCCCATGCCCATCTCGTTGCCGCCGTCGCCGATGGAGATGGTGATGGCTCCGGCTTTTTTTGCTTCGGAGAGGAAGATATCGGAGTCGGTGATCATGTCATCGATGACTGCGCCGCGCATGCTGTGGTAGTGGCCGTTAGTGGCTTTGCCCGGGCGTTCCAGGGAGATGAAGTGGGTCGGGGCGAAGGTTTTGATGCAGCTTCTGATGAAATCGTCGGTGTCTGTTTTTGGGAGCATCATGAGTCTGGCTTTAGGGGCGCGGTAGCAGACAACGTCGCTTACGATGGAGAAGGCGGGCTCGTCGGTGATCACGAGGACGGAGGCACCGAGGGCAGTCAGGGCGGCGGCGATATCGGCGGTGCCTAAGGGACCGTCGGTCTCTCCTACATAGGAGCCGTCTTCGAGGCGGACCGGGAAGCCGGTCAAGAGAATGACACGGCGGGCGTCCGCGAGCGTGTTTAAGGTTTCCTGGATCGGATTGTCCGGGAGTGCCTTTAAGAGGCCGCGGTTTCCGAAATCCTGTTTCATAATGGTATCCAGATCTTTAAAAAATGTCATGGTATTTATCCTCCAAATATGTTTGATGAGGGGGGAAAACTTTTTTCGCTGCCGTGTGTATGAAAAAGCCGATATGGATCGTTTTTCGGATTTCAGGCAACAAAAAAAGCCACTGATCCCCTGTTGGAAGATTCATGGCTCTTATTTACGGAGGGAACATCCGGGCAGGAGTCCCGATAAATAAAAGAATCTGTTTTCGTTGTCTCTAGTTTAGTGGAAATGCATAGAAAAGTCAATGGAAAATGGGATGATTTTGTGATATACTATGTGAGGAGTGCGGGAGCACGCAGTGCAGAGCAATCTGGTATCAGAGGGGTCAAAAGCTTTTGCCACCAACATCTGTGACAAAACATTAATGCGAAAAGCCTGAGATTGAACCTGGCGAATGAACCGCATGCAGAGCAGGAAATGGAGCATATCAGCGAGTGGTTTGTGAGAGGAAAGGTCAGATACTACAGGCATTTTCTCATATTGGGGAATAAAAGGGGTATTCTATATGGAAAACAAAAACACGATCCTCGTGGTCGGCCAGGCCAAGCCGAGCAAAGAGGATGCGATCTACAATCTCCACGGGGAGTTTTATATCAGCCTGATCGTGGAGCGGGATACGGGAAAGATCCTGGAACTGGACTGCAATACGATCCTTGAGGTGACGAAGCAGTTCGTGGCATCCATGTTTGTGGGGAAGAGCCTGAAGACAGACGTTCCGCTGATCGAGAAGGAAATCAGGGAGCGCTATTTTGCTTTGACGCAGAAGCCATTGATCGCGTGCATGAAGGATGCGTGCAACCGGTACCTCACGGCGATCGGGGAAAACCGCGGAAAATAATTGTACAGATGCGGAAACAAGAGAATAGAATTTTTAACATTATTAAGCCGGAGTTCTTCTCCGGTTGTTTTTTTCTCGTTTTTCAAGAGACCGATTGACAATCAAAAAAATCATGATAAAGTTAGGAAGGTCGTTTTTCTAATACCCCATACAAAACGGCAAAGAATCTGAAAACAATGGACCGATTCGGGAAAATACATCATTTGATTTATCAAATACAACAATACCGGATCGCTGCACCAAGAGTATGAAAAAGGAGTACCCCACCTATGAGTTCCTGGAATGATGTTACCAAAAAGGTACGTGAAATACGGAAAAATTTTGTTGTCCGCTGTGCGATTTCCTTCGTGGCAGTTCTGGCATCTGCCCTTCTGCAGTCTTATGTAATTCTGGCCTTTATCCGTCCGGCAGGCCTTCTGTCCAGCGGATTTACGGGACTTGCGATTTTGATCGACCGAATCGCTGAACTGTATGGATTTACCGTCTCGACATCTTTGGCGCTCGTTGTTTTAAACCTGCCGGTTGCCTTGATGTGCTGCCGCAGCATCAACGTGAAATTCACGGTGTTTTCCCTGCTGCAGGTATTTTTTGCGAGCTTTTTCTTAAAAGTCTGCCACTATACTCCGCTATTTGAGGATCTGACCCTGAATGTGATTTTCGGAGGTGTGCTTTACGGACTGTCCGTTGTCCTTTCCTTAAAAGGAAACGCATCCACAGGTGGTACCGACTTTATTGCCCTCTATGTTTCCAATAAGACCGGAAAGTCCATCTGGAACTATGTGTTCATGGGAAATGTGTGTATCCTTGTAATTTTTGGACACATGTTCGGTTGGGAGTATGCAGGATATTCCATCTTGTTCCAGTTCATCTCCACAAAGATGATCTCCACCTTCCATCACCGCTATGACCGCGTGACCTTACAGATCACCACTGAGAAAGCGGAAGAGGTCATGAAGGCATATGTCAGCAAGTATCACCACGGTATCTCCTGCGTGGACGCCATCGGCGGCTACAGCCACAAAAAGATGTACCTGCTCCATACCGTAATTTCTTCCTATGAGATCAACGATATCGTCCAGTTGATCCAGGAAGTAGATGAAAACGTGATCATAAACGTATTCAAAACAGAAGACTTCTACGGCGGATTCTACAGAGAGTCCCTGGACTAGCTTAAAATCAAAAAATATTCCCCAGAAGACATGCCCCAGTATATGGGCGGTGTTTTCTGGGGATTTTTGTTTGTGGGACTATTTCTTCCAGTCTCTGATGAGAGCGGTGCATGATGTTGGTAAAAAAATTTGTTTAGAAGATTTTATGGATTAACGGATTGTCATACCTCCGAAAAACCAACCGATACCAGAAGCTGTGGATGGATTCTATTGTCTACACCTCCGTTCCAGCACTGCCACCGCCTGATACAGGATTGCGGACAGAATGCAGAGGATCACGATGGACATGATCACGAGGTCCAGCTTGAAGACCTGGCTGCCGTAGATGATGAGGAAGCCAAGGCCTGCCTGGGCGGAGAGAAACTCACCGATGATGACGCCGACGAGGCAGAGACCGATGTTGACCTTCATGTTGCTGATGATAAGCGGAACAGAGCCGGGCAGCAGGACCTTTGTGAGGACATCCTTCTGTTTTCCGCCCAGAGTGTAGATCAGACGGATCTGGTCAGGATCCATGGAGAGAAAGCCGTTGTAGAGCGTTAAGATCGAGCCAAATACCGCCACAGAGACCGCCGCTGTGATGATCGTCTTCATGTTGTTGCCCAGCCACACGATGAGCAGCGGCGCGAGAGCGGACTTCGGCAGACTGTTCAACATGACAAGGTACGGTTCCAGAATCTTTGCCAGTCGCCTGCTGGACCAGAGCGCCACCGCGCCGAAGATCCCGATCCATGTCACAAGAAAAAAGCTCAAAAGCGTCTCCAAAACCGTGACTCCTGTGTGGTAAAAGATCGTCCGGTCTGCCGCCATGGAAAGAAAACAGGAGAGCACCCGGGACGGGGAACTGAAAATAAAATCATTCAGGATCCCGATCCGGGCACTGATCTCCCAGGAAAAAAGAAACAGGACCAGAAATAAGATCCTGCAGACGAAGATCTGCCTCCGGATCCGACGCTCCTGCTCCAGATACCGACGCTGGGCCGGTGAGACCGCAAGATCCGCTGCCGGGATCACAGCCCGGTGTCTGCGCAGGATAAAAGAAGCGATACTATGAAATCTCATCCGGCTCACCTCCCACATTGACAGCGGTCATGTACTCTTTTCCATCTGCCGGTGTATTCTCATCACCATTTCCATTCCCAAGAATCTTCCATAATCCATTAAAATAAGAAGAAAACTCCGGATAATTCCGCCGCTTCAAAGGACTCATTTCATGGTTCGGAAACCGAATCACAAGCTCCCCCTTGATCGTCCCCGGTCTGTTCGTCAGAACCAGGATCCGGTCCGCTGTGCTCACCGCCTCCGAAAGATCATGGGTGATCAGGATCGCAGTTTTCTTCCGGCTGCGTATGATCGAACTGATATCATCGCAGACGGAAAGTCTGGTCTGATAATCCAGAGCAGAAAACGGCTCATCAAGAAGCAGAAGATCCGGCTCCAAAGCAAGAGTCCGGATCAAAGCAGCCCGCTGCCGCATTCCCCCGGAAAGCTCCGACGGATGCGCATCGTAAAAAGACTGAAGCCCGTAAGAATCCAGAAGCTCCTTCACCCGGCTCAAATGCTTCGGATCACACTTTCTCCGAACCTCAAGCCCCAGCGAAACATTCGAAAGGATCGTCCGCCACTCAAATAAATGATCTCTCTGCAGCATGTACCCGATCCCTGAAGCCCCCTTCCCGGCAGAAACCCCGTCCAAAAGAATCTCCCCCCTCTCAGGAACCAAAAGCCCGGCAAGCAAAGAAAGCAACGTAGACTTCCCACACCCGGACGGCCCG
This sequence comes from uncultured Clostridium sp., assembly GCA_902496665.1. Classification (GTDB taxonomy): domain Bacteria; phylum Bacillota; class Clostridia; order Lachnospirales; family Lachnospiraceae; genus Pilosibacter. Next base: position 34,319 of record CABVBU010000010.1, on the reverse strand, counting down.
ACAATACAAAGAAACTCGCCGGAATTCACATGAAACGATATATCAGAAAGGGCCTTCGTCTCTCCCTCCATGGTATGGTAGGAATAATCCACCCCTCTAACTTCCAATTTCGGAATCATGGACACCTCACTCAAACGTACTTACTATAAAATATGTAAAAACCTCTCATTCGTGAGCCAACCGTCAAAAACAACAACGCAGTCCACTATTATTATGCAGCACTGCTATATCCCTTTCCCGTCCCTCAGCACAGCCACATCCTCAACGCACAGCGCAGCGCCTGCGCTCCCGCCAGTACACAGCACAGACCAGCTTTCAGATTCGGGCGATTGATTTTCGGGGCATGGATTCCTCTTGGCTCGCAGAAGAATGCGTTGGAGGAGCGGGGACACTTGTTTGAGCGCAAGCGAGTTGTGTCCCCGCTTCTCCGCCCTTAGCATTCTCCTGCAAGCCTAGAGGAACCGCCCCGAAAATCCTCTGAGCCCGGATATGAAAGCTGGTCTGTGCGTACCCCCCGCCAATTCACATCCCTCAAAAAAACGTAAGAATTCCGCAAGAAAACCGCCAGATAAAAGACCCAAGAAAGAAACATTTCCCTGCTATACTAAACACTAGTGTTAAAATAATCACATTTAACATAGAAAACCTCGGAAGGAACACATGAGTATGAGCAGTGAAGAAAAAATCTCACCAGAAGAATTCGACAAAGAACTGGACTCCCTACTGGCCGGAACCCCAGAAAAGAAACCCCAAAACCCCAAGAGAAAAAAGATCATAATCGCCGCCGCCATTGCCATCCTCGGAATCATCGGCATCAAACTCCTGTCCGGCGGAAAAAACATGGTCCCCGTCGTGGACACCGTGACCCCAACCCGCAAAACCATCCAAAACCGCCTCACCGTCACCGGCCCCATCTCCGGAACCGACAGCGTAGACGTCGTCTCAAACCTCCACGCTGAGATCCTCGAAATCCCCGTAAAAGAAGGAGACAAAGTCGCAAAAGGCCAGCCCCTGGCAGTCCTCGATGATTCCGACGTAAAAAAAGAAGCCGACATCGCCAAAAACGACTACGACCTTGCGGTGACCACCTGCGCCGAAAAAGATAAAGAAGCAAGAAACGGCTACGCCAAAGCCATCCAGGACCTGAACACCGCCCAGGCCAACTACGACCGCACAAAAGCCCTCTTCGACGGCGGCAGCGTCCCAAAAGTAGATCTTGAGACCGCGGAAAACAGTCTCCACGACGCAGAACGGGAATGCGACTCTTACACCATAAAAAACGGATCCGCCGTCGCCGATGACTCCTACCGCCTCCAGATTGAAAAAGCAAAATTCGACTACGAAAAAGCCGTAGAACAGTTAGATGATACGATCTTAAAAGCCCCTATCGACGGCACCGTCGTCCGCGTCAACACAAAAGTAGGCCGCTTTGCCGACAAAATGGAAAACGATGCCCCACTCTTCGTGATCGAAAACCTCGATAACCTGGAACTCGAGATCAAAGTCAGCGAGTACACCATCGGAAAAGTCGCTGTCGGTCAGGAAGCCGAGATCTCTGCGGATATTTTAAATGGTGAGACCGTCCACGGCGAAGTCACCTCGATCTCCCCAACCGGCGAAGAAAAAGGCGGCGGCTCCAGCGAACGTGTCATCCCCACCAAGATCCGCGTCACAGACCAGAACACAAAACTGATCGCAGGCATCACCGCCCGCGCGTCCATCGTTCTGGAAGAATCTGAAAATGCCCTGACAGTCCCCGTCTCCGCCGTGATGGAAAAAGACGGAACGAACTACGTCCAGGAGATCAGTGACGGAACCGTATCCTGGGTTCCGGTGGACATCGGTGTGGAAGGCGACGTGGAGATGGAGATCATCCCGGCGGAGGGAAACTCCCTGGATGAGAATTCCGTCCTGATTGCGGAGCCGGGAGAGCAGTACACAGACGGAATGGCAGTCACAGCATCCGAAATACAGGGGGAATAAATAATGATTGAAAAACTGACAAGATCCCGCTATCTGACGGAAAACGTGACAGACGAGCTGATCCGCCTGGAAAACCTCGTAAAGATCTACGACACAGGCGCGATCCGGGTCATGGGATTAAAGAAAATCAACCTGACGATCCATCGCGGCGAGTTCGTTGCGATCATGGGACACTCCGGATCGGGAAAATCCACCCTGATGAACATTTTAGGCTGCCTGGACCGCCCGACACTGGGTCACTATTACCTCGACGGGATCGATACGGCGGCGCTGTCCCCGGACGAACTCTCCGCGGTGCGGAATAAAAAGATCGGCTTCGTGTTCCAGTCCTTCAACCTGATCTCCAGGACATCGGCGTTAAAAAATGTGGAACTCCCGATGACCTACGCGAGGATCCCGAAAAGAAAACGGATGGAGCGGGCCATGGAACTGTTGGAGTGCGTGGGTCTGGAAAAACGCGCCGGACACATGCCCAATGAGATGTCCGGCGGACAGAGACAGCGCGTTGCCATCGCGAGAGCCCTGGCGAATGAGCCGCCACTGATCCTGGCGGATGAACCGACGGGAAACCTCGATACAGCCGCGTCCATCGAGATCATGGAGATCTTCTCGGAACTCCACAAGGCGGGAGCCACAGTGATCGTTGTCACCCACGAGGAAAATATCGCCGCCTTTACGGACAGGATCATCCACTTCTCGGATGGTCAGATCATCAAAGATGAGATCAACGAAAACCCGACAAAAGGAAGTGGTGAAGTCCATATGAAAGGTCTCTACAGACACTTCCAGAAAACAGCCGGAACAGAGAGCGGGGTGGTCGGATGCTAGGCGAAAATATGATCATGGCCTTCCACGCCATCATGGCGAACAAGATGCGCTCATTCCTGACCATGCTGGGCATTATCATCGGAATCGGTTCTGTCATATCCATCGTCTCCATCGGCGATACGATGCGCGGGCTGTTCGCGGACCTCTATAAGGATGCGGGGGCTACCCAGGCGGTGGTATCCATCGGATACAATGTGGAGGATGTGCGGGACAGCGATTACTTTACCCTGGATGAACTGGATAAGATCCGTGAGGTTTTCGGGGATGAGATTGCCTATATCGACAGCTATGCCAGCACAAACGCGAATGTCCTTGCTGGGCGGACGAATATGAAATTCGATCTTCAGGGGATCGACTGGGGCTATAACGATGTGCAGCCGGTGACCATGGTCTCCGGACGTTATTTAAACGAGGGGGATATCCTTGGACGGAAGAAAAATGTTGTGATGGAGGCAGAGAGTGCCGGAAAGCTTTTCGGGACGGAGAACGCGGTCGGAAAGACATTCCGGACGACTGTCTACGGGGATACGGATATCTACACAGTAGTTGGCGTCTATAAAAAGGAGATGAGCGCTTTTCAGAAGCTCCTGATGGGCGGTTCCGGTGACACAGGATCCGCATATATCCCGTACACACTGCTCACGTGGCCAAATGATCAGTTCTTTTACTGCCGTCTCTACGCGAAGGACGGAACGGACATGGTGGATTTCATGTCCAGGCTGACGGCATATCTGGGAAAATTAAAGGACAGGAAGGCGGATGATTTCTATACGAACACGGTAGCGGACGAGATGGGATCCATCGACAGCCTCATGGGCGGACTTTCCATGGCTGTGGGCGGGATCGCAGCAATCTCTCTTCTCGTGGGCGGAATCGGAATCATGAACATCATGTTGGTATCCGTCACGGAGAGGACTCGCGAGATCGGTATCAGAAAAGCGCTTGGAGCAAGGACCCGGGATGTCCTGATCCAGTTCCTGACAGAGTCAGCAATCCTGTCAGCTCTGGGTGGAATCATCGGTGTTCTGCTCGCTGTGAGTCTCGTGACGGCAGGCGGCGCGGTGCTTGGACTCCCCGTGGTGATCAAACCCGGGATCATCATTCTTGCGGTATCCTTTTCAGCTGTGGTCGGAATCTTCTTTGGAATCTACCCGGCATCGAAAGCCGCAAAGGCGAATCCGATCGATGCTCTGAGATATGAATAAAGAGGAACTGCCGATCAATGGGACATATGCAAGAAACGTATTATTGGAACGGATGCTATATGGACCGGCAAAAAATCCCCGCAGGATGTGGAAAAACGATCCTGCGGGGATTTTTAAAATTTATGCCAGTGACTATTCTACAAGTGCACCGTTCACATCAACAGTGTATCCGTCCGGAGTTTCACAGTCTACCATGAGCGTGCCCTTGAAGCCATCGCCTTCCTCATGGAAGTAGTACCACTTGCCGCTGATTTCGTGCCAGCCTGTGAAGAGAGCGCCGGTCTTAAGATCCATGTAGTACCAGTTGCCGTCATCCTTTACCCATCCGGTCTGCATGATGTTGTCATGACCGAAATAATACCAGGTTCCGTCGATCTCCAGCCAGTAATCGGTAGCTTCGAGACCTTCTGCGAAGTGATATTTATATGTACCATCAGAGAGCTTCTCCCAGGCACCGCCTGCCGGGGATTTTAAACCGCGGCGGCGTCCGCCGTTTGTGCTGCGTTTGTATGTGCCGGACACAACAGTTCCATCTGTCGTATCAGCAGCCTGAGCTGTGATCATGGTTCCGAGAGCCAGTGTTGCAGCGAGAGCTGCGATGCAAAGTTTTTTCATAAACGTACCTCCTGGGATTTCGTCTTTTGGTACAAAAATGCACATAAAATATATGTAGATTTGTCCTTTTCATATAGATATATCCTAATATGGAAACGGGAAAGAGTCAATGGGATTTAAAAGGAATTTGTGGAAAAAAATGTAAAATGACTAAAAATGTCAGAAATATCCGATAGATGCTTTGCGTTCCAAATCGGTAAAATCCATTGCCCGTGCACAGTAACAAAAGAACGGACAGAGCCCTATATATACGCAGAAAGGTATTGTCATTTTTTTTTTAGTGTGATAAAATGAGTGGCACAGTTTTTGATTCGTTTTTGCTTTATATGGAGGCAGATATGAAATATAAGTGTCTGATCTTTGATCTGGATGGAACGCTGGTAAACTCGATCCATGCGCTGACATACTGCACGAACCTTTCACTGGAAAAGTTTGGGCTCGGTCCTTTGACAGAGGAACAGATGATGACTATCGTCGGTGATGGATATAAAATGCAGATGAAACGTTCCCTCGCGGCCTGCGGGGATACGGATGAGGCGCACTACGAGGCGATCCTCCCTGTATATATGGAGATATTCGGAAAATACTGTAACTATGAGATGCATCCTTACGATGGAATCGTGGAGCTCACCTCGAAGGCGAAAGAGCTGGGTTTAAAGATTGCTGTTGTATCCAACAAGCCTGATGCCCAGGCGAAGAAGACCGTAGAATATGTATTCGGCGCGGGATATTTTGACACGGTGATCGGGGAGCAGGAGGGCGTTCCGAAAAAGCCGGACCCGTCGGGAGCGTTGAAGGCGGCGAAGATCTGTGGCGCGGATCCGTCAGAGTGCCTGTATTTTGGAGATACGAATACGGACATGAAGACTGGAAAGAACGCGAAGATGACGACGGTGGGAGTTCTCTGGGGATTCAGGGGCCGTGAGGAGCTTGCGGCATTCCAGCCGGAGTTTTTGTTGGAGAAACCGCAGGATATTTTACCTGAGATTAAGAAGTAGCTGTTCAGCATCCGGTATGGGAATCACCCGGAAAGCGCGGAACAGTTACCAGAAAATAAAAGACAGTAACATGAAAATTCGGACCTTGTGCGGGCCAGATTTAGAATATCAGTCCGCACGTTAGATACCGGAGGAAATGGATTGAAAGACTTTAGAAGAACAAGACGAAGACGGATAGAAGCATGGCTCACCGCAGCGATGTTTCTTTTTGGTACTCTGACGGGCTGTGGCTCTGTTAGTGACACACACGGAGATGTGGGAACTCCAGACGACGGAAAGCTGAAAGTTGTAACGACCCTGTTCCCGTACTACGATTTCACGAGACAGATCGCGGGGGATGCCGTGGATCTTTCCATGGTGATCCCGGCGGGACAGGACAGCCACTCTTTTGAGCCGACACCGGCAGATATCCGCCTGATCCAGAACGCGGACCTTCTGATCTGCAACGGCGGTGCCATGGAGCAGTGGGTGAGCCAGGTCGTGGCATCCCTGGATTCGGAGAGCTTAAAGGTCATCACGATGATGGACTATGTGGATACCGTGGAGGAAGAGATCGTGGAAGGCATGGAGGACGCAGGTGAGGAACATCATCACAGCCATGCGTCGGCAGACGATACCCATGATGACCACGACCATGATGAAGCGGTCCATGCTGATGACGATGATCATGATCACGATGCGGAAGACCACGACCACACGGATGATGAACACGATCATGACGCGGAAGATCACACACACACGCACGATGATGACGCAGACTACGAGATCGAATACGACGAGCACATCTGGACCTCCCCCGTGAATGCCATGAAGATCACCCAGGTGATCGCGGACACGCTTCAGGAGATGGACCCGGCAGACGCGGACACTTTTGCGGCAAACGCAGAGGATTATCTTGGAAAACTTGAGAATCTCGACCAGGAATTCCGCGATGTGGTAAACGGCGCGGACTTAGACCTCATTGTCATGGCGGACAAGTTTCCGCTCCGCTATTTTGCGGACACCTACGGACTCCGGTACCGGGCTGCGTTTTCCGGCTGCGCCTCCGACACGGAGCCAAGCGCGAAGACTATCGCCTATCTGATCGACAAGGTGCGGGAGGAACAGATCCCGGCGGTATATTACCTGGAACTTTCCAGCCACCGGGTGGCGGAGATCATCAGCGAGGAGACCGGTGCGAAGCCGCTGTTATTCCACTCCTGTCATAATGTGACGAGAAGAGAGTTTGATAACGGCGTCACCTATCTGGAACTGATGGAACAGAATGTTGTCAATTTACGGGAAGGACTTTATCGATGAACCAGCCATTATTAAAATGTGAACATGTGGATTTTGGATATGAAAATTATGACGTGGTGAAGGACGTGTCCATGGAGATCAACCCCGGGGACTATCTCTGCATCGTCGGCGAGAATGGATCTGGAAAGAGTACCCTGATGAAGGGACTTTTAGGACTCATAAAGCCCACCGGCGGCGTCCTGACGCTGGCGGACGAGTTAAAACGCTCCGGAATCGGATATCTCCCGCAGCAGACCCCGGCCCAGAAGGATTTTCCGGCGACGGTCCAGGAGGTCGTGATCTCCGGCTGCCTTGGAAAGCGCGGAAACCGCCCATTCTATTCGATGGAAGAGCGGAAGCTTGCGGCGGTCAATATGGAAAAGCTCGGAATCACAGATCTAAAAAAAAGCTGCTACCGGGATCTCTCTGGCGGACAGAAACAGCGCACCCTGATCGCGAGAGCCCTCTGCGCCACGGACAAGCTCCTGATCCTGGACGAGCCGATCACGGGACTTGACCCGGCATCCACCCAGGATTTCTACGCAGTGATCCGCCATCTAAACAGGGACGAGAAGGTGGCTGTTCTCATGGTCTCCCACGATATCGGGAATATTGTGACCCAGGCCAACAAGATCTTACAGTTGAAACAGACGGTCCAGTTTTACGGGACCGTGGATGAGTATAAGAAATCGGAATTCGGAAGAGAATTCCTCGGAGGTGAGAACTAAATGGGACTTTTACAGGAAATGTTTTCCTATCCGTTTCTCGTGAGGGCGATGATCGGCGGTATCTGCATCTCGCTCTGCGCATCGCTCCTGGGAGTCAGCCTTGTACTGAAACGGTATTCAATGATCGGTGACGGACTGTCCCATGTTTCCTTCGGGGCACTCTCCATCGCGGTGGCCTTTAACTGGGCGCCTCTCGCGGTATCGATCCCGGTGGTGGCAGCGGCGGCGGTTCTGCTTCTTCGGATCACGGGAAACGGAAAGATCAAGAGTGACGCGGCGATCGCGATGATCTCCGCAGGATCTCTCGCCATCGGTATCATCGTCACATCCCTGACGACGGGAATGACGACGGATGTCAGCAGCTATATGTTCGGAAGTATTTTAGCAATGAGCCGTGAGGACATGTACTTAAGCGTAGTTCTGTCCCTGGTGGTCCTCGGCATGTTTGTGATCTGCTACAACAAGGTCTTTGCCGTGACCTTCGATGAGAGCTTCGCGAAGGCGACGGGTGTGCGGGTCTCCACCTATAACCTTCTGATCGCGGTCCTGACCGCCATTACGATCGTTCTCGGCATGAGAATGATGGGTGCCATGCTGATCTCGAGTCTTGTGATCTTCCCGGCACTGACATCCATGCGGGTATTTAAGAGTTTCCTCGGCGTTGTGGTATCCTCGGGCGTTGTGTCTGTGGTGTGCTTCTTTATCGGACTCATTCTTTCCTATGTATATTCAATTCCGGCGGGAGCCAGCGTTGTTGTGGTGAACCTGGCGATGTTCGGGGTGTTCAGTATTGCGCAGTTTGTGAAGCAGTCGAGATAAAAAAGAACAGCGGAATTTCAGCGGATATGTGTTCTGGTGCGGCTGGATTCGAGTGAGCTGGCAGACTGAGAGAAAAAAGATATCATATGAGAAAAATTCTCGTATTTCTGCCGCTTTCCGGGCATCTGCCGGGAGCGGCAGTACTTGACTTTGGTGGAAAATGTGTTAAAGTTAGTAATTGGTAACGAAAATGAAAGTGCGGCAGCAGGTTCGACCGGCATAAAAAAGAGAGCCGGTGGATGTGGACCGGAATACAGAAATGCCGCGCGGATGGCAAGAAAGAGGTGTCATTATGACAAAAATTGATATTATCTCCGGTTTCCTCGGGGCCGGAAAAACAACATTTATAAAGAAGCTTCTGAAAGAAGCAATTGCAGGCGAGAAAGTAGTCCTGATCGAGAATGAATTTGGTGAGATCGGTATCGACGGCGGATTCTTAAAGGATTCCGGCATCGAGATCCGTGAGATGAACTCCGGATGCATCTGCTGTTCCTTAGTCGGTGATTTCGGACGTTCCTTAAATGAAGTCCTTACAAAGTATACACCGGACCGTGTAATTATCGAGCCGTCAGGTGTCGGTAAGCTTTCCGACGTTATGAAGGCAGTCTGCGACGTTGCGGGCGAGATCGACGTTGTATTAAACGGTTCCGTGACAGTCGTTGACGCTCAGAAGTGCAAGATGTACATGAAGAACTTCGGTGAGTTCTTCAACAACCAGATCGAGAGCGCAGGAACGATCGTGTTAAGCCGTACCGATGTCGCTGACGCAGACAAGGTCGCTCAGTGTGTAGAGATGATCCGCGAGAAGAACCCGAAGGCAGCTATCGTTACAACTCCGATCGACAAGCTCACAGGCGAGCAGCTTCTTGAGATCATCGAGAAGCCGACAGACGATATGGCTGAGAAGCTCCTTGAGGAGGTAAAAGAGGGTCATCACCATCATCATGACGATGATGACGAGGAGTGCTGCTGTGGTCACCATCATCATCACCACGATGATGATGACGAAGACGAGCATGAGCACCATCATCACCACCATGACGACGATGACGAGTGTGAGTGCGGCCACCACCATCACCACCACGATGACGATGATGACGACGAAAACGAGCATGAGCACCATCATCACCACCATGACGATGACGAAGAGTGCTGCTGCGGCCATCACCATCACCACGACGATGCTGATGACGAGGATGAGCATGAGCATCACCATCACCATGACGGCGAGTGCGGATGCGGCCACCACCATCACCACCACGATCATGACGCCGACGAGGTATTCACAAGCTGGGGTCTTGAGACAAACCGTACCATCACAAAGGAGAAACTCGAGTCCCTGTTACAGGAACTCGCACATTCCGAGAAATACGGCCAGGTTCTCCGCGCAAAGGGAATGTTGCCGGATGCGGACGGAACATGGTACTACTTCGATCTTGTTCCGGAAGAGACCGAGATCCGCACAGGCGCTCCGATCTACACAGGAAAAGTGTGCGTGATCGGTTCCAACCTGAAGGAAGACGAGTTAAAGAAAGCTTTCGAGGCATAAAACGCGCGTTTCGCCCAGGACGGCTGCTTCACATAGAAGACCTGTCCAACGGCATTTACTATTTTGATGCATGACAACCAAAAAGTTCCTGTCTGCGCAAGACGTGGGCAGGAACCATTTTATATAATTAGGAGAATAAGACAGTGAAACAGCAGGAAAAAATGCCGGTATTTGTCATCAACGGCTTTCTGGAAGCGGGAAAGACCCAGTTCATCACAAATACTTTACAGCAGGACTATTTCCAGGCCGACGGTACGACCGTTCTGATCCTCTGCGAGGAAGGTGATACGGAGTACGATAAGGAAATCTTAAAGAAAACAAGAACAAAGATCGTTACCGTGGAAGATATCTCTGAGATGGACGAGGATTTCTACGGACGGATCGAGGCATTATATGACCCGGCCCGCGTGCTCATCGAGTGGAACGGAATGTGGCCGCAGGATCAGCTGCAGCTCCCGGATACCTGGGAACTCTTCCAGCAGATCACGATTATCGACGGCTCCACCTTCGAGCTCTATTTAAGCAACATGAAGCCGCTCTTAGCGCTTCTTGTAAAGCGCTCCGAGCTTGTGATCATGAACCGCTGCGATGAAGTCAGCGATGAGAACATCACCCGTTACCGCCGCGGCTTAAAGGCTTTAAACCCGCAGGCAGAGCTGATCTTCGAGGACGCGGAAGGCGAGATTGAGCAGGAGGTTCTGGAAGAGGATCTTCCGTACGACATGAAGGCAGATGTGATCAAGATCGATCCGAAGGATTACGGCATCTGGTACATCGACGCCATGGATAAGCAGGACCGCTACGAGGGAAAAGTTGTGGAGTTCACCGGTATGGTATTAAAATCTCCGGAATTCCCGAAGAATTATTTCGTTCCGGGCCGTATGGCGATGACATGCTGTGAGGCAGATATGACATTTTTGGGATTTATCTGCAAGGCGCGTGAGGCGAGAAACCTTGAGACAAAGCAGTGGGTCAAGGTCCGCGCGAAGATCGCATACGAGTTCTGGCCGGACTATGACGGTGTCGGCCCGGTGCTCTACGCGGAGAGCGTGGAACCGGCGCAGGAGATCAAGGATATTGTGCAGTTCTAAATGAGGATTTCGGCTGAAAAACAGAAAATGCAGAATAATACCAGGTACGCTGGATGGGAAAAACTGTCCAGCGTATTTTGATTTTCTCGAATTCTGAAGAAGCTGCCGTTGGCAGGCTCTGCGGGTTCCCATGTATTCAGAAGGGACTGCCAGTGAAAGCTTTAGCAGATATAAACAAAAGAAACGGACTTCATGAGCCATATGAGATATGACTTTTGAAGTCCGTTTTTGATTCTAGGTCTAATTCATCGGTGCCACCGGAACCGGCCGCTCGCGGTCGAAAACCTGGGTCACATCGAAGAGATCGCTTAAGTGGTCTTTTTCAGGATTCGTCTCCGGCAGGTCGTAGTACATGCGGTAGCCGTCCAGGTTCCGGCGTCCCTGGCGGAGATAGTCAGATCCAAACTGTACCCAGTACTGGCTGGAGTCTACATTGCAGAAGTAGCGGAAGCCCAGCTCATGGAGATACGCGTATTTTTCATTTTCCATTGTGTACGGATGCCAGTCGCCAACATCGGATCCGAATGGGTAGAGCAGGATATCCGTCTTTCCAATCAGGGATTCCACCCTGGAGGCCCACTTATCGGAGTCTGTCTTTACATCCTCAAAGGAGCGTTTCCCGAAATTGATATGTCCCCAGCTGTGGGAGGCGAGCTCCCAGCCATTGTCGCGGAGGCACTGTGCCACCTGGCGGACCGTCTCTTTATCCGCCTCATAGTTCGGATTGGAACTCTCATAGGACGGATCTGTCCGGTAGCCTAAAACGCCCTGATATCCGGTGAATGCCAGGACAGCCCGGGCGCCGCGGTAGGAAAAGTCCGGATGTTCCGTGATAAAATCCTCTAAGAGCGGCACAAGATCATAGGAGCCGACGGACACAGAACCGTCGTCCATCACCATCTCGCAGGTAGGTTTTCCGTCCTCACCTACGATCATCCGGCTTGCGAAACCGTCGCCGGTCATGTACTCATAGTAGCAGAGATCGTCCTGGGACATGACAAATGGAATCTTTCCCGGCGGCAGCAGGATCGTTCCCGGAACCATCTTCGTGTTTCCGCTTTCATCTGTCTCCTCGTGGGCAATATCGTGAAGCTTTACGAGAACATATCCTTTCGCGTACATGGAGTCCAGGATCTTTAAAAACTCGCTCTTTGTGGTCATCACCTGGTTGTAGCCCTTGGAATCCGCGTCCCCGTCAAAGGCCTTGGAGTTATCCATGATGAGGGAGTGAAAGAAGACATGAGTGATCTTCGTCACATCCGCCCGGACGAGAGTGGATTTTGTCTCCTCACAGGAGGCGAGCAGTTCCTTCACATCGGAATTTTCAGCGTACTCCGGTTTGGAGTTTAAGATCTCGATGGCAGCGTCGTAGTCGTAGGTCACGAATTTCGCGTGGGCGCTGTTTAAGATATCATCCAGGGCGGCATCGCCGGTATTGTAGGCGGCTGCCGGTGTAGTGGTTGCTGGAGTTTCAGAGGACGCGTCCCCGTCGGACCCGCTCTCAGCGAGAGAAATATTTGTCTCCCTACTGCCGGATGGATCAGAGGATGTCTCGACATCGTTGTTCTTTGTGAAGCCCGGCAGACCGCCGTGCTTTTTTATAAAGATTCCTCCGCCGACACCCAGAATCAGGACTGCGAGAACCATAAGAAAAATCGTAAGATGAACGGTCTGACGCCGTTTCCGCATTTTTTCGCGGCTTGAAATATATGCGCGGCGTCTCTCAAAATCGTCGTTGTATTCCAAAGTATCACCTCGTATTTATCGATATGCAAAACGACTGAAAATGTCTTTTGCGGGAAAGTCTGTTCCTCTTATTATCATAACATAAACCCATGTTACCTGCCATGAAAAAGAAGAAAATTAAGCAATTTGTAAGCAGTGCCGGAAAGGAATTCTCAGACGCCGTTCCGACATTTGAAGCATCCGAATCATCAGGCAGGAAAGTCAGAATAAAAGACGTTGGATCATACATAATGGATCATGTCCATCCCATATTGTATAGGGAAAGAATAAGGGGCAGAACCATGAAATCAGGAAAAAGAATTTTATGCGGGATCATGGCAGGGATCCTCATGGCGGGGAATCCGGTGAGTGGATATGCGGGAATCAGAAGCGGCAAAATACAGGAGAGCAGGCAGATCATGCCGGAGCCTGCGGCGGAAAACTACACCGGACCGGAGATCACAGCTCCGTCCGCTATTCTCATGGAGGCATCCACGGGGACCGTGATCTGTGAGAAGAACGCGGATGAGCCGAGAAACCCGGCCAGTGTCACGAAAATCATGACGCTGATCCTGATCTTTGACGCCCTGCAGTCCGGAAAGATCCATCTGACGGACGAGGTGGTGACAAGCGCCCACGCAAAATCTATGGGCGGATCCCAGGTGTTTTTAGAAGAGGGCGAGATCCAGACGGTGGAGACGTTGATCAAGTGCATCGTCATCGCCTCCGGAAACGATGCATCGGTGGCCATGGCGGAGTTTATCGGCGGGGACGAGGGGACGTTCGTGAAGATGATGAACGAACGGGCGAAAGGACTGGGAATGGAGCACACGAAGTTCATCGACTGCTGCGGACTCACGGATTCCCCGGAACATGTGACGACGGCCCGGGACATCGCCCTCATGTCCAGGGAGCTGATCACGAAATACCCGCAGATCAAAAACTACACGACGATCTGGATGGAGAACATCACCCATGTGACGAAGCAGGGAACGAAGGAATTTGGCCTTTCCAATACGAATAAGCTCTTAAAGATGGCGACGAATTTTGAGGTGACGGGACTGAAGACTGGTTCCACCAGCATCGCGAAATACTGTCTCTCCGCCACGGCGAAAAAGGACGGGGTAGAACTCATCGCCGCGATCATGGCAGCGCCGGACTTTAAGGCGAGGTTTAAGGACGCGGTGACGCTCTTAAATTATGGGTATGGGAACTGCAGGCTCTATAAGGACGAGACACCGCCGGAACTCCCGAAACTTCCAGTGACAGGCGGAAAGGAGCCGGAGGTGGAACTTTCCTACGGGGACATCTTTACATATCTTGGACTCCACGGGGAGGATTTTTCCGGCGTGGAGCGGGAACTGACCCTGGAAGAGAGCGCAAAGGCACCGGTAAAGGCGGGAGACCAGATGGGGACGCTGCGCTACCGGTTTAACGGGGAGGAGATCGGGAGTATTCCTGTCATTGCGGTGCAGGATGTGGATCCCGCGGGATTTACCGATTATGTGAAGTGGATGACGGGATGGTGGAGAATGAAAGGTGAGGAAGTGCAGGGAGATACGGTGTAGAAGAATCGAAAAACAGAAGGGTCGGGGCGGCTGCAAATGACCGCCCCAGTGAGGGAATGTGCTTTGCCATATTCCTTTTTTGTTGCCATGCATCTGAAAAAATGCCAGTGGCGAGTTCTGTAGGTGGAATTTTAAGCCGCTGTTTTGATATTATTTTCCTGCCGCTGCCTTCGCAAACCCTGTATTTACAAGATCCTCATAAGGAACACGTGTGTCGAGTTCTCCGGCTTCTTCCAGGATGTTCTCGAGAAGCTCAAAGCTTTCCTTCTCAAAGATCGTATTCCCTTTCCAGGTATCCTGTTCTTTGTAGCGGTCTACGATGATGGCGATCTTTTCGGTGTCGGTCTCCTTAAACTGCGGCTTGATGGTCTCGGCGATCTCCTCGGCGGAGTGGGTGTTTACATAGTCGAGACCTTTCTGAATCGCGTTTGTGAATTTCTGGATGATCTCCGGGTGCTTTTCGATATAGCTCTTCTTGGCACTGTAGGCCGTGTAGGGTACATAGCCGGAATCTTTTCCGAGGGATGCCACTACATAGCCGTTTCCTTCCTGTTCCAGGGCTGTCGCGAAAGGCTCGAACTCAACGGTATAGTCGAAATCATTGCTGGTGAATGCTGCCGCGGTGAGTCCGAAGCTGATGCTCTGGTCGATGGTGAGATCCTTTGCGGGATCAATGCCGTTTTTCTTTAAGATATATTCGAATACCATCTGCGGCATGCCACCTGCCCGGCCGCCTAAGACTTTCTTACCGACGAGGTTATCCCATTTGAAATCAGCTTCCGGTGTCCGCCCCACGAGGAAGTTTCCGGCCCGCTGGGTGAGCTGGGCGAAGTTCACGGCGTAGTCATCATCGCCCTGGATATAAGTATAGATACTCGCCTCCGAGCCCATGAACCCGATATCTGCATCCCCGGATACCAGGGCGGTCATGACCTTGTCAGCCCCCGCGCCGTTTACGAGTGTCAGATCGATTCCTTCATCTTTAAAGTATCCCAGCTCAATGGCGGCATACTGGGGCGCGTAGAAGATGGAGTGGGCGACTTCATTTAAGGTAACAGGAGTTAAAGATGATTCCGTGTTCTTCTTACACCCGGCAAGCAGAGCCACCGCCGTAAACACAAGAAGAACCGGTGCCAGAATTTTTCTCATAATACCAAAAGACCTCTCTTTGCGATCGTCATATATGTTCAGTGTATGAGAGGGGCAGGAAAAGGTGCAAAAAAACTCTGGCAGAAAACCAGAGCTGATTCAGGGTCAATATAAAAAAGCGAAAGAGATTATTTGGCAGGCGTCGCGGCTCCTGCCTCTCTTTTAACCCATAGGGTGCGTGGTTGCAATGAAATTTACCACCTCAAATAATCTCTTTACTATCATATATTTATTATAATGTGATTTTCCTTTTTTGAGAAGATGTAAAACGAGAAAAAAGATACAGGAGCAATAGGAAAAACCTATAACAAACCTTGAGTACATCCAATTAGACAGATTTTCCAACATATGGTACTATTACCTTGCAACCAGATAGGGTGGTTGGTAAATGAAAATAAGAAATTTTTTCGGGAACCACACGCGACGTCCCGATCCGGAATAAGAGGAGGAAAATCACTATGGCAAAGAAAACAAGAGCAGAGAGAAACTTCAAATTCGAGACATTACAGCTTCATGTAGGACAGGAGCAGCCGGATCCGGTGACAGACGCGAGAGCGGTTCCGATCTACCAGACCTCTTCCTATGTATTCAGAAACTGCGAGCATGCGGCAGCACGTTTCGGACTCACAGACGCAGGAAATATCTACGGCAGACTGACAAATCCGACCGAGGATGTATTTGAGAAGAGAGTCGCAGCATTGGAGGGCGGCGTTGCGGCGCTGGCAGTTGCCTCCGGCGCGGCAGCTGCAACCTATGTATTCCAGAACCTTGCACATGCAGGTGACCACATCGTCGCGGCAAAGAACATCTATGGCGGAACATACAACCTTTTAGCACACACACTTCCGGAGTACGGCGTGACAGCAACCTTCGTTGACCCGTTTAACTACGAGGAAGTTGAGAACGCGATCCAGGAGAATACAAAAGCAATCCATGTTGAGACACTTGGAAATCCGAACTCCGATGTCGTTGATATTGAGAAGCTGGCATCCATCGCCCACGCACATAAGATCCCGCTTGTTGTGGACAACACATTCGCGACTCCATACCTTGTAAGACCGATCGAGTACGGCGCTGATATCGTATTCCACTCCGCAACAAAATTCATCGGTGGCCACGGAACCACCATCGGCGGTGTGATCATCGACAGCGGCAACTTCGACTGGGAAGCAAGCGGAAAGTTCCCGTCCTTAGTTGAGCCGAACCCGAGCTACCACGGCGTAAGCTTCGTAAAGGCAGCAGGAAAAGCAGCATTCGTTACAAAGATCCGTGCGATCTTACTTCGTGACACAGGAGCAACAATCTCCCCGTTCCACGCATTCATCTTCTTACAGGGACTCGAGACACTGTCTCTCCGTGTAGAGCGCCATGTACAGAACGCATTAAAGGTTGTTGAGTACTTAAACAACCATCCGCTCGTAGAAAAAGTAAACCATCCGTCCGTATCTGATGATCCGGAACAGCAGAGACTCTACAAGAAATACTTCCCGAACGGCGGCGGCTCCATCTTCACCTTCGAGATCAAAGGCGGCGCAGAGGCAGCGAAGAAGTTCATCGATAACCTCGAACTCTTCTCCTTACTTGCAAACGTCGCTGACGTGAAGTCCCTCGTGATCCATCCGGCTTCCACAACTCACTCCCAGTTAAATGACGAGGAGTTAGCGGACCAGGGCATCAAGCAGAACACGATCCGTCTCTCCATCGGTACAGAGAACATCGACGACATCATCGAGGATCTGGACGAGGCGTTTAAGACATTACAGGAATAATCCCCCCAACAGTTCAGCCGTGCGTCGAGCTGTGCTGGAAAAAATCCCCCTCAATTAACGAACGAATACAGGACAGCGGTCATTGCGTAGCAATATGTGTGACCGCTGTTCTGTTGTTGGACGGAAGTGGAATATATGCGGATGCCATGCTACCGTCCCAAATATATAAATCTGTAACGGTCTGTGCCGTTGAACAGGCACAGAAAAAGCTTCGTAGGAAACTGCCTTAAGACAATTTTTTGCGAAGCTTTTTTGTTTCGATATATAAAAATACAATATAAAAAAGTTACAGAGCCGCAGATTTTATGACTGACACGGACCCTTCACACTGTTTAAGATCTCCTCAGCCGCCAGTCTGTGCTTTTCCTCCAGCTCATGTTTCTGGTCGAGGATCGTCTGGATCGTGATTCCGTCTAAGTAGTCCATGATGACGCGGTTTAAGCCTTCCCAAACCGGGAGTGTGTCGCAGGCGGAGCAGCGCTCGCAGGGGTTTGGAGTATGCTCGAGGCAGGAGACCGGGGCGAGACTGCCTTCAGTGGTCTGTAAGATCGCACCGACGGTGCATTCCGACGGGGATTTTGCGAGTTTGTATCCGCCCTGGTAGCCGCGGGTGGTGGAGAGCATTCCGGTCTTGTTTAAGAGTGGAACGATCTGCTCTAAATATTTTTTTGAGAGACCCTGACGGGCGGCGATGTCTTTTAAAGAGATAAAGCCATCGTCGGCATGTTCAGCCAGATCGATGACCATACGCAGGGCATAACGGCCTTTTGTAGATATTTTCATGATTATTTCACCAATTTCAACAGCGATCCGACAAGATGTGAGATGTTCAGATCACTGGACTTCCTAAAAAATGTTATAACTGTGCCGATACGGAACAATTTTGCGATATTATTCTGCAGAAATGCGCTCAGAGGGCATCCGCAGATGAAACAAACAAAGATTCCGCTCATCATACGGAATCTGGAACTGTTCTGATTATACTACAAAAATGGTAGGCATTCAACCGACGTTTTGCTTTTTATCATGGTTGCCAGAAAAAAATACATGTGATAAAATAGAAGCAATCGTGGATCGAATCAGAAAGGAACCATAAATATTATGAAAAAGCTGGAAGATTATGTAGTAAGCATCCCGGATTTTCCGGAGCCGGGAATTATTTTCCGTGATATCACTTCAATTTTACAGGATCCGGACGGATTAAAGCTGGCGATCGATTCTCTCCTTGATATGGTGAAGGATGTAGATTTCGATGTGGTCGTTGGAGCGGAGTCCAGAGGATTTATTTTCGGAACACCGGTCGCTTACGCGATGGGAAAATCCTTTGTTCCGGCGAGAAAACCGGGAAAACTTCCGAGAGAGACCGTTTCTATGGAGTATGCCTTGGAGTACGGTACCGGAACCATCGAGCTTCACAAAGATTCCATCAAACCGGGTCAGAAGGTCGTGATCATTGATGACCTGATCGCCACAGGCGGAACTGTTGAAGCTATCGCAAAGCTTGTGGAGGAGCTTGGCGGAGAAGTTGTTAAGATCTGTTTCGTGATGGAGCTTGCAGGATTAAAGGGAAGAGATAAGCTTCAGAAGTATGATGTGGATTCTGCGATCATTTACGAGGGGAAATAAGCTCGTCAGACAGGTTTGAGAGAACATGGCAGCGATGCCGGGAAAGTAAAAAGGTATATGCCGCTGGGGAACGCTAAAAAAGCGGGCTGGCGGCATTTTTACGTTACTGGGCATCCGGAAGAAGTTGCCGGTGGCGATGATACAAAGCGGAAGGTGAGAACCAGAAGGTACCGACGAAGAGTTTCACGGCTTCTGGAATGCCTGTTACCGTAAATAGAAAAGAGGATAAAAATGAGGGAGATCGTATTTAAAATGGAACGCCCGGGCCTTGTGGAGGTCGGACAGGAGGTGGACGTCAGCGAGTCCATCACACCGGTCAATGTGAACTACATGATCGAACCGGCGGTGGCCATGTCAGGGCTGTTCCGGTTTACGGAGAGACTGAAAAGTAAAAAAGGCATCGTGAAGGATATTATCCAGAACGACCGCGGGTATTATGTGACTGTGGAATTTGATGAGTGATAACATCCTGCTCATGTTCTGCTGTTTGAAACTGCGAACAGCAGTAATGTGATCGTGCGTGGCATAAAAAATTGCACTTTTTATGAAGTTATCTGATCTTGTTTTCTGTGAAAAAAGAGCAGAAACAGGAGATACACGGTGGATAAGATGAGTACCTGCGCTGCTGTTCGGAAAAAATCCGGAAAACCTGCAGGGATCGGCAGTTCTTCCGGGAAAAGCCGGAAGATCCACAGGGCGCAGAGCAGGCAGAAAACTGGTTTTCCGATGAAGGTCCAGACGTTCCAGTCATAGGACACGGAGCGCCGGAGCGCCAGAATATGGAGCAGGGCTAAAAGGATCTCACTCGCCAGCATCCCCCAGAGGCAGGCGCGGATCCCAAACTCCGGGATCCCGAACCACACAAAGGCGATGCGGACGAGAAGTGAGACCAGGTGATGGAAAAACGTGAGTTTCGTCTTTCCGAGCCCATTTAAAATGCTTCCGGATGAGGTGGCGAGATAGAGAAACGGGCAGAGCCAGGCGAGGATCTGAATGAAAGATCCGGCGTCCTGGCTTTTAAATATCTGTAAGCCCAGCGCATCTCCGAAGACTGTGAAGACCCCGATGCAAAAAATTCCGAGATAAAGGCTGTATCGGAAGGACATGGAGATTCCGGCGGCAATTCCAGAGTCATTTCCGGCGGACTGGTGCCTCGCAGTGGCGGGCAGCAGGACCACAGCCAGGGAGTTTACCAGGGCCGATGGAAAGAGGACAAAAGGCATGGCCATGCCTGTGAGTGTTCCATATGTACTGACGGCCTGGGAACGGGTGAGTCCGTAGACGGTCAGGCGCGCCGGGATCATGATCGTCTCCGCGCTTTGCAAAAGGTTCAGGACGAGACGGTTTGCCATGAGTGGGGCAGCGAGGGCCAGGAGGGCGGCCATGGGAGAGAACAGATTGCCGGAGAGATCCGAAATTCGTCCGAAATTCCTGAAAAGCGGATTTTTTATGGAACTTTGGCCAATCCTGTAGGATCTGCCTGTATTTTCGTGAAATTCATGAAATAAAAGAAAAAATATCAGCACAAACAACGCTGATCCGGCTTCCCCGGCAACCAGCCCGAATACGGCAAGTGACACGGTGACCGGAATCTGTTTCTCGATGCAGACAGACATCAGCAGAAATACCGTAAAGATCCGGATCATCTGCTCCAGGAGCTGGGAGGCGGCAGGGACAGAGACTTTTTCTTTTCCATAATAATATCCACAGATGCAGGCATGGACGGAGGTACACGGAATCGCGAAGGCCATGACGGAGAGCAGCGGGGCACACCGAGGTTCCATGAGGACATGTTCCGCAAGAGGGCCCGAGAAGTGCCGGATCATGAAGGCGGCGGCCAGAGACATGGCGAAGGATAAAGAAAATCCAGAGAGCAGCGTCCGCTTCGCACGATCCGGGTCCGCCGCGGTAAAGCGGGAGATGGCGGTCTGGATCGACCCGGCGCAGAGGGAGAAAAAGATTCCGTAGACTGGGAAGATCATCTGGTAGATTCCGAGTCCCTCCGCACCGATAGTCCGGGAGAGAAAGATCCGGTAGAAAAAGCCGAGGACCCGGGAGAGAAGTCCGGCGGCGGTGAGGAGAATGGTTCCAGTGATCAGTGGGTGAGTTTTATGGGAAGAAGGCATGGGCAGCTCCGTTGAGACAGAAGGATTCTGTTATATATATGTGGAAATAAGAGATGGATATGACGGCTGAAACCGCTGAAAATACGGGGAATTCCTAAATACTTAGCGAGTTACTGTGTATTTCTGAAAAAACATAAGATTACCGGTTGAAATTCCCGACGGGTTTCGTATATAATGTAGGATATCTGTGGCCTGTCCGCGCTTTTCTGGCGCTGACTCGCGGGTCATGGCATAAAATAAATAGTAACAGTTCAGCTTTGCGGCGGTATAACGGCAAGACTGGACGATCAAGCTTTACAGAAAGGCGGAACAATGAAAAAAGTAATCTATCTCGACAATGCGGCTACGACAAAGGTACGTCCGGAAGTCGTGGAAGCCATGCTGCCGTTTTATACAGAATATTACGGAAACCCTTCCGCGGTATATGAGTTTTCCACCCCGTGCAAGGAAGCCCTCGCAAAAGCAAGAGAGACTGTAGCAAACGCTCTCGGCGCAAAGGACAATGAGATCTACTTCACAAATGGCGGTTCCGAGTCCGACAACTGGGCCCTGATCGCGACTGCGGAGGCTTACGCGTCCAAAGGAAAACACATCATCACAACAAAGATCGAGCACCACGCGATCCTTCACACCTGTGAGTATCTCGAGAAGCGCGGCTATGAGATCACCTACCTTCCGGTAGACGAGTACGGCTCCGTTTCCATCGACGAGTTGAAGAAAGCGATCCGCCCGGATACGATCCTGATCTCTGTGATGTTCGCCAACAACGAGATCGGAACGATCCAGCCGATCAAGGAGATCGGTGAGATCGCCCATGAGAACGGGATCATCTTCCACACAGACGCGGTTCAGGCATTCTGCCATGAGCCAATCAATGTGGATGAGTACCATATCGACATGTTAAGCGCCAGCGGCCACAAGTTCCACGGACCGAAGGGAGTCGGCTTCCTCTACATCAGAAAAGGCTTAAAGCTCCGCTCCTTCATCCATGGCGGTGCCCAGGAGAGAAAACGCCGTGCCGGAACTGAGAATGTGCCGGGAATCGTCGGTCTCGGAAAAGCTGTCGAGATCGGAATGGCAGAGCTTGAGAATAATAAGAAGAAGGAGACAGAGCTCCGCGATTACCTGATCGGACGTGTCATGGATGAGATTCCGTATACACGTTTAAACGGCCACCGCACGAACCGTCTTTCCAACAACGCAAACTTCGCGTTCCAGTTCATCGAGGGTGAGTCCTTACTCATCATGCTGGACATGGACGGAATCTGCGGATCCAGCGGATCTGCATGCACATCCGGTTCCCTGGACCCGTCTCATGTGCTCTTAGCTATCGGACTTCCGCACGAGATCGCACACGGCTCCTTACGTCTCACATTGAGTGAGGAGACAACGAAGGAAGAGATTGACCATACTGTAGACTGCCTTAAGAAGATCGTGGAGAAGCTTCGCGCAATGTCTCCACTCTATGAGGATTTCATTAAGAAGAACAGAAAGTAAGAGGAAAAATAATGTATTCAGAGAAAGTAATGGACCATTTCCAGCACCCAAGAAACATGGGAGAAATTGAGGACGCCAGCGGCGTAGGTACTGTCGGAAACGCAAAATGCGGCGATATCATGAGAATCTATCTCGACATCGATGACGAGAGCCACATCATCCGTGACTGCAAGTTTAAAACCTTCGGCTGCGGTGCTGCAGTTGCTACAAGCAGCATGGCGACAGAGATGGTAATGGGAAAGACGATTGAGGAAGCGATGGAAGTAACCAATAAGGCAGTTATGGAAGCACTTGACGGACTTCCGCCGGTAAAGGTTCACTGCTCCCTGCTTGCAGAGGAAGCGATCCATGCAGCACTCTGGGATTATGCGGAAAAGCACCATATCGAGATCAAAGGCTTACAGAAGCCGGTGTCCGATATCAGTGAGCATGAAGAGGACGAGGAATATTAATGAAGAAAAAAGTCGTGGTAGGAATGTCCGGAGGCGTGGACTCATCGGTTGCTGCCTGTCTTTTGAAGGAACAGGGATACGACGTGATCGGTGTCACCATGCAGATCTGGCAGGAAGAGGATTCCTGTACGGTTGAGGAAAACGGCGGATGCTGCGGACTCAGCGCGGTGGAGGATGCGAGACGCGTTGCGTGGACACTTGGAATTCCCTACTATGTTATGAACTTCCGGAAAGAATTCCAGAAGAATGTGATCGACTATTTTGTTGCGGAGTATCTGCACGGACGGACACCGAATCCGTGCATTGCCTGCAACCGCTATGTAAAATGGGAGGCGCTTTTGGAGCGCAGCCTGGAGATCGGCGCCGATTATATTGCGACCGGTCACTATGCCCGGATCAGCCAGCTGCCGAACGGACGTTACACGATCCGCAATTCCGTGACAGCGGCGAAGGACCAGACCTACGCACTCTACAACCTGACCCAGTTCCAGCTCTCCAGGACGTTGATGCCCATCGGTGATTACGCGAAGGACGAGGTGAGAAAGATCGCCGAGGACCGTGGACTCACCGTGGCAAAGAAGAAGGACAGCATGGAGATCTGCTTTGTGCCGGATAACGATTATGCCGGATTTATCGAGCGCGAGGCGTCCGATGTTCCGGGATGCGGAAACTTTGTGGACAAAAATGGCGTGATCCTCGGAAAACATAAGGGAATCACCCACTACACCGTTGGCCAGAGAAAGGGCCTGAACCTTGCGATGGGACACCCGGTGTTCGTCACAGGGATCCGTCCGGAGACCAACGAGGTCGTCATCGGCGATGGGGATGATGTGTTTTCCGATCATCTGATCTGCAGGGATGTGAACTGGATGGCGATCGACGGTCTTCATGGAGAGGAGAAAGAGGTCCTCGCGAAGATCCGCTACAGCCACAAGGGATCCCCTTGTATCATCAGGGAACTCCCGGATGGAACGGTAGAGTGTCAGTTTAAGGAACCGCAGCGCGCAATCACGCCGGGACAGGCAGTTGTATTTTATGAAAATGAATGCGTAGTCGGAGGAGGAACGATCCTATGAGCAGGATGAAAAAGGGAAACGGACTCCTCCGATTCCTTGTCTTTGCAGCCCTTTTCGCTCTGGTGCTTACCGGCTGCAATGGGACGAGGAAATATGAGGCGGTGGATCTGAGCAGTGAAACGGTGTCGGAGTCTGAAATGTCCGGGAATGGTGCAGACCCGGCGGCAGAAAGCACGGATACAGGAGCTTCCGGATCCGGGGATGCAGACGTGCCGGCGCTTGGAAAAGCTGCCGGGGAACCGCTAAGCGCAGATCCAGAGGGCGGTGATGTGGCTTCTGAGAGTTCAGGACTGGAGGAAGCAGCTTCAGAATCAGAAGAACTGTCCTCAGAGATGTCCGAGGCGGAGAGCGTCGAGGCCGCGAGAGAGGCGGCCGCGGCGGCTTACACAGCGGCTGCGAGCGATGATGCTGAGACCGCACCGGAGATCCCGTTTAACGGTCACACCGTTGCCATCGACGCGGGACATCAGGCAAAGGCGAACACCTCAAAAGAGCCTATCGGCCCGTCCTCCACGACCATGAAGGCAAAGATGCCGGAAGGCGCGGTGGGGACATCCAGCGGAGTTCCGGAGTACGAGGTGACGCTTACGGTGGCGAAAAAGCTGGAAAAAGAGCTTATAAACCGCGGTTATCATGTCGTCATGATCCGCACGAGCCATGATGTGAACATGAGCAGCGCGGAGCGGTCTGTGGCGGCAAACAAGAGCGGAGCGGATATCCTGATCCGTCTTCATGCCGGTTTCATGGATAACTCCAGCGTCTACGGCGCGCTGTCCACCTGCATGACGGCCCAGAATCCTTATAACGCCAGTCTTCACGACAAGAGCTATAATCTTTCCAAGAAGATCGTCGACACCGTCTGCGGCACCACAGGCACGAAAAACCGCGGTGTCCAGGAGACAGACAGCTCCTCCGATATCAACTGGTGCGAGATTCCGGTCTGTGTGTTTGAGATGGGATTTTTAAGCAATCCTGACGAGGATACCTGGCTGCAGGATGACGGTTACCAGGGGAAGATCGCGAGCGGGATCGCCGGGGCGGTGGATGCTTATTTTGCGGAAGGAAACTAGTGGGTTGATGCCTGCTATCTTCTTGTTTTCATGTGCATGAAATCAAGAAGCATTTGGCGTTCGCCCAATATCGGTTCACATTTAAAAATGTTTATGCAGGCAAGCTTGCAAAGCATTTTGAGATGAAAACCGACGCAAGAGCAAGCTGGTGAAAATTATTTTGTAATTTCTCTATACAAATCTGAAAAAATATGTATAATAATATGTAGTCTGCCTTTTTTAAAGAGGCAGACATCCTGGAGACGTAGCGAAGCGGCCGTAACGCGGCGCACTCGAAATGCGTTTATCGGTTCATCCCGGTACGAGGGTTCGAATCCCTCCGTCTCCGCGCCGGAACCCTTGGTTTTCAAGGGTTCTTTTGTTTTTGTGGCACAGGGAAAGCTGGCCGGAACTGACCGGAAACTGGCGGCTTTTATCCTGGACGAAATTTTGCCACAAAGTCTTAGAACTGTGACAACGAAAATGTAAGAAGTTCTTAATAAAAAAAGAGGGAAATTGTAGTATACTTGTGAAGACTTAAAGAAAACTGTTTGTAACTGTTCAGCATCCTCATAGTTACAACGGTTTCTTGTGCAGTTTTGAAGATGGAAAATATTTAAGGAATAAAACACGGACAGAGAAGAAAGGCGGAAGCAGAATGTTTCAGAAAAAATTTCGATATATGGCAGCAGTCCTTGCGGCGCTAATGATCACACAGGGCAGTTTTACCGCGTTTGCGGATGAGATCGGACCGGGTTATGATGAGCAGAATAAGGCATCCACGGATACCAGTGTAACGGATCCTGCAAATGCATGGAAAAAGGTAAATGGTGTTTATGTGGACAATAATGGAAAAACAATAGAGGGAGCGCTTCTCCGCGGCATCAGTGTTGCAAAATGGCAGGGAGATATCGACTGGGCGAAGGTTGCGGCAGATGATATATCATTCGCCTTTATTAAGATGATGTCTTACGGATATGAGGGTGGTTACACCATGGATCCGAATTATGAGAAAAATATGAAGGGCGCTTTGGACAACGGAGTTCAGGCAGCTCCGTATGTTTATCTTCAGACGAAAACTGTGGAGGAAGCGAAGGCGGCTGCAAAATATGCTGTAGAAAAAGTATCCGGATACAATGTAAAGTACCCGATCGCTGTGGATGTAGAGTCAAAATATATCCTGGAGCTTTCGGTTCAGGAGCTCACGGATGTGGTAAACGCGTTTTGTGATACGATCGCTGCGGCAGGCTACACACCGATCGTCTACAGCGACTACAGCAAATTTACGACCGAGATGGACACAAAGCAGATCCACTATGATATCTGGCTTGCGAGATACGGCGCGGACGGTACATACGAGGGCCGCACGATCTGGCAGTGTACGGATAAGAGTCATGTAAACGGAATCAACGGAAATGTATGCCTGGAATTCGCTTACAAGGATTACGCTCCGGTCACTAAGGGAACCGCGGTGGATACAGGTGAGTGGAAGAATGAGGGTGGCAAATGGTACTTCTACCGTGATGGCGGAAGAATGAGCGGCTGGATCAATCCGGATGGATACTGGTATTATCTGGATCCGTCTGAGTTAGGTGCTATGGTGACAGGCACAACGATGACGATCGATGGCGTCGGCTATACGTTTGATGCGAATGGTGTGATGCAGTAAAACCGGAGCTTCCGGGGAACGGGCGGCAGATCAGCACATTTTGGATGCTTTGTGGCCGGGAAAATGGTACGTTTTCTGCGGAAATGCGCAGTGAGCGGATAAAGGTTTCAGGATAGAATAAAGGATAAAAAAGAAGAACGGGGACGCGGTCTCTTGATGAGATCTGCGTTCTTGTTCTTCTTTTTAGATATACATGTAGAAACAATTCCTGCTAATGGATTCTACAGGTGACTTTAGCGTGTGGGAAAACTGGTACTTACGATGATTGGTGGAAAACGCTGTTTTATTCCTCCCATGGAAGATCCACGATCGTCGGCTCGTGATGAACAGCCGGGAGAAATTTCTCCATGATATCGGACGTTTTGAGCTTCATGCTTGTGGTGTTGATACACGGATGGCAGCCGAAATACTCGTCCTTTAAGACGTCAGAATCGATCAGAAGCTTTACATGGTTCTCCGGGTCGTTCATGAGTCCCATGATGCTGACAGAACCGGGAGTCAGGCCGAGAAATTCTTTCATATGGTCATCATCCGCAAAGGAAAGCCTCGCGGAGCCGATCTGTTTGGAGAGAACTTTCGTCTTGAATTTCTTATGTCCCGGCATCAGGAGGAGGTAGAACTTTGTCTTCTGGGCGTTGCAGAGGAAGAGGTTCTTGCAGATATGGATCCCAAGGACTTCGTCTGCACCGTTGCATGCGTCGATGGTGAATGCGGCCTCATGGTCAAAGCGCATGTAGGGAATATTTAAGGAGTCCAGGAGATCGTAGGTGCGGATCTCGGTCTCGATTCGTCCGGTGACGTCCTTCGGGCGTCCGGATTCGGCAACAGGGGTATTGGATTCATTATTCATGATTTGTTTTCCGGCAGTGTCTGGAGTGTCCAGATGCTGCGTCCTTTCTTGAAAATGTGAGGAACAGTTACAACTGATTTTACTGATGCTTTGCATTCTAAGCCGACAAAATCTGCATGTATCATGCGGAATTTTCAGCTCAGAAAATGCCCAACTGTGTATAACGGCCGGAATGGTCCCAGATAAAAAGTTTCAGTGGAATATTCCGGGAAAAAACGCTATACTTTATGTGTTATTATAATCATCCGCATTCCGGGAATCAAGCGGAATGTTTCAGATAAGAATGGAGAAATATTTATTATGGAATACAGGGAAAAGAAGTTTAAAGGTGCCGGGGAGAATGGAAAGAAGAGCTGGAAAAAAGAGAACGCTGGCAGAAACGAGAATAATGGAAGAAATGTGAACGGGAAGACCGAAAGGAATAGCGGAAGAAAAGAAATGCAGAATTTCGTCAGCGGTACAGAGAAAAGAAACGGAAGAAACTACGGAAATCAGGATAAAAGTGTAGAAAAAAAGCTGGGATATATTGATGAAAAATTAGAAAAGAAGTATGGCGGAGTATGGAATCAGACAGGGGAGAAAAACGTGAACGCTGGTGACAAAAAGAAGGCGGCATCCGCAGTGAAACGCCAGGATGACCGCAAAACAGCACATGTTCAGGGAAAAAATGCATCTGTCCAGGCAGAAGCAAAAACAGAGCGGAAAAAATCCCTCTGTCCACATTTCAAGACCTGTGGCGGCTGTCAGTATCTGGATATGCCATATGAGAAGCAGTTAGAGCACAAAAAGAAAGAGGTTTCTGATCTTCTCCGCCCGTTCTGCAGGGTCGAGGAGATCATCGGCATGGACGACCCGTTCCATTACCGGAACAAGGTCCATGCAGTCATGGCCCGCGACAGGAAAGGCCGTATCATCTCCGGCGTATACAAAGAGGGAACCCACACGGTTCTCCCGGTGGAGACATGCCTGATCGAGAACAAAAAGGCGGACGAGATCATCG
Organism: uncultured Clostridium sp.; assembly: GCA_902496665.1. Lineage (GTDB taxonomy): Bacteria > Bacillota > Clostridia > Lachnospirales > Lachnospiraceae > Pilosibacter. The sequence goes on along the minus strand of CABVBU010000010.1, from coordinate 5,669 downwards.
GAACGATCCGTGAACTTCTTCCATCCTTCAAAATGAAGGTATTCGATGAGGATACCGGATACGGCTTCCTGCGCCATGTCCTGGTGCGCACCGCCCATGCCACAGGGGAGATCATGGTAGTCCTGATCACCGCATCCCCGGTGTTCCCGTCGAAGAACAACTTCGTGAAGGCGCTCCGAAAGGTTCACCCGGAGATCACGACGGTGGTGCAGAATGTAAATGGACGTGACACCAGCATGGTCCTTGGGGAAAAGGAACATGTGCTCTACGGACCTGGATTTATCGTCGATGTCCTCTGCGGCAAGAAATTCCGGATCTCCTCAAAATCCTTCTACCAGATCAACCCGGTTCAGACGGAGAAACTCTACAACCTGGCGATCGAGGCAGCAGGACTCACCGGAAAAGAGACCGTTGTTGACGCCTACTGCGGAATCGGAACCATCGGAATCGTCGCAGCGTCTGCCGCAAAGGAAGTCATTGGCGTCGAGCTAAACAAGGATGCCGTCCGGGATGCCGTAACAAACGCGAAGGCAAACGGCGAGAAAAACATCCGCTTCTACAACAACGATGCCGGAAAATTCATGGTCCAGATGGCCTCCCAGAACGCGCATGCCGATGTGGTATTTATGGATCCGCCGAGAAGCGGAAGCACAGAAGAATTTATGGATGCTGTAGCGATCTTGAATCCGGACCGCGTGGTCTATGTGTCCTGCAATCCGGAGACGCTGGCGAGAGATCTGGCGTATTTTAAGAAGAAAGGGTATAGGGCGGAGAAGGCATGGGCTGTGGACCAGTTCCCGGCCACCAGCCATGTGGAGACTATAGCGTTGCTACAAAAGGCCAATACCTGAAAATCCTTCATTTTAGGCACTTTTTCAAATATTTCGTGTTTGTACCAGATGGTGAAGGAGGACGAAAAAAGGTCTTAGAATCTTTCGCTTGGTTTATATGCAATCGGATTGTAAAAAGAGAATGGAGCGACTTTGGATTTCTTCCATGGAAGACTCAGCCATTAAAGAGGGTTTTGCAAAGCTGAAAGCCGGCAAAGACTTTGATGCTTTATTTGAATCTGCACAGGCAAGAGCGATTGCCGATTGGCTTCCATATTCTTATGAAAAAGCGATTCATCTGAAAGCAAAAAAGAAAGTGAAGAAAAGATAATATATTTTGTAGGATGGCTCATAACCATCCTCTCTTTGCATATACAGTTGGATTAGAAGTTACTTTAGTTAATCATAAATTGAATCTTGAAAAATCACTTCCACCCTTATGAAATCCTTAAAATTATGTTTTATATTTCCCTTAAAAGGAGGATTTCATAATGAATAGATACATTTTAGAAACAAAGGAACTGACAAAAAAATTTGGTAGACAAAAAGCAGTTGCAAATCTTTCCCTACAGATTGAAAAAAACTCAGTATATGGATTATTGGGGCCAAATGGTGCCGGTAAATCTACGACTTTAAAAATGATTACGGGCATGCTTCATAAGACTTCCGGTGAAATTTTATTTGAGGATAAGCCATGGAGCAGAGCAGATTTAGAAAAGATAGGTGCGTTAATTGAAATGCCACCACTTTATGATAATCTGACAGCGTGGGAAAATTTAAAGGTAAGAACATTACTTCTTGGACTGCCGGATTCTAGAATCAAAGAAGTGCTTGAAATCGTTGATTTAAAGAATACTGGAAAAAAGAAAAGTGGGCAGTTCTCTATCGGAATGAAGCAGAGATTAGGTATTGCAATTGCATTATTAAATCATCCACGCTTGCTTATTTTGGATGAACCAACAAATGGCCTAGATCCATTGGGTATTCAAGAATTACGGGATTTAATAAAAAGTTTTCCCGAACAAGGAATTACCGTTATCCTATCTAGTCATATTCTGGCGGAAGTTGAGCAAATTGCAGACCACATTGGGATTATAAACAATGGGCGTTTGGAATATCAAAATGCGATCAACCATCAGGAAAACCTTGAAGAATTATTCATGAATGTTGTGAAGAAGGGAAGGAGGGAAAACGAACATGCTTTATAAATATATGCTTGCTGAAAATCTAAAACATAAGAATAGTATTTTAAAGAAACTAATGCTTATTCTTCCTCTAGTTACGGTATTGCTTTCTTTTGTTTTAATGCAATCATATTTTACAATCAATGCATTTAATTGGTGGTATGCGATGATCATGCCTGTAACCTTCGCCTTGATTCCGGGTTTAATGCATAGAAAAGAAGATAAAAAGTTAAAGTATCGAGCAATCTATTCGCTTCCCGTAAGTTTAACGAAGGTGTGGATTGCAAAGGTTTTAACAGCCCTTTTGTACATTGTGGTTGCTGCTTTGGTTCATCTATTTGCAGTTTATATTCTTCAATTTGCAGTAGGAAAACAGCTTACATCAAGTTACCTATTCCCTACTTTGTTAAGTGCAAGTGTGCTGCTTGTGATTACCTATCTATGGCAAATTCCATTTTGCCTTTTCTTGGTGAAAAAACTGGGGTTTATTGTTGGTGTAGCAAGTAATGTCATCATCGGATTAGGTTTAGGAGTCGTTTTTGCAGATTCTTCTTTATGGATGCTATGTCCATATACATGGGGAATTCGATTGATGATTCCGATTCTTAAGGTGTTACCAAATGGACTTCCGGTAACCGCCAATCATCCACTTATTGAAAATACTTCCATTCTTATTCCTGTTATCTCTTCAGTTGTCTTGTTCGGGCTAATTACAATGATTACTGCCAAGTGGTTTTCAAGGATTGAGGTGAAGTAAATGAATGTGATAAAATCAGAATTATATAAGTTAAAACATACATGGGTTCCTTGGATTCATATTCTACTGCCAATTATTTATGCACTTCTATTTTGGGGAGCTGCTAAGGTAACTACCCTAAAAAATTTTTCGATTACAGAGATTTATCAAAGCTATGCTTCAATTTTAGGTGGACTTTTGCCAACAATTATTGGATTGCTTACAGCAAAAATGATTGATATGGAATTTGAAGCTGGTCGATTTCAGGTTTTGCTTGCAGGAACAAAAAGAAGAAGTCAATCGTATTTAGGTAAACTCAGTGTGCTGCTGCTTGGAGGTTTTGTAGCAATCACATTGTCGATTGGAATATTTGCACTGTTATTTGGAAACCAAACCTTGGCCGATGGAGTTGCAGAGATTTTTTTCCTCTTTGTAGGAATCATTTCGGTATATCTCATTCACTTATGGTTGTCCCTTGCAATAAGTGGGAGTGCTTCTATTGGTCTTGGATTTATTGAGATGTTACTTGCATTTCTTTGCATGACAGGACTAGGTGATAAAATCTGGTATTTCTTACCTTGTGCTTGGCCAACAAGATTGACTTCCACCTTTCTTTTGTCTAAACAAATGACCGATCAAAGCTTGATGTACACGGAGTTGATAAAATGGTCTTATGTTGCAATTCCAATGCTGCTTGTATTGATGATTGGATCACTGGCTTGGTTTAAATGGTGGAATGGTAGAACAATCAATGAATAAATTTTAGTAGGAAGGAGGATGGGATATGACAAGAATTCTAGTGGTAGATGATGATCCGGATATGCTTGAACTCGTTAAAAATGTATTGCGGACGCAGTCATATCTCGTTGACTGCTGTCTAAGCCCTGCTCAGATTGACCAGCGTAAGCTGGCTAGCTATGATTTGATCTTATTAGACATTATGATGCCTGATTTAGATGGAATTTCTTATTGCAAACAAATTCGCAGCATGGTAGATTGTCCGATTTTGTTTTTAACAGCAAAGTCTTTAGAATCTGATATTGTTGAAGGGTTAGTAAGTGGTGGAGATGATTATATTACGAAACCATTTGGAATGAACGAATTACTCGCAAGAGTTCAAGCTCATCTTCGTAGAGAAAAAAGAGAAAGGCACTCCAGCTTGCATTTGGGGAATATTCGTTTTGACCTATCTGCAAACGAAATCTACGTAAAGGATATAAAAATGTCGTTTACAAAGTCGGAATATCAGATTTCTGAGCTTTTAGCTAAGCGAAAAGGACAAGTTTTTTCCAGAGAACAAATTTACGAGATGGTTTTCGGATTCGATGGGATTGGATCTCCTTCCGCTGTTTCGGAGCATATTAAGAATATCAGAGCAAAGTTCCAACAGTTTGGTGAGTCTCCGATTGCGACTGTATGGGGGATTGGATATAAATGGGAATAAATCATAAGGGCAAATCATTGAAATTTGTTTTCTTTCAATATCTAGTAAGTGTAGGTGGTGGACTTTTGCTGGCTCTAGGATTGGCCGTACTTTCCTTTTTCCTGTTTTCTGGCTCCAGTTTTGTGCTTCCAGCAGATCACATGGAAAAGCAGATTTTGGAAAGCAAGACAGTTCTATCGCAATCCGATCCTTTTGAATCCTCTGTACTACCGGATAATACAAAATTTTTACTTCTTTCTGAGGATGGACAGGTGATGGATTCGGATATGGATCAAGCCTTAAAAGAAAAAGCATTACAGTTTCATAATCGGGAAGTATATTCTACTGCCTCATTCGCATTTATGGAAATCAAAAGGATAGATGGTTATTTGATCGTTCAATACTCCCTTGAACCTCAATATGTCAATTCGTGGATGGAGCGATACTTTCCGAAACTCAATACGGTTTTCGGTATCTTGCTAATCGTATTTAGTTTTACCAGTATTGTTTTCATTACTTTTGTTTGGGCTAAGAGGTTATCGAAGCAGCTTGTTCCAATGTTGATTGCATCAGAAGAAATTGCCAAACAAAATCTTGATTTTGAAATTGGCAGTTCAAATATCAAGGAATTTAATCATGTCCTATGTAGTATGGGCGAAATGAAAGCTGCACTAGGTAATTCTTTAAAGGAAAATTGGGTGCAGGAAGAAAATCGAAGGAATCAAATATCTGCTTTAACACACGATCTAAAAACGCCTATTTCTATTGTGCAAGGCAATGCAGAATTGCTGAAGAATACGCCTTTGACAAGTGAACAGAAAATGTATGTGGATTATATTTTGAAAAATGCCAGCCGGATTTCTGAGTATGCACAGACATTGACTTTAGTAGGACAGTCTGATCGGTGGGAAGATGGTTTGCTACAAGAGATTTCTATAGAAGATGTTACAGCGAGTATTCAAGAAGCTGCTCGTGAGATTGCAGACACGAATTCTCTTACGATCAAAGAAAGTATTCAAGTGGAACATAGAATCATGAATGTAGATTTGAAACTTCTTGAAAGGGCAGTTTTAAATGTCATTCGCAATGCGATAGAACATTCTAAAAAAAGGCCATTGCTGGAACTAAAATTGGAAACAGACAGTTATTACTTTTATATAGAAATAAAAGATAATGGGATTGGATTCACGAAAGAAGATTTAGCACATGCAACAGAACTTTTTTATCAAGGTGATAAGAGTAGAAAATCGCAGAAGAATCACGGAATCGGATTATATTCTGCGAAAAAGATTATGGAATTTCATCATGGTGAGATTTTACTGAAGAATAGAGAGAATGGACAAGGAGCGATTGTAGTGATGAAACTTCCTTTGTCAAATAAATAGAATCAACGATTACAATATGTTAAGATCATTACAATGCACATCCTGATGGATATGGAAGATATGATCTTCTATTCCCTGGATGAATTAAACCATGTCCTGATAGAAAAGATA